>NZ_JAOPWB010000108.1 GCF_025965855.1 Mycobacterium sp. | reverse complement strand
GCCGGGGGTGGCGGGCTGGGCGGTGGCGCCGCCCCACCATCTTGCGGCGGCGGGACGTCCTGCGGCGCTTGCGGTTGCGTCACGACCGGCTGCTGCTGAGGCAGGTGCTGATTGTTGGGCGGTATGGCGTCCGGCGGAGCGCTGGGCTGGCTCGGCGCCTGAACCGGTATCGGCGGCATCGTCAGCCGGTCCTCGGGAATGTCGGGTGGGGCGATCGGCGGCTGACCGTTGATCAGCAGCTGGCCCTTGGCGCTGTTCACCAGCGTGGCCCAGCCACCGTTGCCCAGCGTGGCGCCGATGCTGCACGCGACCTCGCGGCTACCCGCCGACCAACTCGGCACCGACACGATGGGGTAGATCAGCGTCAGGGTGGTGGTGCGCAACTTGGTGGGCGCGAGGTATGCGTCCGTCATCCTCGTGCACGAATCCTTGATGAACCCGTCCTGGTCGGGCTCGGCGGGCAGGGCGCCGGGAAACTTCTCGGCCAGGTTCACCGTGCCGGTGACCTCCATCGCGTGCGGCGTCGCGCAGTCGACCGGGACATCGGTCGGCTGGTTGATCGCCGGATCGATGCCCAGGCAGGTGCCGGTCGGCCAGACCTTGGACTGGTCGACGTCGGACGCCTTGCCCTTGAAGGCCTGCTGCTGGTTGTTGCCGCCCGGCAGCTGTAGCCCGCAAAGCATGCGGCGGTCGCCGGACTGGCGCCAGGCTCGGTCGCCGGCCCACAGCAGGCTGACCATGAACTTGCTGTTGGGATCGAACTTGGCGCCCAGGTAGTTGTGGACCGCCGGCTCGCATTGCTCCTGCGTCATCTGCTGGATCCGAGCCGGCGACGGGGGTGCGGCGCTGGGCCCGTACTCGGAGCCGGGGAAAGTCCGCATGTCGACGGACTCGGCGACTTCGAACTTGTGATCGTCGGTGCAGTTGACGATGCTGGCGGACTCGGGGGTGGCATCCGGCCACATCAGGCAATCGCCGCTCTTGGCGCGGTTGAAGGCGGCGTCGCTCTTGGTGCCGGTGCTGGGCACCGGGTCGATATAGCCGGCCAGCCGCCCCGGCCCGGTGCCGACGGGAATCGCGGTGACCAGTCCGGCGATCAGCAGGCCGCCGAGCGCGGTGAGCAACAGCGCCCGCCTGGTCGCGGTCGCCTGCAACCCGCGCGGCCACCGGATGCCGCCCAGCGGTTGTTTCGCTGTGTCGTCGCGGGAGCCGGCGGGGGTGCTGGCTTCCGAAACTTCCTTCTCCGGTGCTTGCGACATCGGTTCCATTCTGACAGGGCCGCACAAGCAACGTTACGAAAGTTGCAGATGTGGTATGTGGGACCTCGGTGGTGGGTGCTCTGCCATGCGATCGGCGCCGCAAAAGTAGTGTCGGGGCCGTGATCGACCTGAAGCTGCTCCGGGAAGACCCCGATGCCGTGCGCCGTTCGCAAGTCAGTCGTGGCGAAGACCCGGCGCTGGTGGACGCCTTGCTGGCCGCCGACGCCGAGCGCCGCGCGGCGATTTCGGCCGCCGACGGCTTGCGCGCCGAACAGAAAGCCGCCAGCAAGAGCGTGGGCGCGGCATCGGCCGAGGAGCGGCCTGCCCTGCTGCAGCGCGCCAAGGAGCTCGCCGAGCAGGTGAAGGCCGCGGAAGCCGCCCAGGCCGGCGCCGAGGCGGCGTTCACCGCGGCACACATGGCGATCTCGAACGTCATCGTCGACGGGGTGCCCGCCGGCGGCGAGGACGACTATCGCGTCCTCGACGTGGTCGGCGAGCCCGCCACGATCGAGAACCCCAGGGACCACTTGGAATTGGGTGAGTCTCTGGGTCTCATCGACATGCGACGCGGCGCGAAGGTGGCCGGCTCGCGGTTCTACTTCCTGACCGGCCGGGGTGCCCTGTTGCAGCTGGGCCTGCTGCAGCTGGCCCTGCGGCTGGCGGTCGACAACGACTTCATCCCGATGATCCCGCCGGTGCTGGTGCGCCCGGAAGTGATGGCCGGCACCGGATTTCTGGGCGCCCACGCCGACGAGGTGTACCGGGTCGAGGCCGACGACCTTTACCTGGTGGGGACGTCCGAGGTGCCGCTGGCCGGCTACCACGCCGACGAGATCCTCGACTTGTCCGGCGGGCCGCGGCGCTACGCGGGCTGGTCCACGTGTTTCCGGCGTGAGGCCGGCAGCTATGGCAAGGACACGCGCGGCATCATCCGGGTGCACCAGTTCGACAAGGTGGAGGGGTTCGTCTATTGCGCACCCGCCGACGCCGAGGCCGAACATCAACGGCTGCTGGGCTGGCAGCGCGAGATGCTGGCCCTGATCGAGGTGCCGTATCGGGTGATCGACGTGGCCGCGGGCGACCTCGGCTCGTCGGCCGCGCGCAAATTCGACTGCGAGGCATGGGTTCCCACGCAGGGCACCTACCGCGAGCTGACGTCGACATCGAACTGCACCACGTTTCAGGCGCGCCGGCTGGCGACGCGCTATCGGGACGCCGCGGGCAAGCCACAGATCGCGGCCACGCTCAACGGCACGCTCGGCACCACCCGGTGGCTGGTCGCGATCCTGGAGAACCACCAACAGCCCGACGGCAGCGTGCGGGTGCCCGCTGCGCTGGTGCCGTTCGTGGGTACCGAGCTGCTGGAGCCTTAGACCTCCAAGTCGGCGAACGTGGGACTGCCCGGTTCGAGTGGGACGCGCACGGCGCGCGCCGTGAAGCTGATGGCGTGATACCAGCCGCACAGCATGGTGAGGTCGAGGATCTCGGATTCGTCGAACTCGCCGCGCAACGCCTCCCACAGGGTGTTGTCGATGTCTCGGTTGCCGCAGAGTGCGTCGACGGCGCGAATCAGGAGGCGATCTCGCTCGGTGATCCAGCACGGATCGTCGGCGCCGCCGTGGGTCAGGGATCGTATCTGGTCCCGACCAAAGCGTGCACGTTCGGCGAAAAAGGCGATGTGCACGCCCCACTCGTACTCGCAGCCGCAGCGGACACAGGTTCGGTCGATGACGATCTCGCGGTCACGAAGGGATAGCGACAGCGAGCGGCTCAGCTCGTAGCTGCCCCGAGCGTCATGGCCTCGGCCATGAGCAGGTTTCGCACCACGGTGCGAAACAGCGCGATTGGCGGCACATTCGGCGGCATCATCTTTTGCAGCTGCGCGTCCGCGGCCGGCTCGTGGGCGGTTCGAGAGCGCCGATGCGAGGCGTTACGATTTCCGTAACCATGAAAAAAGAAACTACGTTACGGAAAACGAAACGTCAACCGGCGGGGCGTCCCGGTCGGCCGGTGCGCGGGTCGACGACGGGTCGACCGCTCATGGCGGCCCTCGACCTGCTCGGGCGGCGTTGGTCGCTGCGGATCCTGTGGGAGCTTCGGGATGGTCCGCTGGGTGCCAGGTCGTTGCGCGACCGCTGCGACGGCATGTCGCCCAGCGTTCTCTACGACCGCCTCGGTGAACTCACGGACGCGGGTCTTGTCGTCCAGCGAGACGACCAGTGCTACGAATTGAGCGAGGTCGGCCGGTCGCTGGGCGAGGCGCTTAGTCCCCTGGACCAGTGGGCTCGCCGCTGGGCGGCGAAAACGCGCTGAACGAACCTAGGCGTCCACCGGCGTTGGCGCGGGCGCGGAGTGCGCGTGCCTGCGCTGCCGCTCGATGGTGGCGAAGTACCAGGCCAGCGGGAAGGAAAAGCTGGTGAAGAAGCTCGCCAGGAAGAACAGCCACGGACGCCGGATGCCGCGCCGATAGCCGTCCACAATCGTAAACACCGGCAGCAGAATGACATTCGCGATGATGTAGTCCTGGTCGCCCGAACCGGCGGCCGGGTTGGCGAACTGTTGCGCCAGGAAGTGCGGATAGCTGGCCGGCCCCTGGACGATGCTGCCCTGGCCGTGGGCGTTGAGCACGAAATGGATGTTGAAGTACCAGCCCAGCGCGATCGAGGCGATGCCGGCCGCGTAGTACACGAGTTCCAGCCCCGAGAACCACGGCCCGTCGGCCGGTTTGGCGTAGATCCTCGGGTTCGACCCGATAATCCAGCCGATGACCGCGAGCCCGAGGATTGCGTGAACGTAAAGCCAGATCATGGGCGAAGTGTCGCTCTAGTGACAAAGTTTTGTCAATATTGACATAACGAGCGGAGAATGGCAGCACACCGAAGGGGGTAGCTTACTGTCATGGTCCGGCCCGCGCAGACGGCACGCAGCGAACGCACCCGCGAGGCGCTGATCCAGGCCGCGCTGGTGCGATTCCTGGCCCAGGGTGTCGAGGACACGTCGGCCGAGCAGATCGCCGCGGACGCCGGGGTGTCGCTGCGGACCTTCTATCGCCACTTCCGGTCCAAGCACGACTTGCTGTTTGCCGACTACACGGGACTGAACTGGTTTCGCGCCGCGCTGGACGCCCGACCCGCCGACGAACCGATTATCGATTCGGTACAGTCGGCCGTCTTCTCGTTTCCCTATGATGTTGAGGCCGTGGCGAAGATTGCCGCGTTACGGGGCGGCGAGATCGATCCCGGCCGCATCGTCCGCCACATCCAGGAAGTGCAAGCCGACTTCGCCAATGCCATCCAGGAGCAACTGAAACGGCGTAGCTGCTCGGTGGCTCAGACGCCGGATGCCCGGTTGCGCGCCGCGGTGACCGCGCGTTGCATCGCGGCCGCGGTTTTC
Source organism: Mycobacterium sp. (assembly GCF_025965855.1). GTDB lineage: Bacteria > Actinomycetota > Actinomycetes > Mycobacteriales > Mycobacteriaceae > Mycobacterium. Next base: position 11,410 of record NZ_JAOPWB010000108.1, on the reverse strand, counting down.
GGTGCGATGGAATTTTGGATGGTCGGCGACGACCGGTCGCTGGGCGAGCTGGCGCGGGTGTCCCATGCCGCGCTCGAGTCGCTGCGCGCCGGCATCACCGACGCCTGGGCCGCCAGCGCCTGAGCCCAGTTTCGTCACAATTGACAAAACTTTGCGGCCGTGCCAGCCTCCATTTCTGGAAGGCAGGTACACATGGCTGAAACTGAAACCGCGTTCGACGCGATCGTTATCGGTGCCGGGCATAACGGGCTGGCCGCGGCGGTGCTGCTGCAGAAAGCGGGACTGCGCACGGCATGCCTGGATGGCAAGCTCTACGCCGGCGGGATGGCCTCCACGGTCGAGCTTTTCGACGGCTACCACTTCGAGATCGCCGGCTCGGTGCAATTCCCCACGGCCTCGGTGGTTGTCGAGGAACTGGGCCTGGACACCCTGCCGACGCTCGACCTGGAGGTGATGTCGGTGGCGGTGCGCGGCGTCGGTGACGATCCGCTGGTCCAGTACAGCGATCCGATCAAGCTGTTCACCCACCTCAACGAGGTGCACGGGGCCGACGCCGTCAACGGGATGGCGGGGCTGATGGCCTGGAGCCAAGCGCCCACCCGGGCACTGGGGCGGTTCGAGGCGGGCACAGCACCTAAGACCTTCGACGAGATGTACGCCTGCGCCACAAACGAATTCGAACGCTCGGCCATCGACGACATGCTGTTCGGTTCGGTCACCGACGTGTTGGACCGCTACCTTCCGGACCGCGAGAAACACGGCGCGCTGCGCGGCTCGATGACCATGCTGGCCGTCAACACCCTCTACCGCGGGCCGGCCACCCCGGGCAGCGCGGCGGCGCTGGCCTTCGGACTCGGTGTTCCCGACGGGGACACCATGCAGATGAAGAAGTTGCGCGGCGGCATCGGCGCGCTCACCTCACACCTGGGTGAGCTGTTGGAAAGCCACGGCGGCGAGGTGCGGCTGCGCACCAAGGTGACCGAAATCCTGGTCACCGACGGCCGGGTGACCGGTGTGCGCACTGAGGCGGGGGACACCCTTTCCGCGCCGATCGTCGTCTCCGGCATCGCGCCCGACGTCACGCTCAACGAGATGATCGACCCCGCGGCGCTGCCCGCCGACATCCGGGAGCGGTACTCGCGGATCGACCACCGCGGCAGCTATCTGCAGATGCACTTCGCGCTGGACGAGGCCCCCAGGTTCGCCGCGCCCTACGAGGGACTCAACGAGCCGGCCATGCAGGCTTCGATAGGCCTCTTCTGCACCCCGGAGGAGGTCCAGCAGCAGTGGGAGGATTGCCGGCGCGGGATCGTTCCGGCCGACCCGACCGTGGTGTTGCAGATCCCTTCGCAGAACGATCCGGACCTGGCGCCCGAGGGTAAGCACGCCGCGTCAGCGTTCGCCCTGTGGTTCCCGATCGAGGGCGGGGCGGACTATGGCCAAGCGAAGGTCGAAATGGGACAGCGGGTTATCGACAAGATCACCCGGCTGGCGCCGAACTTCGAGGGCAGCATCATCCGGCACACCACGTTCACGCCCAGGCACATGGGCGTGATGTTCGGGGCCCCGGGTGGCGACTACTGCCACGGGTTGCTGAACGCAGATCAGATCGGGCCGAACCGGCCGGGCCCGAAAGGCTTTCGGGGCCAGCCGATCCCGATCGACGGGCTGTATCTGGGCAGCGCGGGCTGCCACGGCGGGCCGGGAATCACCTTCATCCCCGGCTATAACGCCGGCCGGGCGGCACTGGCCGACCTGGGGCGCTGATACATCGCCGGGCGTGCAACCAGTGCGAGAAATCGCGCGGCGATGTCAAGCGATCAGTACACGTTCGGTGGCGCCGGCGCTAGCCGCGCTCGACCAGCAGTTCGTCCAGCAGCGCGGTGAACTCGTCCGGGCGCGCCGGCGTGAACGCCGGGCTGGGCCGGGTCCCCGGGATGTCCAAGGTGATCAACGTTGATTTGAACGGCCGTTGCACGTCCAGGGGCAGCCAGCGACGGAAGTCGGAGCTGCCCCAGATACGGAAGCGCTGCATGAACATGCCCAACGCCTCGGCCTTGTACCCCTTGATGGTGTCCAGCGCGATGACCTTCGACGTGCCGGAAGGAAAGTGGTAGCGGCGCAACGTGATCGCTGCGCGATCCAGCTGTACGAGGCCATCATCGTAGCTGGAGTTCATTTCTTCGAGCTCCGGAGCTGGTGGCCGCGCGCGGTCAGGCAGCGGCCGTCGTCCAATCGCCACTGCCAACCATGCAGGTTACAGGTCAAGGTGTTGCCCTCTACCACACCGAATTTCGATAGGTCGGCCTTGAGATGGGGGCAACGACGCTGAATCTCCCAGCCGTCCACCGTGACCGAGGTGGAATCGTCGTGGGTCTCGGCGAACCATCCGTCAGCGTAGGCGATCCGTTCGTCGGTCAGGCACTTGAAGAACGTGTACAGGTATTCGTTGTAGCCGCCCACCCGCCATGCGGTGAAACGGGTGGACAAAAAGATGGTGTTGACCCAGTCGGGTTCGTGATCGCGCAGCACGGTGCGCACCAGCTCCGGCGCTATGGCGAAACCGTAGCGGACCTTTTCGTCGGGAATCCGTTCGCGCACAGTCCTTTTCGGAAAATCCAGGATCACCGTCTCGGGGCCGATGACGAGTTCGACGGGATAGCCGATGCCGTCGCAGATCTCGTCGCTTTGCAGCATGATCGGCTCGAACAGCGCGCGCAGTGGTTCCAGCAGCGGCTCGCCCGCGGCGGGGGCCCAGCCCGCGCGCTCCGTGGCTAACACCGGGGCCATCCGGTCGGCATAGTCGGTGATGTAGGCCGATTTGCCGGTGGTGAAAATGGCCTCGACCTGGTCGTCAGGCAACGGATGGCGAAGCGAATTCAGCGTCGTGCCCGTGAAGTCCGCCGTCGATCCGGGCATCATCAGCAGGCCGCCGTCGTGGCCGTGCGTGCGCATCTGGTCCAGGAAGACCGTTTGGTCGGGAAAGATGTTGGCCGGGTCGCCGCGGTCGTCGTTGAGGTGGCGCAACTCGGGGTCCAAAAAGCACGGCGGCCCCGCCGACGGCACGACCCAGGTCGCCCCGACTTGGGCGATGTACTGACGCGCACGGTCCATCTTCCGCTGCCGTTTCTGGATGCCGAACGACTCCTTGGCGCGGGTCGGCATGTCGTAGACCATGGGGTACCAGATCGCCCCGGAGTACTGCAGCAGATGGACGTCGACCTGGCCGAAGTCGGCGGCCACCACGTCCAGATCCACCGGCCGGGCGTCGTTCATGTTGAAAACCGTTGTCTCACCGTCGGAAACGACCAGCGCCGAATCGCCGATCGGGCCGTCGGCCGGCGCGCGCAGGGCGATGATCATGATGTCGAGGTCGCCCTTGGGCCCCGTGATCCGGTGTGTGGTCGAGTCGGTGGTTTCGAAGAACCGATGAAACCCCAGCTTGTGCAACTCGTTTCGCAGGTCGGGCACCGGGAAGTCGGGCAGCAGCACCACCGCGTCCTTGTTGACGTGCTCGCTGAGATTCTTCGGGTCGAAGTGGTCCTTGTGCAGGTGGGAGACATACAGGTAGTCGCAGTCGCCCAGTTGGTCCCAGTCCAGCGCGCTGTTGTCCGGGAAGGGAAACCAGGACGCGAAGTAGGCGGGATTGACCCAGGGGTCACAAAGGATGTCGCCCGCGTGGGTCTGAATCAGGAATCCGGCGTGGCCTACGCTCGTGACCTGCACTGATACCTTTCAGGGACGTTGGGGGCCTGCCGACGGTTGACGGCTTGTCAGCCCCCGAGCTTAGCGCGAGCCCGCTTCTTCGGCCTGCCACAGCCGGCGGTAGTAATCGATGCGCTCCGGGTCGGCCTCGACGCCGTAGGCGTCGAAGAATTCCGCGTCCCAGCGGCGGCCCGGATAGTTCCAGCCCAACGACAGCGTCGCCACCGCGAGGTCGGCCCACCGATCCGCGACACCGAGTTCGCCGAAGTCGACGTGTCCGCAGCAGTGGCCGTCGTCGCCGATCAGCGTGTTGGGTGAGCACGCGTCGCCGTGGCACACCACAGTCCGGTCGATCGGCGGCGGCGGGCCCAGGCGCGCGCGGGCGGACGGCGGTAGCTTGGCCAACCGGCCGGCCACCGACCAGTCGAAGGTGCAGGACGACAGCGGCAATCGGTCATGCAAGAGGCGCAGCCCAGCGCCGATCGCCCGCACAGCGACGTCCGGTGCCGCCAACCATCGTGGGTGTACGGCCGACAGGCCGGGCAGTGCGCGGGTGCGCAGCCACGCCCGGCCCCCGTCGAGACCCCAGCCCAGCACGTGCGGCACGGTGACGTACCGGGCCGCCCAGCCCAGCCGCTCCGCCTCACCGGCGAAGTCGGCGACGTCCGCGGCAGTCACCTTGATGAATTCCGTGCAGGGAGACCCACGGCCCACCCGGAACGTGACGCCGCCCAGCTCGTTGACCCAGACCGCGCGCACGGGCCTGCCGGCCGCGAACCGGGCGACGACCGCGGGCACGGTGGGCGGGGAAGCGGGGGCGGACAAGGTTGCCTCTTCTCGGCGGTTGAGGCGGCTCACAGTCGGGAGCACTAGGCTGAATCGCTGTGGAACCGGTATACGGGACTGTCATTCGGCTTGCCCGCGTGATCTGGCGCATTCAGGGTCTCAAGATCACCGTCTCGGGCGTCGAGAACATACCGAAAAGCGGCGGTGCAGTCATCGCGATCAACCACACCGGCTACCTGGACTTCACTTTCGCGGGTTTGCCCGCGTACGAGCAGGGCCTTGGGCGCAAGGTGCGGTTCATGGCCAAGCAGGAGGTGTTCGACCACAAGATCACCGGACCGATCATGCGCAGTCTCCGACATATCCCCGTGAATCGGCAAGATGGGGCCGCGTCCTACGAATCCGCCGTCCGGAATCTCAAAGACGGTGAGCTGGTCGGCGTCTACCCCGAAGCCACGATCAGCCGGAGCTTCGAAATCAAGGAGTTCAAGTCGGGGGCGGCCCGGATGGCGGTCGACGCCGGCGTCCCGATCGTCCCGCACATCATCTGGGGCGCGCAGCGGATCTGGACCAAGGACCACCCAAAGAGGCTGCTCCGGCCGAAGGTGCCCATCGTGGTGATCGCGGGCGAACCGATCGAACCGACGCTGGCCATCGAGGAACTGAAGAGCCTGTTGCATTCGCGGATGCAACATTTGCTGGAAAGGGCCCAAGGGCTGTATGGACCCCATCCGGCCGGCGGATTCTGGGTGCCGCACCGGCTCGGAGGCGGCGCTCCATCGTTAGCTGAGGCGGCCCGCATGGACGTCGAGGAGGCCGCCGCGCGGGCCGCCCGCCGCGCCCGAGCCGCCGGGGCGCCGGAGCAGTAACCGATGGCGGAGCCGACCTTTCGCGCCCTCGAGATCCTGGCCCAGCTCGTCGTTCAGGGCACGGGTACACGCGTCACCTACCGCGGCGAGCAGAACATCCCCGACCGCGGCGGGGCCGTGATCGCGATCAACCACACCAGCTACGTCGACTTTCTGCCTGCCGCATTAGCCGTGCATCGCCGCCGCCGTCGGCTTAGATTCATGATCAAAGCTGAGATGCAACAGGTGAAGGCGGTCAATTTCCTGATCAAGCACACCCGCACCATTCCCGTGGATCGGGGCGCCGGGGCGGACGCCTACGCGGTGGCCGTGCGGCGGCTGCGCGAGGGCGAGCTGATCGGTGTCTACCCCGAGGCCACGATCAGCCGCAGCTTCGAGCTCAAGGAATTGAAGACGGGTGCGGCCCGGATGGCCACCGAGGCGAACGTCCCGATCGTCCCGGTGATCGTCTGGGGTGCGCAACGCATCTGGACGAAGGACCATCCACGACACGTCGGCCGCGAGAAGCTGCCGGTCATCGTGCAGGTGGGGGCGCCGTTACATCCCGCCGAAGACATCGAATCCACCAATGCCGTGCTGCGCGAATCGATGACGACGCTGCTGCACCAGGCGCAGCAGCGGTATCCGCACCCCGCCGGCGCCTACTGGGTGCCGCGCCGGCTTGGCGGCGGCGCGCCGACATTGGCCGAGGCGGCGCAGATAGAGGCCGACGAGGCCGCGGCCCGATCGGCCAAAAGGGCCGCCAACCGTGCCCGCATCAGTCGCGTTAGGGGAAGGAAAGGACATGGCAGAGCCGTTTTTCCGGTTCGCGGAGGTGGTCGTTCCGGCCGTCGTCGCGATGAACGGAACCAAGCTCAATTTTGAAGGCCTCGAGAACATTCCTGCCCGGGGCGGCGCCCTGATCGCCCTCAATCACACGAGCTACCTGGATTGGATGCCCGCGTCGCTTGCCGCCCACGAACGCAAGCGACGGCTGCGCTTCTTGATCAAGGCCGAGATGGCGGACGTGAAGGCGGTGAACTACGTGATCAAGCACTGCCAGCTCATCCCGGTGGACCGTCGAATGGGGCAAGACGCGTACGCGGTGGCAGCGCAGCGGCTGCGGGAAGGCGAACTCGTCGGGCTCCACCCCGAGGCCACCATCAGTCGCAGTTACGAACTCAGGGACTTCAAGTCGGGAACGGCTCGCCTGGCGCTGGACGCGGGGGCGCCGATCGTTCCCCTGATTGTCTGGGGCGCGCATCGGATTTGGCCCAAGGATCATCCAAAGAAGGTGTTCCGCAACAAGGTTCCGATCACGGTGGCCGCGGGACGGCCGCTGCTGCCGCAGGGCGACGTCGAGCAGCTCATCGCCGCACTGCGCCAGGCGATGAACGCGTTGCTGTACCGGGTCCAGGAGGAGTATCCGCACCCCGAGGGCGAGTACTGGGTGCCCAGGCGCCTGGGTGGCACGGCGCCAACCCAGGATGACTCCCGGGCGATTCGTTTGGCCGAATTGCAGGAGCGGGCCAAGAAATACGGGAGCGACGGCGTGACGCGACCTAGGCCGACCCAAAGCGGATCGCACTGAGAGCGGCGAAGGCGGACCCTCTCAATGACCTTGCCGGCGCTGATCGCCTGCGACGTCGACGGCACCTTGTTCGACGAAAACGAAACCATTACGCCGCGCACCCGCGACGCCGTGGGTGCAGCGGTCGCCGCCGGGGCGCAGTTCGTCGTGGCGACCGGACGGCCGCCGCGCTGGATTCGCCCCGTCGTGGAGGCGCTCGGCTTCGCGCCGGTTGCGGTCTGCGCCAACGGCGCCGTCCTTTACGACCCCGCCAACGACCGGGTGTTGTCGGTGCGAACGCTGGCCGTCGACACGCTGGCCGAGTTGGCCGAATTGGCGACCAGAGCCATCCCGGGCGCGGGTCTGGCGGTCGAGCGGATCGGCGAACGCGCCCACGACACGGCCACTCCCCAGTTCATCAGCTCGCCGGGCTACGAGCACGCATGGCTCAACCCGGACAACACCGAGGTGTCGATCGCCGACCAGCTCAGCGCGCCGGCGATCAAGCTGCTGATCCGCAAGGCCGGTGCCCGCAGTTCGGACATGGCCGCCGAACTCGCCAAGCATGTCGGCATCCAGGGCGACATCACCTACTCCACCAACAATGGCTTGGTCGAGATCGTGCCGCTGGGGATCAGCAAGGCCAGCGGCGTGGAGGAGATCGCCAAACCGCAGGGGATCACCAGCGACGAGGTGGTGGCGTTCGGCGACATGCCCAACGACATCCCGATGCTGCTGTGGGCGGGCCACGGCGTGGCAATGGGTAACGCGCATCCCGACGTGCTGGCCGCCGCCGACGAAGTCACCGCACCCAACAGCGACGATGGGGTGGGACGGGTGCTGGAACGCTGGTGGCTTTAGCGCGCTACCCCGTGGGTGTGATCGCCGCGGCGAGTTGTTGGGGCAGGTAGTTGACCATCAGGGGGACGAGTCCCATGAACGGCGTGCCGAAGATGGTCACGGGGATTTGGGTATTTGGGAGAATCCCGCTCAGATCGATCGTCGCTGTAACGGGGTGGGGCGGAACCAGAATGCCGTCGAAGGGTAGGTGCAAAATGATCGGCACGGTCGCGCTGACGGGGCCAATAATCGGCAGTGTGACGCTTATTGGCACCGGAATCGTCATGTCCACGATGGTTTCACCATTGAGGAACCCGTTGGCCACGACGGCTGGAGCGTTCACGAGTGCGTTGACCGCCGCTACGCCGTTGCCCGCCAACAGGGCCTGTTGAACCGCCGTCGCGCTCGTTGCGAGTCCGGTGAGGGTCGCGAGCGGCGCACCCGCCGCGGCATAGGTGAGGACCAACGGCAGCCCGAAGAAGGCGCTGAGCGATCCCGCCGTGGCATTGAAGATCGGGATTGTGGCGGTCGCCGAAATGCTTGGAATTGTAAGCGTATTCAGCACGTTGGTGAGGTTCTGCGACATCTGCCGAGGTATGGACGGGGGCATCAGGTTGGTGAAGTACTGCGCCTCTTGTCCGGGGATGTTCGCGACGGCAAACAAATTTCCGAGCGGCCCAAGAAGCGTGGGATTCACCGTGGCATTCAGCGTGGGACCACCCGTCACGGTGATCACCGGGGTGCCGGGATTGACCCCCGTCACCAAGAGGTTGGCGAAGGCCTGCGCCACGTCCTGCACCGCGCCGAAGTAATTGCCCGCCAGGACGGCTTGCAGGGCCACTTGTAGCTGCGCGCCAAAAGCGGGCAGGCCGGCCACGATCCCGGTCGTCGCGCTGTAAAGGTTGGTGACGAACTCCTGGGCGAAGCCGATCTGCGTTGTGATGAACTGCTGCGCGTAGAAAGCCGGGTTGAAGGCCAGAAGTTGCTGGATGCCGGCCTGGACGGCCGCCGGCAGATTTGCCAACACGGCCGGGAAGTTCTGGATGGTGTTGGCGAGCGCCGTGGCGATCTGCTGCCAGTAACCCATTTGGTTGGCGATGACCTGGCGCAGGAACGGGAACGGGTCGGCGGCCCATGCGCCGTAGAGGGATTGCAGGTTCGCCGACGTAGTGGCGAAGAGCTGCCCGTACGCTCCCCCCGGAACAAAGGCGGCAGCCGCACCCGGCGCCAACAGCCCCGGTAGCAAGGATGTGTCGGTGGACAGGAACGAGGCCGCGCCGCCGAGTGTCAGGGCGGGCGCGTTGACCGCGTTCACCAGGCCTTGCTCGGCGTTGGCGATCTCGGTGCCGAGATAGGCCGCCGCGCCACCGTTCAACAAACTCACGAACTCGTCTTGAAACGCCGCCGCTTGCGCGCTGGCGGCTTGAAATTCCTGGCCGAATGTCCCGAAGACCTCGGAGATCGCGATCGACACCTCATCGGCGGCCGCGGCCGTGACCCCGGTCGTGGGGGCCGCCGCAGCCGCGGTTGCCTCGCCCAGGTTGGAGCCGATACCCGCCAGGTTCTCGGCAGCAGTCGTGACTACCTCCGGCGCTGTGACTACGAACGACACGGCCGTCTCCCCTCGACTCGATCCCCGCGACCCGCGTTTGTCAGGGCAACTTGAGAGTATGTGACCTAGGCCACGTCCGGACCGAAACCGGCATTCAACTCAAAAATCCGCGCCCGTGGGCGGCTCGCGCCTAGGTGGCGCTCGGATGGGTCGGTAGCGAGAAGTGTTCGGCCGGCACCTCGGGACCGCTCGGGGATTGCGTCGACAGCGGCGTCGTGATGCCGTCGACGACCTCGGTGACGTTTCCGCTGAGGCGCTCGTAGTTCAGGGCGCCGTGCTGGAAGTTCTGCGTAATCTGCAGCGGCTCTTGTATTTCCGCGCTGGTCGGCAACCCGAGAGGACCCCGCTCATAGCTCAGCGAGGCCCAGGCGTCGTAGATGTCACCCGTCACCGGCTCCGCGCCGATTTCGGGCGACCAGTACATCGCGCCTTTGGCGAAGGTGGCGAAGCGGGCGTCGCCTTCGGCGCTGTCTTCCGGCGAGGTGGGTGCGCCGAGGACGCTGTTCATGCCGCCGATCGCAAGCCAGTGCTCGTAGATGGCGCCGCCCTGCAGCGCCTTGATCAACTCCTCCGGCGGGTCGTTGAAATGCGATGCGATATCACGGATTTCGTCCATCAGCGCGTAGGCGGCGTTGCCCGGGCAGTCGGTGTTTCCGACGTCGCGGTGGGTGAAGATGGTGGGCAGGTTCGCGATGGCGCCGGCCGGGAAGGTGGTGTAGTGGCTACCGGCCGACTCCAGCGCCACCTTGCCCTTGGGGTCGACGCCGTCCATGCCTAGCCGCCAGCCGAGTAGCCGGCCCACGGTTCGCAGCTGAATGGGCGTCGGCGGTACGTCATCGAAGTTGCCGATCATCGCCACACCCCAGGTGTTGCGGTTGAAGCCGCCGGTGTGGAAAGCCTCGACCGCTTTAGTCAGCCCCCCGGCGCTGCCCTCGAACACCTGGCCGTACTTGTCGACCAGCGCGTTGTAGGCGATGTCGCACCAGCCCAGGGTCTTGCTGTGATAGGTGTAGATCGCCTTGACGATCCCGGCCGATTCCAGCGGGGAATAGTCGTTGCTGCCCGCGGTGTGGTGGATGACGGCAGCGCGAATCCCGTTGTCGTACTGCGGACTACCGCACCGCAGCGACTCGTCGGCACCCCACTCCGCCCGGCTGATGATGGCCGGCGGCTGGCCGGGCATCATCACTCCCGATGGCGGCGTCCATTGAGTCTTGGCCGGCGCCTGCGGCGGAGAGATGAGTATCGCGGAGATGTTCTCCGCATAAGGCTGTTCCTTGGACGCCGGCCTGTACCCGAGGCCGGCGATGTCTGTCCCGGCGCCCGGTGGCGCCGGCGGCTGGGTCACCGGCGCATCGACCGGGCGGGTGACCGCGATCTGGACCGTCGTGGTGGTGCCGACGAACACCGGATCCGTGCTGCGTGGCCCCTCGATCGCTCCGCCGCTCGCGGGTCCCGCGTCGGGCGCCGCGGTTTCGTACTCGGTCTGATACCAGGGCCCCCAGGAACCGTCGGGCCGCTTCGCACGCACCCGGGTGGACGTGCCGGCGAGGTCGCCGGTGAGCGCGACCAACGAGAACGGTGTGTCCTGCGTGAGTTCGCAGACCGTGACTCCACCGCCGAGCCCGAGCAGCGGCTGCTCGGCGAGCTGGGTGTCGTGGGGCCGGGGTGGGTCGGGGGTTCCGCGGTCGCGTGTCGCGTGGCCCACCCAGGAGACGATGACGACCGTCGCCGCGATGGCGGTAAGCAACATCGTTGGCGCGCGACTGCGGGACGACACCAGCTGATGTTACTTGTGTTTCTCCTGTTATTTATGAGGCGACACGAGACTGGGCGCTAAAAGTCCACGAAAACCTGTTCGACGGCACCGCAGAGGGTGTATTCGCTGGCGGATCACATGATCCGGACCCATGCGGACTCTGCGGTGCCGTCAGGGGACAGGTTCCTCCCGGTTCTAGTGAGGCAGAGCCGGCGCGGCGGCGCCGGTCAGGGCGCCGGTGGCACCGGTCGCGGCCGGCAGCGTGCCGGCGTCAGCGCCCGTCAGGGCAC
>NZ_JAOPWB010000107.1 GCF_025965855.1 Mycobacterium sp. | reverse complement strand
GACTGGCTCGGCCGCGGGGGCCGGCGGCCGGCCCGCACCGCGGCGACGGCGTCGGCGAACGGTCCCCCGCTGCGGTAGCGCATCTGGGGATTCTTGACGAGGGTGATCTCGATGAGTTCCCGCACGTTGGGGGGCAGCTCGGCGGGTAGCGGCGGCGGGGGTTCCTTGATGTGCTTCATCGCCACCGTCAACGCGCCGTCGCCGGTGAACGGGCGCTTACCCGAAACCACCTCGTACCCAACGACTCCCAGCGAGTAGACATCGCTGGCCGGGGTCGCGTCGTGACCCAGTGCCTGTTCGGGGGCGATGTATTGGGCGGTGCCCATCACCATCCCGGTCTGGGTCACCGGCGCGGCGTCGACCGCTTTGGCGATACCGAAGTCGGTGATCTTCACCTGGCCGGTCGGGGTGATCAAGATGTTGCCCGGTTTGACGTCGCGGTGCACCAAACCGGCGGCGTGCGCAATCTGTAGGGCCCGGCCGGTCTGCTCGAGCATGTCGAGGGCGTGCCGCAGCGACAGCCGTCCGGTGCGCTTGATCACCGAGTTCAGCGGTTCGCCGTTGACCAGCTCCATCACCAGGTAGGCGGTGCGACCCTCGCCGTCGAGCTGGCTTTCGCCGTAGTCGTGGACCGCCGCGATCCCCGGGTGGTTGAGCATCGCGGTGGTCCGCGCCTCGGCGCGGAACCGTTCGATGAACTCGGGGTCCTGGGAGAATTCCTGTTTCAGCACCTTGACCGCGACGCGCCGGCCCAGCCGGCTGTCCACCGCCTCCCACACCTGGCCCATGCCACCGGTGGCGATCAGGCGCTGCAGGCGGTACCGGCCAGACAGCGTCACACCAACTCGCGGGCTCATGGTCCTCCCTGTAGTGCGGCCTCGATCACCGCCCGTCCGATCGGGGCGGCTAGTGCACCCCCGGTCGCGGACAGGCGGTCGCCGCCGTTTTCCACCAGCACCGCCACGGCAACCTTCGGCGTGTGCGCGGGCGCGAATGCGATGTACCACGCGTGCGGCGGCGTGTTACGCGGGTCGGTGCCATGCTCTGCGGTACCCGTCTTGGATGCAATCTGCACGCCGGGAATCGCCCCTTTCTGCTGTGCGACCTTCTCGGCGCCGACCATCAGCTCTGTTAGCTTAGCGGCGACCTGCGGCGACACCGCGCGGCGCTGCTGGTAGGGCGCGGTGGTGCTGATATTGGAAAGGTCCGGCCCCTTGAGGCTATCGATGAGGTAGGGCTGCATCGTCACCCCGGCGTTCGCGATGGTCGCGGCGATCTGTGCGTTCTCCAGCGGTGTGAGTGCCACGTCTTTCTGGCCGATGCTGGACATCCCCAGCGCGGCGGCGTCCGGAATTATCCCGACGGTGGATTCCGCGACCTGCAGCGGAATGACGCTGGGCGTGCTGTCCAGCCCGAACGAGTGCGCCATGCTGCGCAGCGCGTCGGCTCCGGTGAGGATGCCCAGCTGGACGAACGCGGTGTTACAGGACAGGGCGAACGCCTGGCTGAGCGACACCGTCGGCTCGTTGCCGCACGGCGTGCCGCCGTAGTTCTCCAACGTGGCGGTGCTGCCGGGCAGCGGAATGGAGGGCGCCGCGGTCAACTGCTCGGTGTCGGTCGCGCCGGCCTGCAGCGCCGCCGCGGTGGTGATCACCTTGAACGTGGAACCGGGTGGATAGGTCTCGGAGATGGCGCGATTGGTCAGCGGATTGTCGGCGTCGTCGCGAAGCCGCTGCCAGGCCTGCGATTGCACCTGGGGATCGTGCGACGCCAGCAGGTTGGGGTCATAGGACGGCGACGACACCATGGCCAGAATCTTGCCGGTGGACGGCTCCAGCGCGACGACGGCGCCCTTGCACGGCGGCCCACCGCAGCCCTGTTGCATGGCGTCCCACCCGGCCTGCTGGACCCGCGGAATGATCGTCGTGTCTACGCTGCCGCCACGCGGATCGCGACCCGTGAAGAAGTCGGCCAACCGGCGCCCGAACAGCCGCTCGTCGGACCCGTTCAGCACCGGGTCCTCGGTTCGTTCCAGGCCCGTGCTGGAGTAGCGCAGCGAGTAAAAGCCGGTGACCGGTGCGTACACCGCGGGGTTGGGATAGACGCGCAGGAAACGAAAGCGGCTGTCGGTGGCCACGGAATAGGCCAGCAGCTGCCCGCCAGCGATGATCTGGCCGCGTTGCCGTGAATACTCGTCGAGCAGGACTCGCTGGTTGCGGGGGTCGGCGCGCAGCCCGTCGGCGGCGAAGACCTGCGTCATCGTGGCGTTGAGCAACAGCAGCACCACCAACGCCATCACGGTCACCGAGATGCGGCGGAGAGAGGTGTTCATACCCGCTCAATCACCTCGGTGCCGGCCGCCGCGATCGGCGACTTGTTGCGTGCGCGGGTGCGCAGGGGTCGTCGGGCGCTGTGCGATATACGCGCGAGGATGCCCAACAGGATGTAGTTCGCCAGCAGTGACGACCCCCCGTAGGACATCCACGGCGTGGTCAGCCCGGTCAGCGGAATCAGCCGCGTCACGCCGCCGACGACGATGAACAACTGGATGGCCAGCGTCGACGCCAGACCCGCGGCCAGCAGCTTGCCGAAGCTTTCGCGCGTCGCGATCGCCGTGCGCAGGCCGCGGACGATGACGATCGCGTACAGCATCAGGAGGGCCGCCAAGCCCACCAGACCAAGTTCTTCACCGAACGCGGCGATGATGAAGTCGGTCGACGCCGCCGGCACCGTATCGGGTTGACCGTTGCCGAGCCCGGTGCCGAATATGCCGCCGGTGGCAAAGCTGAACATCGCCTGGACGAGCTGATAGCCGCTGCCGTCGGGGTCGGAGAACGGGTCCCACCACATCTGCACCCGAACGCGGACGTGCTCGAAAAGGAAGTACGCCACAACGCTTCCCGCGGCGAACAGCACCAGTCCGATGACGACCCAACTGAAGCGCTGAGTGGCGAGGTAGACCACCACCAGAAACGATGCGTAGAGCAACAGCGAAGTGCCAAGGTCCTTTTCGAAGACCATCACGCCGATCGAGATCACCCAGGCCGCCAACAGAGGCGCGAGGTCTCGGGGGCGGGGCAGGTTCATGCCCATGAAATGCTTGCCGACGCTGGTGAACAGACCCCGTTTGGCGATCAGCACCGCCGAGAAGAAGATCAGCAGCAAAATCTTGGAAAACTCGGCCGGCTGAATTGAGAAGCCCGGGAAGCGAATCCAGATTTTGGCGCCGTTCTGCTCGGACAGGGATGCGGGCAGCAGCGCGGGAATCGCCAAGAAAACCAGGCCCGCAACCCCGCATATGTAGCCGTAGCGCGCAAGTCGTCGATGGTCCTTCAAGAAGGTGACCACCAACGCGAAGGCTGCCACCCCGACCACGGTCCACAGCAGCTGCTGGGTGGCGCTGGGGTGACGACGGCCGCTCAACTCGTTGTTGACGAGGTCGAGCCGGTGAATCATCACCAGGCCAAGTCCGTTGAGCAGAGCCACAATTGGCAGCAGCAGCGGGTCGGTGTAGGGGGCGAAGCGCCGGATGGCCAAGTGTGCGCTACCGAACATGACCAGAAAGATCAGCCCGTAAGTCACCAGGTTCCAGTGCAGGTCGCGGTCCTGGTTGGCCTGGACGATGAGCAACGCGGCGACGGTGATCAGCGCGGCAAAGCACAACAACAGCAGTTCGGCGTTGCGCCGAGTGGGCAGCGGAGGGGTGACCGCGACTGGCGGCTGGAGTTGTGTGGTCATGCCACCGCCCGGCAGTCGATGCCCGGCTTAGGTGGAGGTGGCGGGAGTGCAGTCACCGTCTGGGAAGTGGTGGGCGACGTGGTCGCGGGCGCGGTGTTTGCGGGGACGCTGGTCGAGGTGGTGCTGCTGGGCGGGGTGCCGCTGGAAGTGTTGGGGGGTGCTGTGGGATTCGGCTCTGTTGTGCTGCCCGTGGTCGTCGGGGCCTGCGGGCCGGGCGGAGAGGTGGCGCGGGGCGGCGGACAGGGCGGCAGGAGGGAGTTGGCCGACAGTTCGCGCAATTGTCCGATGGCATCGTCCAGGGTTCCGGCCGGCAGTCCGGCTTGAACCTGTGTGCGTTCGGGAGGGCGCAGATCCTGCAGTTGCATCAGGCGACAGTCCAGATGACCGCCGCTCTGGCTGAAACTGATCAGCGAGAACTCGTTGCGGGCGTTGAGGCAGCCGATCAAATAGGGCTCGTGCAGGGACACGCCCAGCAGCGACCCCTGGATCCCCCGCAGGATCGACACCATGCCGTTGTAGTCGGCGACGTAGTAGTTGCTGCGGATGATGGCTCGGCCGATGCCCAGACTCGCAAGCACCAGCAGCACCACCAGCGTGACCACGATCGCCGTGCGGCGTCCTGACCATCGCTGCCTTCGCGACGCTTCCTCTTGTGGCGGAACGCGTTTGGCGACCTCGTCGCGGGGCCTGATCGCCGAGGCGCGGCCGGCGGAGGTGTTGGGCAGGGTCAGCTGGTCGTCTTCACCCGAGACCGCGCCGGCCAGGATCGGTTGCGTCTGGCCGTAGTCGTAGTCGACGACGTCGGCGACCACGACGGTGACGTTGTCCGGGCCCCCGCCTCGCAATGCCAATTCGATGAGACGGTAAGCGCTTTCGGCCACGTCGGGGATCTGCAGCGCCTCGAGGATGGTCTCGTCGCTGACCGGGTCGGACAGCCCGTCGGAGCAGAGCAGGTAGCGATCGCCGGCGCGCGCTTCGCGCATGGTCAGGGTGGGCTCGACCTCGTGGCCCGTCAGCGCCCGCATGATCAGCGATCGCTGGGGGTGGCTGTGGGCCTCTTCCCGGGTGATGCGCCCTTCGTCAACCAAGGTTTGAACGAACGTATCATCCTTGGTGATCTGGGAGAGCTCGCCGTCGCGCAGCAGATAGCCACGCGAGTCGCCGATGTGCACCAGCCCAATCCGGTTGCCGTCAAACAGGATTGCGGTAAGAGTGGTGCCCATGCCCTCGAGGTCGGGTTCCATCTCGACCTGTGCGGCGATGGCCGCGTTGCCGGCGCGCACCGCCGCATCGAGCTTGGCGAGCAGATCGCCACCGGGCTCGTCGTCGTCGAGATGGGCCAGCGCGGCGATCACCAATTGGGAGGCCACCTCACCGGCGGCGTGACCACCCATGCCGTCGGCCAGGGCCAGCAGTCGCGCGCCGGCGTAGACGGAGTCTTCGTTATTGGTGCGTACCAGGCCGCGATCGCTGCGGGCGGCATATCGCAGGACCAGGGTCACGGGCGTAACTCGATTGCCGTTTTGCCGATCCGAATCGGCGTTGCGATGGGAACCCTTACCGCAGTCGTCACCTTCGCCCTGTCAAGGTAAGTGCCGTTGGTCGATCCTAGATCCTCGACGTACCATTCGGAGCCGCGCTGAGACAGCCGGGCGTGCCGTGTCGAGGCGTAGTCGTCGGTGAGCACCAGGGTGGAGTCGTCAGCGCGGCCGATCAACATCGGCTGCCCGCTGAGCGTGATCCGAGCGCCGGTCAACGCCCCCTCGGTCACCACCAGATAGCGTGCGGCGGTGCCGCGCCGGCGTGCGGGGAGCAGGGTGCCGCGCAACGCCAAACCGCGACGCACCATGACAGCCCCCGTGGGCGCGTAGATGTCGGTGCGCAAGATCCGCAGCACGGACCAGATGAATACCCATAACAACATTAGAAATCCGGCACGCGTCAGCTGCAGCACTAGTCCCTGCATCTGGCGTCCTTTCCGTCCTGGCGCCGCACCCCTCGTCGCACCCGTGGCACCGAGCACGTCAGCACCGTCACGATACTTGGACGGTTGTCGGCGCGGGGCGAAGCACGGCAGCTTTGAGCCCGGTGCGTCTAGTGGATGCGAACGATGATCTCGGAGTGGCCCAGACGGATGACGTCACCGTCGGCCAACTGCCACTCCTGTACCGGTGCGTTGTTGACGGTGGTGCCGTTCGTGGAATTGAGGTCGGAAAGGAGCGCGACCTGCCCGTCCCAGCGGATCTCCAGGTGACGCCGCGACACCCCCGTGTCGGGCAACCGGAACTGGGCGTCCTGGCCGCGGCCGATGATGTTGGAGCCGTCACGCAGCTGGTAGGTCCGGCCGCTGCCGTCGTCGAGCTGCAGGGTCACCGCGGTTCCGGCGGACCCATAGCCGCCCTGGCCGTAACCGCCGTAGCCGGCGCCCGCCTGCTGGCCGTAGTCCGCCGAACCGTAGTCGGCCGGCGGGCCGTACTCCGCGGCCTGGCCGTAGTCGTAGTCGCGGTGTTGGGTTTCGGGGTATCCGCCGCCTTGCGGGGCATAGCCACCGCCCGGAACGCTTTCGGCGTACTGGGTATAGTCACCCGCGCCATACTCCTGGCCGTATCCCCCACCCTGCTGGTAGCCCTGCTCGTATCCGCCGCCCTGGTCGGGGTAGGCCGGCCGTTGCTGGTCGGGGGGGCCCTGCGGGGCCGGCGGAGCATAGCCGCCCTCGTCTTGGCGGGCCGGGCCGCGACCGTAGTCGCCGTATCCCCCGTAGCCCTGCTGGGTAGCGCCGGGCTGGCCGCCGCCGGGTGGGCCGTAGCCGCCGCCCTGGCGGTAGCCCTGGTCGTAGCCTTGCCCGCCGTAGCCGCCGGGCGCGGGGGGACGCTGCTCATGGGACGGTGGGTAGCCGCCACCCTGCCCTTGGTCGGGGTAGCCGCCCTGGTCCGGATAGCCGCCTTGTTGCGGGTAGCCGCCCTGCTCGGGGTAGCCGCCTTGCTGCGGGTAGCCGCCCTGCTCGGGGTAGCCACCTTGCTGGGGGTAGCCGCCCTCGGGGGGACGAGGTGGCGGGTATCCGCCTTGCGGAGGGTAGCCGCCCTGCTCGGGCGGATAGCCAGCTCGCGGATCCGGTCCGCCCTGCGGATCCGGCCCGCGCTGCTCGTCCTGCGGGCGCCCGTAGCGGTCGTCGTGGTACTCGTCGCCGGGCCGCCCCTGCCCCTGACCCCCGCGGTAGCTCGAATTGTCAGTCATTGCTGCTACTCCTCGTTCTGCGCCGAACGCGTGATTTGATTGTGGCCGGAGCGGATGGTTGACGGTCGGGCGGGGCTCGACATCAGGATTGACAGCACCGCGGGTGCGGTACTGACCGGTATGCAGGCTCGACGACTGCTCGAACCGGACGACCACATCACCATACGTTTGCCACCCCTGTTCATATATATAGTCGGCCAAGAACCTCGCGAAAGCGCTCGACGTGGGATTCGTGTCGGCGCCGACCTTCGCAAAGTCGTGCATACCGAGGGTAATGATGTATTCGTTGGGGGCCAAAAGACGATCGCCCTGAAGCGCGCGGACACCGTCCTCGGCTTCCCGGCGTAATAGCCCTTCAACCTCTTGCGGGACGATAGATCCGCCGAACACTCGGGCGAACGCATTGTCTACGGTCGCTTCGAGCTTGCGCTCGATGCGTTGCACGAGCCCCCGTTGGCTACTCATCTCTTAGCGCTCGCCCGCAGCTGTTGTGGTGTGTCGCGGGCGCGAGGCAAACGAACCGCCCGCGTGTGTTTCACCCCAGCATGGTATCGGGACACCGGGAGGATGCGGCACCGTGGGAATTCTGAGAATCGCGTCCGTGCAGCTCAGAGCCGTGTACTGGAGCCTCTGGCAGGCGCGAACGGCCGTCCAGGACCGCGGAGGCGATTGGGGCACACGGCTATTAGAGTGGTATGGTCCATCGGTTCATTTCCCGGGCGAGTGGCGGAATGGCAGACGCGCTGGCTTCAGGTGCCAGTGTCCTTCGGGACGTGGGGGTTCAAGTCCCCCTTCGCCCACCACGAGCGGTTCTACGAACTGCCGGCGTAAAGGTCACGAACTCCAAAGAGGCCGTGACCTTTGTGTTTTGCCTTCACTTGGGGGACCGCTTCCGAGGAACCGCGTGGGGACTTGGTGCTACGAATCCCCCGGTTCGGCCCGGTCATCAATGTTGTGACTGCCGAGGCCGAGGTAACGGGAACAGACCCTGCCCACCCGGCCAAACGTATGCCGCGCAAGGGCGCATCACTGGAGCACTTGGCGGGCGCAAGTTGGTCAACGCCGCCTACCGGGGCAGCACGGCCTCGATGGCGCCAACGACTTCGGGCGCGTCGGGTTCCGTGCGGGGACGAAACCGATTGATCACCTCACCGTCGGGGGCGACCAGAAACTTCTCGAAGTTCCATTGAATGTCGCCTGCCGAGCCGTCGGAGTCGACGGCCTTGGTCAGCTCGGTGTACAGCGGATGGCGGTCGTCGCCGTTGACGTCGTTCTTGGCGAGCAGCGGAAACGTCACCCCGTAAGTCGTCGAGCAGAACTCCTGGATCTCTTCGGCCGTGCCAGGTTCCTGGCCCATGAACTGGTTGCAGGGAACGCCGACAACCGTCAGGCCACGGTCGCGGTAGTCCGTCGCCAGCTTCTCCAATGCGGTGTACTGCGGAGTCAGTCCACACTTTGAGGCTACGTTCACGATTAGCGTTGCGCCGTTAGACAATTCGGCTAGCGTAGTCGGATTGCCGTCGAGGGTGGTTAGCGCAATGTCTTTGAGGATCACGCCGACGACGCTAACACTATCCGCGTCGTCCAAGCGTCGATCGCCGCGATGCGGCAACCAACGGTTTGGCGCCGAGGACGCGGCAACGTATCGCCGAGCAGCCAGCGCCAGACGAAGCTCACGTGCACAGTCATTCCTAATTCGATCTGCCGCAAAACGAACCGGAAATGCCTGTCGAACTGTGGGACCCACTACTCGATTCGGGAAAGTGCTAGCGCATGCGCTATCGGATTGCGAAGTCGGCTGTCGGTGTGGGGACGCGTTACGAAAGGATCTGTGCCCGTGGACGTCTCACCGCGGGCTATAGAAGACCAGGCCGTTGCCCTTGTTGTCGTAGACCGCGGCACGGCGTTCGTGTGCGTCGTCGTACGGGCCTTTCACGACGCCACCGCCGCTGGCCTCGACCGCATTCGCCGCGGCGTCGACGTCAGCGGTCTTGATGCCGACGACGACCTGCCCGGGTATGGGATGGTCCACCGCGGTCGCCAGCGCCAAAGTCACCGCCCCGCCGTCGAGGGCGGCGAAGTGGGCTCCGCTCAAGGGTGCCTCCTGGGGCCGGCTCGCCTTACCCTAGCCCCGTGAGCAGCAACCAAGTTCCCGGCGGAGTGGTGCACCGGCTGCCGGCAGACCTGCGTGAGGCGCTGAGCGCCAACTCGACGGCGCTGGCGGCCTGGAAGGACATCACGCCATTGGCACGCAATGAGTTCATCTGCTGGGTCGAGGACGCCAAACAAGAGGTCACCCGCAATCGCCGCATTCGCCGCACCCAGGAGGAATTGGAGGAAGGCAAGCGCCGGCCGTGCTGCTGGCCCGGGTGCAAGCACCGGGAGCGTAACGGCAGGTAACCGGTCGCCTAGCCCTGCAGCCACCGGTGGACATCGGAAGTAACCGGATCGGTGATGTCGTCGTATTCGGGATGCTTCTTGAGCACGGTGTCGACCATGGAACACACCGGAACCACGCGCTTGCCGTCATCCCGTGCCGCCTGCAGTGCTTCCTCGACGAGGATGGTCGCCAGTCCGCGTCCGCCGTACGCGGGGTCGATCTCGGTGTGGTAGAAGACGCGCTGATCGCCGCGGTCGGCGAAGTCGGCGAGGCCAACGGCCTTGCCGTCGACGGCAATGGTGTACCGACCCTCCTCGGCGGTGACGGTGGTTGGTGCGCCGGTCTTGTCGGTGGTCATGTGTGCTCCTTCCTTTCCGGTATCGGTCGCGGCCGCAACCGAGCGGTCGGCAGCGGCGGGGCCGGCAGTCGGGTGACCGAACCCCGGTAGCCGGTGACGGCGCCGAAGCGGGCGTCGGCGTCCTCCCAGAGCCGACGGTAGCCGACGATGTCGTCGTGACTGCGCCCGACGAAGTTCCACCACATCACGAGCTCTTCGGCGAACGGCGTCCCACCCAGCAGCAGCACGCGCGCCGGCCCGTCGCCCACGTTGCGGAAGTGCAAAGACGAATTGCCCGTGCCTTGGTATCCGAAATCGGCAACCCCCAGGGTGGTCTCGCCCATCGTGACGGGCCCCAGATCGCAGAGCACGCCGTGTTCGAATGCCGGGTCGACGTCCACCTCGAGTCCTGCGTTGGGTTCCAGATCGATCTGTGCGCCGACGAGTGGGGTGAACGTGCGCACCGGCGAACGGCCACCGGCCAGCTGCCCGAGAAACACGCGTGCCACCGCGCGCGGCAGCGAAACGGGCGTGGGCGCATAGTGAGCGAAATCGCGGCCGGTGTCGCGGTCGGAATCGGGCAGCGCCACCCACAACTGAACCCCATGCAAAGCGGCCTCCGACTCGATCGACACCTCGGAGTGACAAATGCCCGCGCCCGCCGTCATCAGGTTCAGCTCGCCGGGCCGGACCATGGCATGGACACCCGCGCTGTCGCGGTGCTCCACTACCCCGCTGAACAACCAACTCACCGTTTGCAATCCGGTGTGCGGATGGGGCGGGACGTCCATGCGCGCGTGCACCGGGCCGTAGTGGTCGATGAAACACCACGCGCCGACCAGCGAGCGTTGTCGCTGCGGCAGCGTGCGCTGCACCCGGATAGCCCTCGGACCGCCCAGCGGAACCTCTCGTGGACGAAGAACCTCGACACCGGCAACCCGCGACGCGCCGCAAGCGACTTCGACCGGGGCGGTCTCGAGATTGCTCACCGGCCCGACGCTACGCCTCGTTGGGCCTTACCTGCCCGGCGGCCGCAGCGCCTTCATCGCGAGCCGCATGACCGGTTCCGGGACGCGATCCTGAATGGACAACGCGGCATCGGCGGCGCGGGATCGCAGCGGGGTGCCGCGACCGAAGATCCGGTTCAGCGGCCCGCCGGTCGGCTCGATCACCACATGCAACGGCGGGGTGCCCGCGGCGGCGCCCAGCGCGTTGGAGATGACCATCCGCTGAATCTCGCTGGTGCCCTCAAAGATGGTGTACAGCTTGGCATCCCGAAACCACTTCTCCACCGGGTGGTCGGTGATGTAACCCCAGCCACCCATGGTCTGAATCGCGCGCTCCGTGGCCTGCACGCCGACCTCGCTGGCGGCGAGTTTCGACATCGAGCCCTCGCCCCGCTCGAAGGACACCCCGTTTGCCGCCATCCAGGAGGCACGCCAGGTCAGCAGCCGAGCCGCATCTATCCGGGCGGCCAGGTCCGCCAGCGGGAAGGCGATGCCCTGGTGGTCGATGATCGGTGCGCCGAACGCCTCGCGCTCGGTGGCGTACGCCGTCGCATACTCCAATGCGGCGCGGGCGATCCCAATCGCCTGGGCGGCCACCATCGGTCGGGTCTGCTCGAAGGTGCCCAGCGTCGCCGAGCCGGACTGTTTGCCCCCGGCCACCACCTCGCGCGCCCTGGCGAGCTTGTGTTCCAGCTTGTCTTCTCCCCCAAGCAAATTAGCTGCAGGAACGCGCACACCTTCGAACAGCAACTCGGCGGTGTGGGACGCCCGGCAGCCCAGCTTGTCGAGCTTTCGCACCAATTTCAGGCCCGGCGTCCGCCGGGCACCACGAACAGCGCCTGCCCGCGGTGACCCAGTTCCTCGTCGACGACGGCGTTCACCACATGCACATTCGCGATGCCGCCGTTGCCAATCCACATCTTGTGGCCGTCGATGATCCAGTCGTCACCGTCGCGACGCGCGCGAGTGCGCAGATTCCGAACGTCGCTGCCGCCCTCGGGTTCGGAGATCGCCAGGGCGGCGAGCTTGATATCGCCCGGCGTCCCGAAACACTCGGGCGCCCATTCAAGCATTTGTTCGGGAGATGCGGCCTGACCGATCGCCGACAGCGCCAGCGCCGGCATGACAATCGCCAAACCGATTCCGGCACAGACCCAAAAGAGTTCCTCCATGAATATCGGTAGCGAGATCCCGGTGGGGTCACCGATCAGGTCGCGGTAGAACAACGGGCTGTAGAAGCCGCGCCGGGCGGCCTCCTCCAGCACCGGCCACGGGAACTCCTGCCGCTGGTCGTAGTGGAGCGCCACCGGGCGGATCACTTCTTCGGCGAACTCGTGGGTGCGCCGGGCCAGATCATGTTGCGCAGCCGTCGGTGTCAGGTCGAACGTCATGGATCCGCCTTCGGGTCGACAGACTCGGTCGTGCCAGCCCGTCTACCCCGTCGGCGAAGTCAGCAAACTGTCAGGCGGCCGAACGAGGTCCCACTTGTGCGATCGGCAGATGCAACACCACCGCCGCGACCGGAATCGCATCGTGTTCGTGACGTGCCAGCAGGGCCGCGTTCTCCGGTAGCTGCCGCGAGTTGATCTCACCGGCGGCGATACGGCGCAGGACGTCGTGAGCCCGGGCGAGCTGCTCGCGCTTCCGGTACTGGCCGCCGGGCAGCTTGACGCCGGCCCAGACGCCATACTCCTCACGGTGCGCGATGGCGTGCTGGGCGCAGCGGCGCTGCTGTGCCAGCGGGCAGCGGCGCAGGCATTGGATCCGCGCCTCGGTGGCGGACCGCTCGTAGGCGCGCGCCTTCGCTGCGCCGTCACCACCGTCGTCATCGGGATAGCCGAACCACAGTTCCGGGTTGGCTGCGCAGGGGTGTCCCATGTTGGTCTCCTTGTCAGCGGTGAAACGTAGGCAAAAGCGTATACACGGATAGGGCGTGAGCGCAAGAGAAACGTGACAAAAACGTATATACGCTGGATGGGGACCCGCCGTGTGTAATATCCGGCCTATGGCCGGAGTCTGCGGTGAGCCGTGAATCGGCCGGCGCCGCCATCCGCGCGTTGCGGGAGTCACGCGACTGGTCGCTAGCGGAGCTCGCCGCCGCGACCGGAGTCAGCATCATGGGCCTCAGCTTTCTGGAACGCGGCGCCCGCAAGCCCCACAAAAGCACAGTTCAGAAGGTTGAAAATGGGCTTGGCCTGCCGCCGGGCACCTACTCTCGCCTACTGGTAGCCGCCGATCCGGACGCCGAGTTGGCCCGGCTGATGGCCGCGCAGCCGGTCGACGCGGGGTCCGCCAGGCCCGCCGGCGCGGTGGTCGTCGACCGCCACAGCGACACGGAAGTGCTGGAAGGCTACGCCGAAGCGCAACTCGACGCCCTCAAATCCGTCATCGATCGGCTGCCGGCGAACACATCAAACGAATATGAGACGTATATTCTGTCTGTGATCGCTCAGTGCGTGAAGGCGGAGATGCTGGCCGCCAGCTCGTGGCGCGTCGCCGTCAACGCCGGCGCCGATTCGACAGGCCGGCTGATGGAGCATCTACAGGCGCTCGAGGCGACGCGCGCGGCCCTCCTGAAGCGGATGCCCACCAGCTTGAGCGCGCGGTTCGATCGCGCGTGCATGGAATCGTCGCTGCCGGAAACCGTCATCGCGGCCCTGGTCGGTGTCGGCACCGACGAAATGTGGGATATCCGCAACCGGGGAGTCATCCCTCCCGGAGCACTCCCCCGCGTTCGCGCCTTCGCCGCGGCGGTCGAGTCGACGAGCCGCGAGGGGACGCAATGAACGAGAGCGAAATCGAGGTGTTGAGCCGCGCCCATCGACTATTCGCCGGCGACACGAGGCAGCCGACGTTGGATGCCGCTACGGCGCACTACAGCGAAATGTTGAACCGAGCGTCTGGACTGAATAGCACTGTGGCACACGGCCGTTACCAACATGCCGCGGACCGTGGCCGGCAACTGCTGCTATCGGCAGCGCGTACGGACGCCGCGGCCGCGGGCGTCATCGCCGGCGCACACGAGGATCGGGCCCGGGCTCAGGAGCTGACGAAGTCTGTCGTCGACGAGGCCCGCGCCGAGGCCGCCGTGACCCCGATGACGCCGATGACGCCGATGGCCCAGCGTGAGGCGATGCGCCGTAGCGTCGCCCGGCTGCGCGCGCAGCGCGCCCACGTCTTGTCGGCCCGCCTGAAGGCGCGACGGCACTCCGCGGCGCTGCGGGTGTTGCGGTACCGATTGACCCACCATCGCGGCCCCGCGGTGTCGATGCCGAACGGCCGCGCGGCGGTCGCGGTGCGCGCGGCGTTGTCGCGGCTGGGACGCCCGTACGTGTGGGGTGCGACGGGACCCAACCAGTTCGACTGTTCCGGATTGGTCCAGTGGTCCTACGCGCAGGCCGGCGTCCACTTGGGCCGCACCACGTATCAGCAGATCAACGACGGGATCCCGGTCCCCCGTTCGCAGGTCCGGCCGGGCGATCTCGTCTTCCCTCACGCCGGACACGTCCAGATGGCCATTGGCAACAATCTGGTCGTCGAAGCGCCCTACTCGGGTGCTTCGGTGCGAATCAGTCCACTGGGCAGCAACATTGCGATTCGCCGCCCGCTATGACGCGCGATGGCGACCCAGCCGCCTGGGCACGACGAAAAGGTTGAACTGATGTCGGAACAAGCCCGACCTTCGGTGAGCGCCATCCAGGCGCGGCAGTCGGCGCTGGCCAGCCAGCACAGCACCGCCGCCGACGCCGACCGCGTGCTGGCGGACGTGCTTGCCAGCGCGCATGCGGCGACGCGTGAGAGCATCAGGCGACTCGATTCGATCGCCGAGGAGATCGACCGCGCCGCCACCGGCCGCTCGTACCTCGCCGTGGATACCCCGATGGGAGCGCGCGAATTTCATCGATTCCTCGCGGACAAGCAACGCGAGATCGCGACGGTCGTGGACAATGCGCGCGAACTGGGCCGTGCGAAAAAGGCTGTGCTGGACGGCCTGCGGGCACAGTACGTCGTCCCTGCGGGCTAGCCCAAACACGCGTCGGTTTGTTCGCTCACAGACGCGCCTGGGTGAATTGTCGGCAGCAACATGCCTCGGTACTGTCGCCCGGCATGGAGGGGTCGCGACACCGATGTCGACGTATGACGAGCTGATCAACACGATCAAATCCGTCCGGGACCGCACCGGCGATCCGAACGCGTGGCAGGCGGGTTTGGCGCCGACTGAGGTGGCCGCGGTGATCACCCCGACCACGCGGCCCGAACAACTCGACGCCATCGTGCGCAAGATCCGCCGACAACATGCGAACATCTTCGGCGCCGGGACGCCCGAGTCCGACCGGGAACAGGGCGAGGCCGCCGAGGCCATGGCGGGCGCCGAAGCCGCTCTAGCACAACAGAATTCAACGAGTTCCCAGCTCGACATGCAAGTGGTTACGGCCATCTTGAACGCCCACCTGAAGGCCGTCGAGGGCAGAGAAGCCCTGTCGAAGTTGCAGCGAGAGACGGAAACCGCCGTACTCACGCGATCGGACCTCGACACCCCGGCGGGGGCGCGCGATTTCCAGCGATTCCTTATCGGCAAGCTCAAGGACATCCGGGCGGTCGTCCTGAACGCGAGTCTGGACGACACGTCGAAATCGGCGCTGATGGCCGCGTGGACATCGCTGTACGACGCCTCAAAGAACGGTGCCGACGACCGCCCGCCTGCCGCGACCGTTCCCGTTGCCGCACCCGCCGACAGCGCCACCCAACGGCCGGTCGACGACCCCGAGGCCGGATGGGACCCGTTACTGGATTCGATGTTGACTGACGACCCAGGCCTGCCGGCCGGGAATGCCCCGGTGCCGCCTCCCGCCGGTGGCACCACGGCTCCGGCGCCGGCAACGCCGGTGATGCCGCCCATTCCGAGCCTCGGCACCGGGCCCCTGCCGGGCCTGGGTGGGCTGGGCGGCCTAGGTGGCCTACCGTTGACCGGCCTGGAGGAGGGCGGCCGAACCGACCCGGCGCTGCGGGGCGTAGGCGACGAGGGCTTGCTCGGGTCCCACGACCCGGCACCGGGCGATCACCCTGGCGATCACGACGGCGACGAGGACAAGGCCCACGAAGAGGATGCTCCGGCGGACCAGCCCGATTCGCCGCCGGCGGGTCCAACGGCCGTGACCCTGCCCGACGGCGATACGGTGACGGCCGCCAGCCCGCAGCTGGCAGCGGCGATCAAAGCCGCCGTCGGCGGGGCGGCGATCGCAGATGCCTTCCATCAACAGGGAATTACCATCCCGCCACCGGGAACGGCGGTCACCGACCCCGTCGACCCGCTGCAAGTGATACCCGGCGACATCGGCATCCTCACCGATCGTCACGCGCTTGCGCTCGGTCACGAAAAAGCCCTTCTCGACGGCCAGATTCAGCGCATCGCCACCGTGAACGGGCCGAGCTTTCTAGGCTGGGAGCATCCACCGGCGGCGACCGCGTCCGCGGCCCCGCCGGCTGAGCCGCACACACCGACACCCACAGGGCCGGCGGCCACGTCGACCACATGACAACAGTGATCTCGCCGGCCTTGCCCGGCGGCGCAGGAATAGGAGTCAGCAGATGGCCGATCCAATCCGTGTGGTGCCCGCGCACTTACGCGAAGCCGCTGCGCATCACCAGGAGACCTCCGACTACCTGCGCACCGTTCCGTCATCGCACGCGGCGATCCAGGAGAGCCTGGATTCACTCGGGCCCATCTTCGGTGAACTGCGCGACGCCGGACGCGAACTGCTTGAGCTCCGACGCCAGTGCTACGAACAGCAAGCCGACGACCACGCCGATATGGCCGAAAAACTGGGCGTATCGGCCGCGGTGTGGGAACAGCACGAGCACGACGCGGCACGAAATTTCGGCGGCATCATTGACGGCGGTCGATGACGGACGCCAATCCCGCCTTCGACACCGTCCACCCGAGCGGGCACATCCTGGTCCGCTCCTGCCGCGGCGGATATATGCATAGCGTCGCGCTGAGTGAAGAGGCGATGGAAACCGACGCCGAGACCCTGGCGCAGGGCATCCTGTTGACCGCCGATGTGTCCTGCCTCAAGGCGTTACTCGAAGTTCGCACCGAGATCCTGGCGGCCGGCCATACCCCGTCGATGGAGGTTCCGACCCCTCACGATCTCGATGCGGCGATCGAGAAGCTGCTGGCCCACAAACTGCGCCGCCGCCACGGCGCACGCTAAGCGGCCCAAACCGATTCAAACCGGTCGATGGCCTATTGCAGCCACGTCTTGGCGCTATCGGGATCCGGTGCGATGTCAGTGGGCGGCTCTACGGGATTGGGGCCGAACAACTCTCGCGCGCGGGCCAGCAGGGCGCGCACCTCGTCGAGTTGCTGTTGCAGCGCAGAATCAGCCATATCCCCAGGCTACCCAGGCCGTCGCAGCCGCACAATTCACTGACTGAATAGACGGCCCGATGGATCCCGGTAGGCTTGGCCAGTGGCGATCTTCGGTCGGATAACGGCGCGCCAGCGCCTCCGGAGAGCTGCCCGGGAATCACTGACGATTCCCGCCTTCAGCTCTCCTGTGGATTGCACCCCCTGGGTGACAGGTGGGCTTTGGCCGGCCGAGCTGTCCACGGCGACCGACGAAACAGCCACTCTCGCAGCGTATCTGAAGGACGACCTGCAGCGGATCACCCGAAGCGCCAACGACGAGCTGCGGGCCATAAAGCGAGCGGAAATGGCCGATTTCGCACAGCAGGCAGAGGAAGCCAGGGTCGTCGACGAGGCGCGGGCGCGCGCCGCGCGACGAGTCGAGTCAACGATGCGGCAATTGCACGCGGTGAAGGCCGAGGCGCCCGTCGAACACGAACGCCCGCAGGATGTCGAAAGCCTCAACGGCGCCGATATCGAAATGACAGAAATCATCCCCGTCGTCACGGACGTGGAGGCCCCGGAAGCCATCGAGGGCGAACGCGATGAAGCGCCGGTCGGTGGTCAGCCGGCGAGCGAAGTGGCTACCGAAGAGGAGCAAGTCGACCCTGCCGAGGGCCGGCATCGGGCCTCTTACGACGACAACGCTGACGCGGCCGAAGCGGAACCGCCGCCGGAACCCGCTGAAGTCCCGGTAGTTCCGGCGACCGCGTCCGCGCGAGAATCCGACGACGAACGGGTGCGGCGGCTCCTCGCATTCGTGGTCCATCAAGAGCCGCGCCTGAATTGGGCGATCGGTGATCGCCCCGACGGCACCACGGTATTGGTCACCGACCTTGCCCACGGCTGGATACCTCCGGGCATCGCGATCCCGGAGGGCGTTCGATTGCTGGAACCGGAGCGACGTAGTGGCAAGGTTTCGGCCCTGGTGGGCGAAACCAGGCGCACCGTCACCTACACGCCCGGGGATTCTTTGGGCCGGCTGGACGACTTCGCCGAGACGAAGGCCTCGGCGCAGCCCCGCGAGCTGCCCGCGGTTGACGACCTCGGATGGGAGTTGAGCCAGGCCACGCACTGGCGGGACGGATTGCCGCGGATGGTGCACACGTTGGCCAGGGCCGCTGCCGCCGGAACCGGGGTCGTGGAAGAAGAGATCGACTTGCTGCGAGTGCATCTCGACACCGCGCGCTATCAGCTGTTGATTCAGTACCCGAACGTCGATCCCGCGCTCTTCCTCAATTGCTTGTTGCTGGCGGCCACCGAAGGCGCCGTGACCGGAGATTCGGTCGCGGCGAACTATCATCTCGCCTGGTTCCAGAAACTCAACGCGCAATGATGGGACCCGAGCCGGTCATCGACCGGGCCACGGGACCTGAGCCGCTCATCGACCGGGGCTCGGGCGATGGCTCCGGCTCTCTTCGCGCTCAAGCGCTCATCGACCGGGGCCGGGCGGGCCCGCGAAGGCCTGGGCGATCTGGAGCCATCGCGCCGCATCGGGACCGTCCGCTGCGATGTCGAGCGCGCCCAACGGACGCCGCTGGGTCACCAGGAAGCAGAAGTCCTCGGCGGAGCCCGTGACCCGCTGGACGGCGTCCGGCGGTCCCCAGGACCAGGTGTCGCCGCCGGGTCCGCGCAGCTCGACGAGGAACGGTTCGGTTGGCGGAGTCAGATCGTTGATGGCAAAGGCGTAATCGCGGGCGCGCACCCCGATGTGGGCGATCGACCGCAGTCGCTCGGTGGCGGGTCGTTTGACGCCAAGAGCGTCGGCGACGTCAAGTCCATGCGCCCACGTCTCCATCAACCGGGCCGTCGCCATCGACGCCGCGCTCATCGGTGGCCCGAACCACGGCAGCTTGCGACCGTCGGGCACGGTCAGCAGGGTTTCGTGCAGCCGTGCGCGGGTGGCCCTCCACTCGGCGAGCAGTTCGGCCGGCGCCAGGGCCGCCAGTTCCTCGGCACCCGCGTCGACGAACCCGATCGGATCGGCCGAAGCGGTCTCCAGCGCCGCGGCGAACCCCGCCTCGTCGGTGGCGGCGGTCAGCGCGACCCGGTCTGTCCACAACAGGTGCCCGAGCTGATGGGCGATGGTCCAGCCCGGCGCGGGCGTCGGATCCGCCCACCGGTCCGCCGGGAGCGGCGCCACCAGCGCGTCGAGGTCGTCGCTTTCGGCGCGCAGGTCGGCAACCATGGGCCCGGCACCGGTCATCGGTGCCTACGACCGCAAGGCGTCGGCGGAACCACGTATGTACCTTAGCGATTGTTCGCCGGCTGGCCGTGACGGCCGATGATGCTGTGCATCGCGAGCCCGATCAGATACAGCATCGAGCCGAACAGCACCAACGCCGGCGCGCGCCCGTCGTCGGGAATCACGATGGCGGCCACCGTGATCGAGACGATGAACGACACCCAGAACAACGCATCCTGCACCGCGAACACGTGCCCGCGAAGCGCGTCGTCGACGTCCATCTGCATCGCGGAGTCGGCGCATAGCTTGACCATCTGACCGGCCACGCCGAGGAAAAAGCCGCACATCACCATCACCGGAAGCCGAAGCCCGGCGCCCGGGATCTGGATCACCGCGGCCGCCACGAGCGCCCCGTTTGCCGTGGCGTAGCGCCCCCAGCGGCGCACCAGCGACGGCGTGAACACGTTGGCCAGGAAGGCCCCAAGACCCGCGGCGGCGAAAAACAGCAACGCGATGCCCAGGCCCCCGGCCGCGGGACCGGGCAGGTGGTGGATCAACACCAGCATCACCAGCGAGTTGATCCCGACCACCATCCGATGCGCGGCCAGGCCCGACAGGGTCGCCGCGACCGTCGGGCTCTGCACAACCGTGCGCGCACCGTGCAGCCAGCCGGTGATCACCGCGTAGACGGCCGATCCGTGGATCGCGCGCCTCGTGTCGTCTGGGCCCAGGACCCGGGCGCCGAATCGCAATGACAGGAGCAACGCGATCGAAACCGGAATCGCGGTAATGAAGATGATCGCCGAGGCGCCCTCGTCGCCGGCGCCGACGAAGAAGCGGGGCACCAGCATGAAGTTGGCGCCGAGAAAGGCCGCGAAGGCGCCGGATGCGGTGGCCACCGAATTCATCGTCACCACTTGCTCGCGGGGCACCACGTGGGGCAGCGATGCCGACAGTCCGGACGCGACGAACCGGGCCAAGCCGTTGGCGAACAGCGCGCCGATCAGCAGCGGTATGTCGCCGGCCCGCAGCGCCAGAATTGTGCCGATGCCGGCGATGAGAATCAAGCGACCCACGTTGGCACCGACCAGCACCAGCCGCCGATCCCAGCGGTCCATCAGCGCGCCGGCGAACGGCCCCAGCAGGGAGTAGGGCAAGAACAGCACCGTGAACGCCCGCGCGATGGCCATGGGGTCGGCGGCGCGATCCGGGTTGAACAGCAGCGCCCCCGCCAGACCCGCCTGGAAGAGGCCATCGCCGAACTGACTCGCCATGCGCACCTGCAGCAGTCGCCAGAAGTCCGGCAAACTGCGCACTGACCGCCATAAGGCGACGGGTGCGCGCGGTTGCATCCGGGCTTGAATCACAGAACCGACTTCCACGATTGGGTTGGGCTGCACCAACAGTACAAATCTGTGTCGGCCACGCCCGATTGCCCCGGGCGACGATGCGAAAGTGCGATGATGGTCTGGTGCCGCCCGAAGATCCCGAGGACTATGTCGCACCCGCAGCGCAGCGGGTGCGTGCCGGTACCTTGCTGCTTGCCAACACCGATCTGCTCGAGCCGACGTTTCGGCGCAGCGTGATCTACATCGTCGAGCACAACGATGGCGGCACACTGGGCGTCGTGCTCAACCGGGCCAGCGAGACCGCGGTCTATAACGTGTTGCCGCAGTGGGCCAAGCTGTCCGCCAAACCCAAGACCATGTTCATCGGTGGGCCGGTCAAGCGTGACGCGGCCCTTTGTCTGGCGGCGTTGCGGATCGGCGCCGATCCGCAGGGCGTGCCGGGCCTCCGGCATGTGGACGGCCGGATAGTGATGGTCGATCTGGACGCCGAGCCAGACCTGATCGCCCCGCTGCTCGAGGGGGTGCGGATCTTCGCCGGATATTCTGGCTGGACCATCGGTCAGCTCGAGGGCGAGATCGAGCGCGACGACTGGATTGTGCTGTCCGCCTTGCCGTCTGACGTTCTGGTCGGGCCGAGGGCCGACCTGTGGGGGCAGGTGCTGCGTCGGCAGCCGCTGCCGCGTTCGTTGCTTGCCACCCACCCGATCGACGTCAGCCGAAACTAGGGCTCCTCCCCCGCGGTTTCTTTCGGCGCGGCCGAAATTGCCGACGGCGCTGGGCCGGTCCCGCCGGAATCCCGCGCGAGGCGGCTGGCGATCACCGCGCAGACCACCAGCTGGATCTGGTGAAAGATCATCAGCGGCAGCATGGTCAAACCGACTGTGGCAGCGGGGAAAAGCACCAGCGCCATCGGAAGCCCCGACGCCAGGCTCTTTTTCGAACCGCAGAACAGCAGGACGATCGCATCGCCGCGGTCGAGCCGCGCCAGCCGGCCGATGACCGTGGTGACACCCAGCACCAGCGCCAGCAGCACCGCGGCGACGACGGTCACCGAGATCAGGCGCCACACGTCGACGCTGACCCAGATCCCCTTGATGACACCCATCGCGAAGGCGGTGTAGACCACCAGCAGGATGGACCCGCGATCCACCACCTTCAGCAGTGCCGCGTGTCGGGCGATGAGCCCGCCGAGCCATGGGCGCGCCAGCTGACCCGCCGCGAACGGCAGCAACAGCTGGAGCATGATGTCGCGGATCGCGGTGCCGTCCACCCGTGGCGCGCCGCCGGTCGTCATCAACAAAACCACCAGCAGCGGGGTCAGCACCACGCCGAGGATGTTGGACAACGACGCGCTGACGATGGCGGCCGAGACGTGGCCCCGCGCGATCGATGTGAACGCGATGGACGATTGCACTGTCGACGGGACGAGGCACAGAAACAGCAGACCATTGTAGAGGTCGATGGTCAGCACCGAGGGCACCAACGCTCGGGCGGCCAATCCCAGCATCGGGAAGACGACGAACGTCGTGGCCAGCACCAGCAGATGCAGCCGCCACTGGCGGACACCGTGCCAGGCCTGCTGGGGTGACAACCGGGCGCCGTAGAGGAAGAACAGCAGCGCAATTGCCGCTTTCGCGGCGGCGGATACGGCGTCGGCGGCCTCGCCGTGCGCGGGGAGAAGGGCCGCCAAGGCCACGGTCGCCCCCAGCGCGAGCAGGAAGGAATCGATCGGCAGCGCCGACAGCCGTTTCAACATGACGGCTCGAGCGGCGAGGCCGTCAGCGGCAGGACTGCGTGCAGGCGGCGCAGCTGCCGGCGCAACCGGGTGCCGCCGCTTCCCGGCGGAGCGCGAAGCGAGCGCTTTGCCACGACCCGGCGGCCAGCGTCCCGAGCGCGCCGGCGATGCAGACGATCAGCACGACCAAGGCGGCGTTGGGGGAGGCGGCCAGGGCCACCACGCCGCCGGCGGCCAACATCACGGCCGCCGCCAACTGG
Source organism: Mycobacterium sp. (assembly GCF_025965855.1). Taxonomy (GTDB): domain Bacteria; phylum Actinomycetota; class Actinomycetes; order Mycobacteriales; family Mycobacteriaceae; genus Mycobacterium. Next base: position 1,122 of record NZ_JAOPWB010000107.1, on the reverse strand, counting down.
GGCGGGGCCATGGCGCGCAGCGCCAGTTGGGTGCCGGCGGCGCCGTCAGTGGTCTGGTTGTGGGAGAGCGACCAGGTCCCGAACCCGGCGGAGGCCACCGCCGCACACATGCACACCACGCCCGCGATCAACATGGCCTCACAATACGAGCCCGGCCGCCGGCTCGCGCGCCCGGCTTCAGCGCGCTGGTGTCAGCGCCGGGTCACCGCGCTTGGAGGAAGCCGAAGTTCGGCAGCGGCGGCAAACCCGGCACCATTGTCAGCAAGTTGGGCGTGGGCCGGGGGGCGGCCACCTGGTTGGGCGGGGCGGGCTGCGAGGGAAGCCCGACCGGCGCCGCTCCGGCCGTCTGGGGGGGAAGCCCGGCCGGGGCCGCGCCGGATGCTTGAGGGGGAACGCCGACAGGGGCCGCAGCGGTCCCGGGGGCGGGTGCGGGGGCGGTGGTCCCGGGCGCGGTCACCCGGAAGCCGTTGATGATCGCGTCGGTGGCGGGCGCATCAGCGATGGCCACCGAACGGTCGGTGGTCACCGAGAGCGACACCAGGTATTTGTCACGTCCGGACGTCGCGATGACGTGGCGGCGCGACGTGTTGAGCAGCATGTCGCCGTCGCGGTACGTGCCCTCGATGATCGACGACGGGAAGCCGCCGAAGTCGGCCATCGAGGCGTTCGTGGTCTGCCACGTGGGCAGTTGCTGGCTGTCGACGAAGCCGTGGGTGATGGCGTCTTTCGGATCGAAGTTACCGACCAGCTTGTACACCACCACCTGCGCGTTCGAGGTGTAAATGCTGGTCCCGCGCCGGTCGGCGATCACCGCGAACGCGTCGGGCACATTGGGGTCGGGCACCTGCGTCCAGCGGGCGGGCAGCGGCAGCGTGATGTCGAGGGGCTTGAATCCCTGGGGTTTTTGCGCCTCGAGCTTGACGCCCTTCGACTGCAGGTAGTCACGCAGCGTGCCAGAGACGCCCGGGGTCTGCGTCGGGGGTAGCGGCGCGACCGGCGCGACCGCTGCGGGCGCGGGCGCTGCCGGCGCGACAGCGGGGTTTGGCGTCACCGGATTTGCCACCGGGGGAGTAGCGAGCAACCTGTTGCTGGGGACCTGTCCGGGGGCGGCCATGACGTTCT
>NZ_JAOPWB010000133.1 GCF_025965855.1 Mycobacterium sp. | reverse complement strand
GCTCCACGCTTGGAGCGATGTCGGGGTCTTTCCAATCCTTGGAATGGACTGGAGGACTTACCGCGACGAAGGCGACGAGGTGCTCAGTGAACGTCTGGCCGGATGGCAGGAAAGCTATCCGGAGGTGCAGGTGCACCGACGACTGGTCTGTGACGTGCCGGCTCGCTGGCTCATCGACGCGTCTGAGGATGCCCAACTTGTAGTGCTGGGAAGCAGCGGCCGCGGTGGACACGCTGCCACGAACTTGGGCTCAGTCAGTTCGGCGGTGCTCAAGGCCGCACGAGTTCCGGTCATCGTGGCCCAGCGGCCCGAGAGGGCTATGACCATCAAGGGCCGGAGCCGCTATGCGAGCGCATGGTTCGACAATGAGCTGACCAATTTGGAGGGCTGCGAATAGCCGGCTGATGTAGCAAAGACAGTGGTGCTCCGTTTACGCGGCCATCTCGTTGGTGGACCTCGGCTTTCGGCCCTCAGCTGCGGCCCATCCGGTGACGCCATCGTCGGCATCGGCATGCCGCAACTTTTCGAGCTTGAGCCGCAACACGTTGCCCTTCGGCGCGGTGGCGTGCGACATGTAGCGCGATGAGCGCGCCAATAGTGGCCGCAACGCCTGCGGGCGCCGGGATGGCCTGAAGCCATAGCGCCGCTTCGTTTACGACGTGCGACGTGCCCTGCGCAGTGAAGCGCGTCAGGAACACCAGGCCGTCAGTGATGTTCGCCTCTGCATGCTTGAGCGCCTTCGTAGCGGTGAGCCCGCCGAAACCCGAACCGATGGCGACGACGCGATGTCGCCGGCCGGTCCCATCTACGGCGTCGGGCATGGCGATCATGTTGGGTTTTACGCTCAGCGTGGGCCATTCGCTATGCCGGTGTGGGCAAGTCACTTACGGGATCCGGCAAGGCATCCATCTAGGAATTAATTGTCGACGCCGGACGAGCCCATGCCGTTATCCTCCGATACAGCAAAGCCACCGGGACTGTGTTGCGTCGGACATCGCGAGTGTGCAGCCGGCCGGACACAAGTCGATCCGCCGATTCGTCCCGCGCTCGACTAGTGGTGAACCGTGCCTGGGTGACACGGTTTTCCGCATACCCGTGGGTAATTCACTCGCGGTGTGGTCAACGCCGACTACAAATACCTCCATGCGCCCTTCTGCGCCGGGGACAACCCACGTTGTCGGGGCGTGCGCCTGTGTTCCTGTCCTTCGGCACTAAGCTCGCCGCGTGGCAAGGTGTCGGCCAATCCTGCGGACCAGGAAGGCCAACGCGACCTCGCCGATCCCATGCGCCAGAGTGCCCGCGGCGGTCCATGTCAGCAATGCCATGATCGACGATTTCAACGAGCCCGCGATACACAGCCCAATTGCCAGCTCGACCAGTCCGGCAATCAACACCACCGGCCACCCACGTTCTCGCTTGGCAGCGATGGCGCCAAAGACACCAACGGCGCCCCGACAGATGAAGAGGACGCTCATCACGGCGGCCAACCCGACGACTGTGGCCCTGACACCCAGGAAAGCGACAACGGCGGCGGCGACGGCGAACAGCATCGCCAGGAATCCGCGGGCCACCCGCCCACCCCGGGATGAGACCGCGGCGACCAATACTTCATCGGCCGCTGCCAACAGACAGCAAGCACCGACGAGTATGGCAATAGTCACGATGGTGGTGTAGGCGAAGCGCGGGATCGCGAATGCGATTGCGATCCAGGCGAAGCCGATGACGAGAAGCACCCACCAATAGCGAGTGTCCGACGCAATCCTGTCGGTCAAACGGCCAAAGAGATGGTGTTTTCGCCTCGAGGGTGTCGTCGCTGCCTGACCGACGTTATCCATCACTGCTGCATCGCAATCGATTCGTGGATCGCCGATGTCCCCACGCTTCGCGTCAGATTCGGAGTATGGCCGAGCATTTCGTTCATGGCGGCTTCCTTGCTAGACGGGGTTCGCGGCGGTCTCGCCAGCCCCAATTGTTGCTTTGCAGGGAATCTTCAGCGTTATCTCCACGGACATTGTCGGCACCCCGATGGTGTTGCGGCACACAGTCCGAAGCTCCGCGGCCCCGACGCGGGCCAAGCCAAGCTTCGCGTTGGCATCGGTGGTCGCCAACGATTCTGATCCGTGCACTCAGCCGATTTGGGCTCCGGCATCAGCGGGTGGGCGCGCTGTCCGTACCGTGGGGCTCATTCGTCGGCATGCAACATAAGTCGCAGCCGTTCGGTCTTTTCCGGGGTCCAGGCCGGCGGCTGCAGGATCGCGGCCCAGCCGTCGGCGACGTCTTTGACGTAGCGGTGACCGTGCCCGTCGGGAACATCGACGGCGACGGCCATGTCGGCCGATACCTGCAAAAAGGTCACCAGCGGAATCCATTCCATGTCGCCCGGCACGTCGTAGCCGCGTTTTTCGCGCAACCAGTCCGGTTTGCGCACCAGCAGGTCGGGGTTCCACCATGCGATTGGGTCGGACGCGTGTTGCAGATAGACGATGCGGGGGTTAGCCCAGGGGTCCGGCGGCCGGGCGAGGTTGTCGGCGCGGGCGGCGAATCGAACGTTCTGGCCCTGCTCGTAGATGGGCAGCCATTGCGGTGAGCCCTTATCGCGGTTGCGCGTCACCTGCAGCCACATCGTGTTGTTGAATGTGGGCCCACTAAACAACGCTCCGTCGGTGCGGGCGATGATGTTGTTGGCCGACAGAAACGGCGCCTCGCCGCCGAACGATCCCAGACTCTCGCCGAATACCACCAGCTTGGGCCGCTGCCCTTCCGGCAGGGAGCGCACGCGTGCCGAGACCGCTTCGAAGAGCGCTTGTCCGGCCTGGCGCGCATTTTCCTTGTCCACCAAGAACGATAGCCAGCTGGGCAAAAACGAGTACTGCATGCTGACGATCGCGGAGTCGCCGTTGAACATGTATTCGATCGCGTCGGCTTCCGCCTCGTTGATCCAGCCGGTCCCGGTGGTGGCGCCGACGGCCACGACCTTGCGCTGCAGGCCACCGCTGCGTTCGAGCTCGCGGGCAGCCAGTTCGGCGGTGGCGCGGATGCCCTGAGCCGACTCCAACCCCGCGTAAGCGCGGATCGGCTCTATTGCCGGGGCGCCGTTGAACGACGACAGCTGCCCGATCGCGGGACCGCCGGCGACGAAGATGCGGCCCTGTTTTCCAAGCGACGCCCACGACACCAAGGAAGCGGGGCCGCCCGAGCGCAGCGGCGTCGTCGGCGCCGGGGTGTGCGGACTTTGCTCGTCGTTGACCGCCTCGAATGTGGTGTTCAGTGTTCGCATCGCGAAGCGGACCACCACGCCGTTGAGGAGGGCGACACCCAGAACGGCCACGAGTAGCGCCGCGACGACCGCCGAAACCCGTGGCGGGGCAACGCGATTGAGCCTGTCCACCAGAAAGAGAATCAGCCGCCTGATCAGCTGGCCGATCTCGACGAGCGCAAACAACACCACGAGCGACAGCACCGCAGCCAATGGGTAGTCATGCCATGTCAGCCTCGGGACACCCATCAGGTCGCGCACGTGGTCCTGCCAGACGTGGAACCAGATGACCATGCCGATGGTGCCAACCACTCCGGCGGCGACCAGCACGACCCATGCCCTCCGCGGCGCGGGCGGGCTGGTGTCTTTCGATCGCATGTAGCGCACCACCCACACCGCCAACACGCCCAGTGCGTAACCAATTGCGCCGGATACACCGCTGACCAGCGCCTGGAACAGCGCCCCCCGGGGCAGCAGCGACGGGGTCATGGACAACCACAAAAAGACCAGCCCGATCGCGGTGCCGGTGAACGTGTAGCGCCGCACCCACCACGGCCCCTTCTTCACTGGCGGTGCTTTCACCGGGGGTGTATGCCCGGGTGGTGCCGTCGCGGCCGGCGTTTCGGTGGCGACGCCGCCAGGCGCCGCAGCGGCGGGGCTCTCGGCAGGGGAGGCAGCCGATTCGTCAGGGTCGGAATGGAATTCGCTCACCATTGCTCCTTAACTGTGTGGGGCCGGGCTCACGTACTGACGCCGGCGGCCCGGCTGGGCGAGGCCGGCGAGCCGAGTATGACCGTCGAACGCGGTCTCACCTCCACGTGCTCCCCGGCCGTGCCTGTCTGGGCCGGGTCGAAGGTGTCGCACACTATGTCCCAGCGGCGCGCCGAGACGTCGGCTGGTATCTGGAAGGTCAGCGGCTCCCACCAGGCGCTGACAAAGATGAGGAAGTCGTCGTCGACCAGCGGTGTGCCGTCTGGTGCCACGTCTGGATCGGTTGAGCCGTCGATGAAAACCGCGACGGCGCGCGCCTCATGGTCGGTCCAGTTCTGATCGGTCATCTCGGTACCGGCCGGGGTGAACCAGCGTAGGTCCGCGGCAGCGGGGCCGGTCAAGAACCGACGCCTGCGGAACACCGGGTGCCGACGGCGCAGCGCGACGAGATCCTTTGTGAACCTGAGGAGTTCGTGGTCGACTGCTGACCAGTCGAACCAGGTGATCTCGTTGTCTTGACAGTAGGCGTTGTTGTTGCCCCGCTGGGTGCGGCCGAGCTCATCGCCGCCCAGCAGCATCGGAACGCCCGCCGACACCAGCAGCGTCAGCAGCAGAGCACGTTTCTGGCGGGCCCGCAGCGCCAGCACGTCGGGGTCGGTGGTTGGGCCCTCAATCCCACAGTTCCAGGACCGGTTGTCGTCGGTGCCGTCACGGTTGTCCTCGCCGTTGGCTTCGTTGTGCTTGCCGTTGTAGGACACCAGATCGGTGAGGGTGAATCCGTCGTGCACCGTGATGAAGTTGATCGATGAGCTGGGCCTACGGCCCGCGGCGGGGTCGCCGTAGATGTCGGCGGAAGCACATAGCCGCGACGCGAAGTCTCCAATCAGCCCGTCGTGGCTACGCCACCAGTCGCGTACGGTGTCGCGGAAGCGCCCGTTCCATTCGCTCCATTGCGCCGGGAACCGGCCCACGTCGTAACTGTCGAACCGGCCGACATCCCACGGCTCGGCAATCAGCTTCACCTGCGAGATCACCGGATCCTGGCCGACCAGATCGAAAAACGCCGAGAACGGGTCGAAGCCGCCCTCTTGGCGGCCGAGGGTGGGCGCCAGGTCGAAGCGGAAGCCGTCAACTCCCATTTCGGTGACCCAATAGCGCAGCGAGTCCATGATCATGCGTAGCGCAACCGGGTGCCCCGTATTGACCGAATTGCCGCACCCCGTGGTGTCGAGGTAGCGGGCCGGGTCGGCCGGGTCGAGGCGGTAGTAGGCCGCGTTGTCCAGCCCCCGGTGGCACAGCGTGGGCCCGTCGGCTCCTCCTTCGGCGGTGTGGTTGAACACCACATCCAGCAGTACCTCCAGCCCCGCCGCGTGCAGGGTGTCGACCATGGCGCGGAACTCCTCGACCTGGCCGCCGGGTTGGCCGGCGCGCACCGCCGCGGAGTATCCGGCATGAGGGGCGAAGAATCCGATGGTGTTATAGCCCCAATAGTTGGTCAGGCCGCGCTGCACCAAGAAGGACTCGGGCACGTTGTGGTGCACCGGCAGCAGCTCCACCGCGGTGATCCCGAGGTCGATCAGATGTTGCAGCGCGGCCGGGTGCGCCAGCCCGGCATAGGTGCCGCGCAGATCCGCCGGTACGCCGGGATGCGTCGCGGTGAACCCCCGCACGTGCAGCTCGTAGATGATCGTGTCGGCCAGCGCGCGCCCCGGCCCGGGCACGGCCGGCGGCGGCGCGGCTATCACCAGGCTGCGCGGCACGTGGGCGGCCGAGTCCAGCGGGCTCGGGGCGGCGGGGTTATCCGATGCATGACCGAGGAGTTCGGGCCCGAAACGAACCTGTCCGTGGATCGCGCGCGCGTAGGGGTCGAGCAGCAGCTTGGTCGGGTTGTAGCGCAGGCCGCGCTCGGGATCGTAGGGTCCGCTGACCCGGAAACCGTAGGCCTGCCCGGCTCTCACGCCCGGCACAAAACCGTGCCGGGTGTCGCCGTCACGTTCGGGCAGCAGCAGTCGTGTCTCGACCCCGTCGGGGTCGAACAGGCACACGACGACCTCGTCGCCGGCCGATGCGACGGCGAAGTTGGTGCCGTCTGCGCAAGCTGTGGCGCCCAGCGGGTCGGCGCGACCGGGCAGAATTTTCGCGCTCATCAGCTCTCCTCACCCGGTATCAGCCGCCGGATGACCTGCGATAGCGGGGGGTAGGCCCGGTGGCGGCGGCGGATCACGTCGGCCACGAGCCCGGTCCACCCGGTTTGATGCGATGCGCCGAGGCCTGCGGCGTTATCGCCGTGGAAGTACTCGGAAAATAGCAGGTTGTCGCGCCAGCGGGGGTCGTTCTGAAACCGATTCATCCCACCGAAGCAGGGACGGCATCCGTCGCTGCCGACAAGGAATATCGATACCAGGCGTTCCCAGAGGTCGGAGGCGACCGCGTCGAGGGTGACGCGGCTGCCCGAACCGGTCGGGTATTCGATCGTCAGCTCGGCTCCGAAGAATTCGTGGTAGCGCTCCAGTGCCGTCGCGGCGAGGTAGTTGAGCGGGAACCATACCGGTCCCCGCCAGTTGGAATTGCCGCCGAACATCGCGGTGGTCGACTCGGCGGGCTCGTAGTCGACGCCGGCGCGCACGCCGTCGATGTCCAAAACGTACGGATGGTCCCTGTGGTAGGCCGATAACGAACGCAGCCCATGCGGTGAGAGAAATTCGGCGGGGTCGAACAGGGTTTGGCAGAGTCGACGCACCCGCTCGAGGCTGGTGACCCCCACCAGTAGCCGCCGCTCGCCGGGCGTGCCGCGCAGGATCCCCGCGGCGACCATGTCCTCGGTGCCGCCCAGCCCATGGCGTTTCAGGTAGTGGGCGAATCCCTTGTCCGTCACCAACGACTGATCGATGGCCTGCTCGTTGACCACCGCCGCCGCCAGCAGTGGGATCATGGCGACTGCCGAGCGCACGCGGACCGGGACCGCTTCGCCATCGGGCAGCACGATGCGGTCATAGAACATGCCGTCGCGTTCGTCCCAGACGCCCACCGTCTCCAGTGCGTCGGCGATGCCGGCGAAGTGCTCGAGAAACTTCTGCACCAGATCGAGCGCGGGCCGCTGCCCCGACCCGTTCAGGATCGCCGCAATCGTGGCCATCGACAGCGCGTACCCCGCCATCCACCCGGTCGCGTCGGACTGCTCCAGCACGCCCCGGACGGGAAGGTGGGATCGGTCCAGAGGGCCGATGTTGTCCAGGCCCATGAACCCGCCCTCGAACAGGTTGGAGCCGTTGGAGTCCTCCCGGTTCACCCACCAGGTGAAGTTCACCAACAGTTTGTCGAAAATCCGGGTGAGAAAGTCGAAGTCGCTGCCTCCGTCGATACCGAACACTTCCAGCGCCGCCCAGGCCTGTACGGGCGGGTTGACGTCGGAGAAATCCCATTCGTAGGCGGGCAGCGCCCCGTTGGGGTGTTGGAACCATTCGCGGCACAGCAGCGACAGCTGGTACTTCGCGAACGCCGGATCGACGTGCACCAGTGCGACGCAGTGAAAAGCCAAGTCCCACGCGGCAAACCACGGATACTCCCAGGTGTCGGGCATCGACATCACGTCGAAGGCCTCGAAGCTGCGCCAGCGGGCATTGCGACCGGACCTGCGCTGCGCCGGGGGTGGCGGCTGGGCCGGGTCGCCGTCAAGCCAGCGGGCCACCTCGTAGTAGTAGAACTGCTTGCTCCAAAGCATCCCGGCGAACGCCTGACGCATCACCGCGCCCTCGTCGGCGGACGCCGCGGCCGGGGTGAGCTCGGCGTAAAACTCGTCCGCCTCGGCGCGCCGCTGCTCTACCACCCGGGTGAAGTCCGCGCCCAGCGCCGTGGCCGGGTCCGGCCCGGTGCCGGTGCGACGCAGCCGCAGCCGCAGCTCGACGGTCTCGCCCGGCGCCACCGCGAGTCGGTACCACGCCGCGCACTTGCTGCCCCGCCGCTGCGGGTTGACGGTATCGGCCCCGGACACGACATGGTCATTGATGCCGTCCTTGGGCCACTGGGAGTCACCCGTAACACCATCCAGCCGAGCAACATTCGTCTCGTTTTCGCAGAACAGCAGCTCCGGGCCGCCGCCCTGTGGGGCCGGCCCCGGCAGCAGCTCGAGGTCGCCAAGGAAGGGATGCTCGACGGCCACCGTGCCGGCGGGGGTGGCAGCCAGTGCCGGCGCGGCCGTCCCCCCGTCCCAGGACCAGGTGTTGCGGTACCACAGGGTCGGCAGCACGTGCAGCAGTTCGCAATCGGGCCCCGCGTTGGTCACGGCGATCGTCATCAGCACATCGGTAGGGTCAGCCTTTGTGTATGACACATCGACGATCCAGTAGCGGTCGTCGTCGAAGACGCCGGTGTCGAGCAGCTCGTACTCGAAATCGGCCTTGCCGCGCCGGCGGTTCTCGTCCAGCAGCCGCTGGTAGGGAAACGCCCGCTGCGGGTAGTGGTAGCGCCAGCTGTTCCAGGCGTGGCTGGGCAGCGCGTCGAGGTACCACCAGTACTCCTTGACGTCCTCGCCGTGATTGCCCTCGGCCCCTGCCAAGCCGAAGGCCCGCTCCTTCAGAATGGGGTCGCGCCCGTTCCACAACGCCAGCGCCAGGCACAGCCGCTGCTCGATGTCACAGAAGCCGGCCTGCCCGTCCTCGCCCCAGCGGTAAGCGCGCGAGCGCGCGTGATCGTGCGGCAGGTAAGTCCAAGCATCACCGTCGGCGCTGTAATCCTCGCGAACCGTGCCCCACTGGCGTTCGCTCACATACGGTCCCCACAAATACCAGTCGCTGGCCTGCCGCAAGCCCAAATCGAGCCGGCCGAAGCCGTCGACCCGACGACGCTCCGCACTCGCTGCGGTCGGCGTCGTCGCGGCCTGACTGGTCTTACCCATTGCTATTGCTACGCAGTCGATTTGTTAGTGGTCGTGGTAGCAGCACGGATTACTCATGGCGCCACGGCGGCCATGCTGCCGGCCACCTTTTCGACCTTCTTTTCATCGCTCCGCATGCCGAACCCCGAAACGACCTCCATGGCGCCAAGGACGATCAGCCAGAATCCGACCACGAGAGCCAACGTCGCGATCGAATCGAACGGGTATGCAAACATCACCAAACCGGCGATGACGCTGATGATTCCAAAGAAGATCGCCCACCCTCGACCGGGAAACTGTGGAACGGTGAACGCCGATGCCGTGACCGACACGCCTCGGATGATGAATCCGGTCGCAATCCAGATGGCAAGCAACAGAGTTGCATAGCCCTCACCGAAGTGACGAAACGCCAAGATTCCAAGGGCGACTGACGCCACGCCGCTAATGAAGTACAAAAACCGGCTGCCGCCCGAGATGGGCAGGCTGAACGCTAAGACCACCAGCGCTACGCCGGACACCACCAGGTACACACCGAAAAACACGGCAGCCGCAACGAGCGACGGCTCTGGCCACGCCAGGATCACAGCGCCGAGAACCATCGCCAAGAGGCCGAACACGATCGCCGATTTCCAGATGTGTCCCATTAGATTTGAAGTATGAAGCGGGGTGTCGCTCATGGCAGTTTCCTTCATAGGTGTGATTTATAGGTGTGTTTTGCGGTCTCGCCAGAGACCTGATTATTGCGCCGTAGGGCATGGTTATCGTTGTGGGCACGGACACCGTTGGCCGCCCCGGTGGTGTGCTGCCTGGCCGAAAGCTCGTTGTGGAGGCGGCCATCGGCCGAAGCAACACAGATGACCCATCCAATATCAGGTCACCAGTCGACTCCTGCGCTCAGGAACGCAATGCCTCCGCGTCGGCGCGTGCATACATCGCGTCGAGGGCGGCGTACTCGGCTTCGTCCACAGCGGCCTGCGCGAAATCGATCGCGTCAAGTGCGTAGTCCTCCGCAATGTCGGCGTCGTGGGCGGCCACGCGAGCGTCGAGTTTGTCCGCCTTGTCCTGCACGCGGGTTCGCACCTCGGCGACATGGGTTTGCCACTTGCTGCGGACGTCATGCCACTGCGACGACACCTTGTCACGGGTGCCAGCTGCGTTGTCTTTCAACTGATTGGCCGCTGCAGTCGCCTTCTCCCGTGCGCCTGCGGCGTCGGCAGCAAGCTGATCCCTGGTGCGCTGACTGGCCGCACGGATATGCTCTGTCGCCGTTTTTGCCTGATCGGAAATCTTCTCGAATGCTGTGCTCAGCTCTGTGTTTGCCATCGGAAACTCCTTCACCACCTTGCGTCGGGCTGATCGCCAACCGCTCTTACCGTTGAAGCCGCCTGGAGGCCGCTCAAAGTGATCATCGACGCTCGATGGCAGCGCGTCATTGTTCGCCGAGACATAATCGTCGAGCGACGATTAGTCGCGACGACAGCAGCAACGGGTTTGTCTGCGTGTAGTGGTCCGGCGCCGTCCGCGTTGCGCCCGCATCGACGGAGTTCTTTGGGCACAAATCATATGTTCTTCCGGGCGACGATGAAGAAGTACCCGTCCTCGTCGACGCTCCCGCTGTCGCCAGTCGAAAACCAGCCGTCGACAATGGCTTCCGCGGTGGCCTCCCGCAAGTTCCAGTAGCCCTTCATCACGTTATGACCGCGGACCTGAATCTCGCCGGGTGCCCCGGTCGGCACCTCGCTGGCGTGTTGGTCGACCACCCGCATCTGTACGCCGTCGATGGGTACGCCGATAGAACCGCCCTTGCGCATGGCGCCGGGATGATTGAAGCATGCCGCCCCGGACGTTTCCGGCAGAGCGTAGCCCTCGAGGACTGTGCAGTCGAACTTGCCCTCGAACCGGCGCAACACCTCCAGCGGCATCGGCGCGTCCGCAGAAATGCAGAGCCGTAACGAACCCAAGTCGGGGTCCTGGCCCGCAGCGGCGCCGAGCATTGCGGTGTAGATGGTTGCCAGACCCGCGAAGACCGTGACCCTTTCGGCCGCAACCATTTCCAACGCTCTGCCGGGGTCAAACTTGGGAAGCAGTGCCAGTGTCGCGCCGGTCGAGATGACCGCCGCGAGACCGCATGTCATCCCGAACGCGTGGGACAGTGGCACGCACCCCATCACGACGTCGTCGGGTCCAATGTTGAGCAGCCTGCGCGCAATAACGGCTTGGGTGCTGACCAGGTTGCTATGGGTGAGTTGAGCGCCCTTGGGAGCCCCGGTCGTGCCTGGCGTGTGGAGGATGACCGCGTTGTCGTCGCTGGCGCGGGTCACCGGCGACGCATGCCCGAGAAAGTCTCTAGTCAGCTGTTCGAGTGTGTGCTCGCCGACAACGATTGGGGGAACACCAGCGGCCAGAGCACCGGCGGTAGCGGCAACCCCACAGGACGGTGCGAAGACCAGCAGGCGCGCGCCGGTGTTGGTCAAGAAGAACTCGACTTCGCGGGCGCTGCGCATCGGATCCATCGGCACCACAACAGCTCCAGCGTGCAACACGCCGTAAAAAACCATCGCGAACTCGGGACGGTTCGCCAACATGACCCCCACCCGGTCACCCGGGCGGAGACCTCTGTCGCCGAGGTAGGCGGCGAACCTTGCGGCGTTGTCGGCCAGCTCCGTAAACGTTGTTGTGGCCCCGTCACAGCGCAGCGCGGGACCATCGGGGTACATGTCTGCCGACTCGACGAGATACAGGCTCAAATTGGTCATCAAAACTTCCCGCGCGGACGGCCTCTGCTTTGACGATGGATCCGACTTGGCGGCCTGTCGATGGAATCACCGACAACGAGCACCGCTTTTCGGTGTTGCATACAACAACGTCTCATCCCGTCACCCGTGTCGGCGTTGGGCTGCCGGCTCGACGAGGTGGCGTGGCGGGCGGCCATGGCGAATACGCGATCTCAAGTTGTGTGCGGAATTGGAGGACCGCCCGCTGGCGGTGCGGTCAGCCGTCCCCTGTCGACACCAAAAATCGGGCGGACGACTTGGGCGGATGCCTAGAATGAGGTGTTCTGCAGTGGCAGTTCAGTAAACCGTAGACAGGACACCCCGTGGGGCCTTCAACCGGCCTATTCGATGTCGGCGGCCAGCGGCTCGCCACTCCGCCGATTCGGGGCCGGGCGGGCGAGCTGAAGGTGATCGGCGCGCTGGTGAGGGCGCTGGTGGGCGGGCGCGGGGGTGTGCTGGTCATCGAGGGCCCGCCGGGCATCGGGAAGAGTCGGCTGCTGACCGAGGTGATGGCGCTGGCCTACACGGGCGGGGTGCGCACCTTGTTCGGTGAGGCTTTCGAGTATCAGCAGACGGTGCCGTTTTTCTCGCTGTTCATGGCCACCCTGCGCGCCGACCCGCCGGTGGGAGACGCCGAGGCATTGCGCCGGCTGGGCGGCTCGGCCGATTTGCGTTATTGGGTGGTGCGCGATCTGCAGGACGCCATTCATGCTACGGCGTTGCAGACGCCGCTGGCGATTCTGCTCGAGGACATCCACTGGGCCGATAACGGCACCCTGTCGGCGCTGCGCTCGCTGGCCACCGCGCGCCCGGATGCGCCAGTGTTGTGGGTGCTGACCGCCCGCACCGGGGCTGGCGGTCCGGCGGTGCAGGACACCTTGTGGGTGCTGCAAGGCGCGAATGCCACATTTCTACGAATGGCCGCTATGTCGCCGGGCGCGGTCGCCGATATGGTCTCTGACGCCGTGCGCGCCAACGCTGATGAGTCGCTGCTGACCCTGGCCGCCAAGGCGCACGGAAATCCATTCCTGGTCAGCGAGCTGGTCGGAGGTCTGGGCGAGGAGGGCCGGCTCAAGATCAGCGGCGGGCGTG
>NZ_JAOPWB010000090.1 GCF_025965855.1 Mycobacterium sp. | reverse complement strand
CGGTCCGATGTTGACGGCGCTCAATGACAGCCCGGAATGCAACGTCGACCCGGGCTGCGTGAGCTCCCGTTCGGGGTTGGCCGCGATGGTGCAGGCGAACAACGACGGCACCCTCAACTCGATCAAGATCATGGCACACAACCTGCAATCGGCCGGGAAGGCGCAGACCGTCGGGCAGACGCTGGACAAAGTCCAGCAAACACTGACCCAGGCCTCCAGCGCCATGACGACGATCAAGAACCTGCAATCCACGATGAACCAGGCGCAACAAGGCGCCAATGCCCTGGCCGACGGCAGCCGCGCAATCGCCGGCGGTGTGAAAGAACTGGTCGATCAGACCAGAAACATCGGCAGCGGCCTCGGCGAGGCGTCGCAGTTCCTGCTGAGCATGAAGCACGACGCCGACGGCAAGCCTTCGATGGCCGGCTTCAACATCCCTCCGCAGATCATGACGAAGGACGAGTTCAAGAAGGGCGCCGCGATCTTCATCTCCCCGGACGGGCACGCGGCGCGGTACCTCATCCAGAGCTCGCTCAGTCCGTTCTCCACCGACGCCATGGATCAGCTTCCGAAGATCATCAAGGCCGCGCAGTCGGCGCAGCCGAACACCGAACTGTCGGACGCGAAGATACAGCTGGCGGGTCTTCCCAGTGGGCTTAACGACACGCGCAACTATTACAACGAGGACATCGGGTTCATCGTTTTCGCGACCATCATCATCGTGTTCCTGATCCTGGTCGGTTTGTTGCGGGCGGTCGTTGCGCCGCTGTACCTCATCGGTTCGGTGCTGCTTTCGTACTTGTCGGCAATGGGTCTCGGCGTCCTGGTGTTCCAGATGCTCTTGGGGCAGAACCTGCACTGGAGCCTTCCCGGACTGTCCTTCATCCTGCTCGTCGCGGTCGGCGCGGATTACAACATGCTGCTCATCTCGCGCATCCGCGACGAGTCACCGCACGGCGTGCGGGTCGGCGTCATTCGCACCGTGGGTTCGACCGGTGGCGTGATCACCTCGGCCGGTCTGATCTTTGCCGCCTCGATGTTCGGGTTGATGAGTGCCAGCATTTACACCATGGCCGAGGCCGGTTTCATCCTCGGGATGGGCATTTTGATCGACACGTTCCTGGTGCGCACGATCACGGTGCCGGCCATGGCCGCGATGATCGGCCAGAAGAACTGGTGGCCGTCGCACCTGGGCAAGAGCGCCGCGCAGGTTTACGCGGCCCACCAGAAGAAGCAGCAACAGCTGGAGCAGCTGGCCGACCAACTGGTCCGGATGAAGGTGATTCCCAGCCGGGCCGCCTTGGCCCCGGCAGCCGCTTCCCCGGCAACGAACGGGACCGCTCAGCCGTGGATTCCCGACGACCTACTCGTCCGCCTGAAACTCGTTCCCCCAGGCCACAAATCGCGGACCAAGTCGCGTCGGAAGCGGCCCACCCGCGCCGCCAACGGCCACGCACGTGGCGAGCGGAAAGCGACGAACGGCAAGCGACCGAGCGCACGCCTCCCCGACCACGCGCTCCCGCTGTTCGACCTGAGCGCCCTGCCGGATCACGTGACCTACGATCTCCGGGAACCGGCGTTGGACTCCGCGACGACCACCAATGGCAACGGCAAGCGGACGGCTGATCGGTATCTCGGCCACTCGCTGCCGCTGTTCGGCCAGGACTTCGGATCGCAACGACCAATCACGGTCGGCGGCAACGGAAATGGTCACGCCAACGGCAACGGCAACGGCAACGGCAACGGCAACGGCAACGGGCACAGCGAACACCCGGCCGAGGATAACCTCAGTAGCCCGCTGCCACTGTTCGGGACGAGCGCCCCGTCGCAGCAGGCCACCAACGGCAACGGGCGAGGCAAGCACCGGCTCCTCTAGCCTTCTCTAGGCGTCCAACCGGATGAACTCATCCTGCCGGTAGAGCTCGACGCACTGCGATCGTCTGATCTTGCCGCTGGTGGTAATCGGAATCGAGCCCGGTGACACGAGAACGAGATCCGCCACCTTCAGGCCGTGAGACTTTGAAATCGCCGACGTGACTTCGCGTTTGACGCCGCGCAGCTTGTCGGCGGCCTCCTCTTCGGAGCCGCCGCGCTTCATCTCGATGATCGCGACGAGCTTCTCGACACCCTTGTCGGGAACCGCAATCGCCGCGCAGCGTCCCGCGGTGATCTCCTGGATGGTCGCCTCGATGTCGTCGGGAGAATGGTTGCGCCCGTAGACGATCAACAGGTCCTTGATCCGGCCGATGATGAACATCTCGCCGCTAGAGAAGAAGCCCGAGTCGCCCGTTCGCAGCCAGGGGCCTTCGGGTGTGCCCTGCGACGGCTCGACGATCTTGGCGCCGAAGGTGCGCTCCGTCTCCTCGGGTTTCTGCCAATAGCCGGCGGCGACGTTCTCGCCGTGCACCCAGATTTCGCCGACCGTTCCCTCCGGACACTCGCGACCGGTGTCGGGATCGACGATGCGGTGCAGCATCGATTTGGGGTCACCGTAACTGACGAGCGGTGTGCCGCTTCCCGTTTCACACCGCACCGCCTCGCCGCCGGGCAGTTTCTCGGAATCGAAATAACCGATCTCGGGCGGTTCGCCCACCTGGCGTGTCGACATGTACACCGTGGCCTCCGCCATGCCGTAGCAAGGCCGCAGCGCCCGGGGGTCGAAGTTGAAGAGGGCGAACCGATCCGCGAATCGCTTGAGGGTCGCGGGCTGCACGCGCTCGCTGCCGTTGAGGATCGTGTGCACGGCGCCGAGGTCGAGCCCGGCCATGTCGTCGTCGGAGGTCTTGCGCACCGTGACATCGTAGGCGAAGTTCGGCCCCGCTGAGATCGTGCAGTCGCTCTGGGCCATCAAGTGCATCCAGCGGGCCGGTCGCTGCAAGAACCCCACCGGGCTGGTGAGCAGCGTCGGTACGCCCGCCAGGATCGGCATGAGGATTCCCAGGAGGAGACCCATGTCGTGGTAGAGCGGCAGCCACGACACCACCGTCAGGCCGGGCGGCGCGACCCCACCCTCGGGCGCAAAAAAGTCGCCCATGATCTGCTCGAAATTGGCGAAGACGTTGTTGCTGGAAACCATGACACCCGCGGGCGTACGGGTGGATCCGGATGTGTATTGCAAATATATGAAGTCCGACCCCTCAGTGGCGCCGGGGCGAGGCCTGGGGCCGGCGGGCCGCTGCCGAGACTCGAGGTCCAGCAAATCGACTTCGACGATCGAGGGCGCGGATTGCCCCTGCTGCGACTGCACGGACGCGGCGACATTGTCGATCACCGCGGACGTGGTCAGGACGACGGCGGGCGAGGTGTCGGCCAGCACCGAGATGGTGCGTTCGTCGTGCGCGCCGGCGTAGGGAACCGAAAGCGGCACCGCGACAAGTCCGGCCTGCAGGGCGCCGAGAAAGCCCAGGACGTAGTCGAGTCCCTGGGGGGCGAGTATGAGTGCCCGATCACCGGTCGACCCGCTGGCCCTGAGCTGCTCGCCGAGGTTCAGCACGCGCCGATACAACTGCGACCACGTGAGGGTTATTGGAACGCCGTCCCAATCCTGGTCGTAGTCAAGGTATGTGAACGCTGTGTCGTTGGGCTGCAGGCTGGCGCGCTCGCGCAGCACACCGGGTATAGATGACTGAACCACGGGCAACACACTACCTTCGTCAAAAGCGTTTCCGGCCCCGAACGGGCAGGTTACAACCGTACGACCCCGCCGTCGCACCCGGCTTTTCCCCGCACGCGCAATGCGCTCCGCCCCTACGGGCAAATAAACTACCGTGTACGCGGTGGACAATCGACTCGCACACATGGATCAGGCGTCTTTTCTGGGTCTGCGGGCGCTTGGCTACGGGGCGCACGTGCAGTTCAGCTGGATTTACAACCGCCCGGTACACATCGACGGATTGCGCCGATTTCACCGAAATCTCGGATACGGGTTGCTGGGAAGGCTGGTCGAACCGTCCCCGCTGCCTTTCGCGCGTGACCGA
>NZ_JAOPWB010000078.1 GCF_025965855.1 Mycobacterium sp. | reverse complement strand
TCGCGGCCGCTGGGCGGGAGGCGGCGGGCGCACCGGCAGCGGGCCGCTGCGGATCGTCGGGACCGTCTCCGTCGGCGGGCGCAGCCCGATCGTGCCCCGGTGGTGTCCGATCTCGAACGTGACCCGCGGTCCGTCGGGCTTGCCGATGTTGAGGGTCTGGCCGTCCTGGATGTCGACCATCGGCACCCGCTGGCCGTTGAGGAAGACCCCGTTCAGCGAATTGTTGTCGACCGCGATCCACCTGCCGTTGTCGAAGCGCAGCAGCAGATGCGCCCGCGCGATCAGTGGGTGCGCCACGCGCAGGTCGGCGCGCAGGTCGCTGCCCACGACCACGTCACGGCCCGCCGCGAAGTTGCCTTCCGAGCGGGCTGACCGAACCGTCAGCACGGGCTGCGCGGACTGAGCCATCAGCTCTTCGATCGTCTCCTCGCCCTGCGATTGCCCGGGGTCGGCCCGTGCCGCTTGAGCCGGATCTTCCACCACACGACGGCGCTATAAGTCACGCACAACAGCGTGAGCATCCCGATGTCGAACAACCAGGCGCTCGCCTTGTGGTCGAAGTGCTGGTCTTTCGGATCGGTCGGGCCGGCGACCAGCCGGTGGGTGTCGATCGTCGACGCCGACGCCGCGTAGCCCCACCGGGCCGGCGTGACCCACGACAACTGGTCGAGCACGGGCCGGTTGGTCACCCAGATCAACCCGCCACAGAACACCAGCTGCGACATGATGGCGATGACCAGGAACGGCATGATCTGGTCCTGGGACTTCGCGATCGCCGACAGGGCCATTCCCAACAGCGCAGAGGCCACGCAAGTCAGCGCGACGTCGACGAACAGTTCGAAGCTCACATCGCCGAGGACGACGGCGTTGGCGATCGGCTGGCCCCAGCCGATCACCGAGATCGCGGTCGCGATTCCCGCCTGCGCGATCGCGAAGGCGCTGAACACCGCGATCTTGGCGGCGAGGTAGGCCGCGGTCGACAGGCCGACGGCCTGCTCGCGTTTGAAGATGGGACGCTCGCCGACGAGGTCGCGAATGGTCAGCGCGGTGCCCATGAACACGGCCCCCACGGTGAGCATGACCAGAATCTGGTCGGGCTGGTTGGGCGAGTTGCTCATCGGGTCGCCCATGCCGTATCCGGTCTTGCCGCGAACGGTGAGCGTGAGGATGCCGATGAGGAACGGCAATAGCGCGAGGAAGACCGTGTAGCCCCGGTCGGAGATGACGAGCCGTATCTGGCGGCGCGACACCGTGGAGAACTGGCGCAGGACGTCGGTGTGCACCGGTTCGCCGAGGTCGCCCGGGCTGGACTCGGACGGGCCCTGCAGCTCCGGCTGCCGGTTTTCGGCAAGGAAGCGGCGGTTGGCCTCGTCCGGGTCGGCGCCCACGTTCGCGAAGATGTCGGCCCAGTTGGTGGTGCCCATGGCCGCGCCGATCTGGCTGGGCGGCCCCAGGAACGCGGTCTTGCCGCCCGGTGCCACCAGCAACAGCTGGTCGCAGACGTCCAGGTAGGCCACCGAGTGGGTGACGACCAGCACCACGCGGCCGGCGTCGGCGAGCTGGCGCAGCATCATCATCACCTGACGGTCCAGCGCCGGGTCGAGGCCGGTGGTCGGCTCGTCGAGGATCAGCAGCGAGGGCCCGGTCAGCAGCTCCAGCGCCACCGACGCGCGCTTACGCTGGCCGCCGGACAGCTTGTCGACGCGGGTGTCGGCGTGCTTGGTCAGCTCGAGTTCCTCGAGGACCTGCGCGACGACCTGTTCGCGGTCGGCTCTGCTGGTGTCGGGAGGCAAGCGAAGTTCGGCCGCGTAGCCGAGCGCTTGGCCGACCGTCAGCTGGCGGTGCACCACGTCGTCCTGCGGGACCATCCCAATCCTGCTGCGCATGGACGCGTACTCGGTGTGGATGTTGTGGCCCTCGAACGTCACCGTGCCCGTGCTGGGGGTGGTGTACCCGGCGATGAGCCGCGACAGCGTGGTCTTGCCGGCGCCCGAACCGCCGATGATGGCGGTCAGCGTTCCGGGGCGGGCGGTCAGCGAGATGTGGTCGAGCAGTTGCTTTCCGTGGTCGACGGTGAAGGTGACGGCGTTCACCTCCAGCCCGCCGGTACGCGTCGCCGCTTCGGTGCGGCGGACCAGGGTGTCACGGGTGAAGACGAGGTCGACGTTGCCGATCGTGACCACGTCGCCCTCGGTCAGGATCGCGGACCCGACGCGCACACCGTTGACGAAGGTGCCGTTGATGCTGCGCGCGTCGCGGATCTCGGTGCCCAGCGGTGTCTGCGTCAGAAAAGCGTGATGGCGCGACGCCAGCACGTCCTGGATGACGATGTCGTTGTCGGTGGAACGACCGATCGTGACCGCCTCGGACGGCTTCGGGATCGCCCCGGACCGGGACGGCATCAACGCGTGGAACATCTTCGTCGCCAGGTTCCCCACCTCTGGTGGCTTGGTGACGCCGGCCGACAGCTGGGTTTGCGGGGCCACCTGTGGGGACATCTGCGGGTGGGGCTGGAAATTGGGTGGCGGCGGTGCGCTGGTCGGATAGGCGGGCGGGCGTCCACCGCCGCTGGTGGGGTACGCGGGCTTGCCGGGTGGTGGGGGTGCGCCGGGGTGCGGGCGCCGCGCCGCCGGCGCCGCCCAGTTCGGTTTCCGGCCCGGG
>NZ_JAOPWB010000059.1 GCF_025965855.1 Mycobacterium sp. | reverse complement strand
GCAGCCACGCACCTTGTTCAGGCAGCGAATCCAAGCCGATTCGCGGCAACGGTTCCCGGAAGACGCCGCTGATGTCCTCCAGGTCGACGAAGTCCAAGGTATCCGACGCTAGCGCCCAACTGGCATGTTCGCGAAATCCGATCACCTGGACAGGAATCCCGGTGCGGGCGATTTCTTCCAGCGGTTGACGGAAGGCCTGACCGTCCGCGGAAGCCACCACCAGCGCCGCGAGTCCTTCCTGATGGCGCTGTGCGATGTGGGCAAGCATGTCACGGTCGACGTCGCTGTCCTCGTCGATCTTCGGCTTGGCGAAGACCGCGAACCCCACGTTACGCAACGCGTCGACCCAGGGTCGGACGACGTCGGCGCTGCCGGGAGCGATGTTGGTGAAAACGGTGGCCTCGGGCTCGATGACGACGCCAGGACGGGCCGAGCTGGCCTCCGCGGTTCGCGCCAGCAGCCAGCGACCTAGGGCGTCGAAGCGAGGACGTTCGATGGCCGTCGGGCGGCGGCCCAGGATGGAGCCGAGGCCCATGTCGAGGTTGGGAGCGTCCCAGACCAGCAGCACGCGTCCGGCCGGCGGTTGGAAGCTGCTCAGGCCCTCGGCAGACAGAACCGCCGGTGATTCCAGCGGTTCCGATGTTGCTTGTGATGCTGCTGTCGCCTCTTCTGTCAGGCTCATTCTCATCGCCTACTCATCGTCGAAGCCAGATGAATTCGTTCACGGCGCTGCCCGCTTCTTTGGCCTTGGTCTCGTACTTGGTGGTGGGGCGCACGACCGAGATCGGCAGCCGGCTCCCCGGGTCGACTCGACACAGCCGAGGTTCTCCATCGCCGGCTTCGGCGATGTGCTCGGCGTAGCCCGGATGGTCCGTCGCGGCGTGCAGGACACCACCGGGGAGTAGCCGGTCGGCGATCAGGCCAATCGTGCTCGGTTGCAGGAACCGGCGTTTGTGGTGACGGGCCTTCGGCCAGGGATCGGGAAAGAAGACGCGGACCCCGG
Organism: Mycobacterium sp.; assembly: GCF_025965855.1. Taxonomy (GTDB): domain Bacteria; phylum Actinomycetota; class Actinomycetes; order Mycobacteriales; family Mycobacteriaceae; genus Mycobacterium. The sequence continues at coordinate 2,742 of NZ_JAOPWB010000059.1, read as the reverse complement.
TCAGCGAGCCCGGCGCAATCAGGCGGTCCAGCACGTCGATGCCGTTCCCACGGATCAGCCGGATGTTGCCAACCTGCTCGCGGTCGATCGCGGACAGCAGCTGCGCCAGGCCCCGCCGGTAGACTTCCACCGCAATCACGTCGATGCCGGGCTCGTCCTTGGCCATCGCGAGGGTGGATATGCCGCTGCCGCAACCGATTTCGAGCACAAGCGGCGCCTGCCGGCCGAACCATGCGCGGATGTCCAGCGGCTCCGGAGGCCGGGGGACTCCGCCAGGGGGAGAACCGACCGAGATGCCGAGCTTCGGCCACCGCCGCTCCCAGGTCTGGCGCTGGGCCTCCGACAGCGCGGAACGCCGCGAGCGGAAACTCGTGGCCGGGAGGTGGCGCGGTCGGAGGCGGTCCGAATCGGTCGGCTCCGGTGTTGGGGGTTCTCCCGTCTCCAGGCCAGCCTCCGCTCGCACCGGCGCGTCGGGACACGTCCCGACCCCGGGTTGCGCATGCATTTGTCCATGGTGGCCCATGAACCCCCGATGTTGCCGCCCCTAGTCCAGATTGATACCCAACAGTTGCCTTCGGCTGCTAACAGTTAGACGGTGGCTCGCATCTCGGTGACGCAGATGCCACCATTCGGTGAGACCGATCGGGATCCGGCCCGGCAAACGGGTCCAGCCTCCGCGACGGCCTCGCATCCGGCGGGGGCTAAGCCTTCTGAGCCGGGCCGGCCCGATTCGGGCCTATCGGATCGGACGGGTAGGACATGGCGGGACAAGGGCACAAAATGTTCGTCGACGAGCTGGCGCGCTTTGCTGCCGGCCGCGCCGACCCGCGCGTGACGGCGATCGCCGAGCGAGCCGCCGCGCCGCTGCGGGTGGTCGTACGCGGACGCCGCGGAGTGGGTTGCGGCACCGTGGCGCGCGCCCTGGACCGCGCCGGAATCGCGTCGGGGATATCGGCGACGACGCGGTCGGCGCCGCCGGCCACCGGTGTTGACGTGGTCGTCTACGTCACCGCGGAGGTGATCAAACCCGAGGACACCGAAGCCATCGCCGCCGCCGGGCGCCCGGTGCTCGCCGTGCTGAACAAGGCCGACCTCGCCGGCTCCCGCTCCGGCCGGGCCGGTCGCGGACCGATCGTGGCGGCGCGCGTGCGCTGCGCGAACCTTGCCGCGCTGGTCGGTCTGCCGGTAGAGCCGATGAGCGGTCTGCTCGCGCTCGCGGCGCTCGACGGCCTGGACGGCGCGCTCTGGGAGGCGCTGCGGACGCTCGCCGCCCATCCCGGCGGTGCCACCTGCCTCGACGGCTCGTTTGCCGGGTTCCTGGCGGCGGAAAACCCGGTGCCGACCGATGTGCGGCTGCGCTTGCTCGACACCCTGGACCTGTTCGGGACCGCCCTCGGCATCGCCGCGGCCCGGCAGGGCAGGACGCCGGCGCAGGTTCGCGCCCTGCTGCGCCGGTTGAGCGGTGTCGATGCCGTCCTGAACAAGATCTCGGTCGTCGGCGCGGAGGTGCGCTACCGGCGGGTGCTGCGGGCCGTCGCGGAATTAGAGGCCCTGGCCGTCGCTCGGGACCAGACCGGCGAGGCAATCAGCGGCTTCCTGTCCAACGACGACACGGTGATCGCCCGCATGGCCGCCGCCGTCGACCTGGCCGAGGCCGCCCGGCTCGACCCCGGCAGCGACGACAGCGACGATCCGGCGGCCCACCTGCCACGGGCGGTGCGCTGGCAGCGCTACAGCCTTGGCAGGCTGGGCCCGGTGAGCGATCTGCACGGCGCCTGCGGCGCGGACATCGCCCGGGGATCGCTGCGGTTGTGGTCGCAGACCTGCGGGTCGCTGCCCGGGGAGCCTCGGTGAGCGCCCAGGATCCGGCCGCCCAGGTGGACGCGTTGGTGGCGACGATCGGGCCCAGGCTGGATTCGCCCGGCATCAACCGCCGCGACGTGGTGTTGGTGACCGGCCCGTGGATGGCCGGCGTCACCGCGGTGGTCGCGGCACTGCGCGAACGGCTGCCGCAGCACAAGTTCGTCGAGTCCGCGGAGATGGGGCCCGGCGATGCGCCGATCGCGGTGGTGTTCGTCGTCTCCGCGGCGGCGCAGTTGACCGGATCCGACTGCGCGCTACTGGATGCCGCCGCCGAGCACACCGACGTCGTCGTCGCCGTGGTGTCCAAGATCGACCTGCACCGTAATTGGCGCGACGTCCTCGCCGCCAACCGCGACACCCTGGCCGCGCACGCGCCGCGCTACGAGCAGGTGCCCTGGGTGGGTGCCTCCGCCCTGCCCGACCTGGGCGCCCCGAGCGTCGACGACTTGGCGCAGGCCGTCGCCCCGCAACTCGCCGCGTCCGACATTCCACGGCGAAACAGGCTGCGCGCCTGGGAATTCCGGCTACAGACGGTCGCGCAGCGCATCGACCGCGACGCCGAGGGCGCCGGCCGGCGGGCGCGGGTTGACGCGTTGCGCGAAGAGCGCAGCGGGGCGCTGCGGCAGCGGCGCCAGTCGAAAACCGAGCGCACCATCACGCTGCGCGGCCAGATTCAGCAGGCCCGCGTCCAGTTGTCCTACTTCGCGCGCAACCAGTGTTCGTCGGTGCGCACCGAGCTGCAAGAGGACGCCGGCGGTCTGTCCCGGCGGAAGATGGCCGGCTTCACCGAGTACACCCGCGGCCGCGTCGACGAGGTGGTGACCGAGGTGAGCGAGGGAACCGGCACCCGCCTCGCCGAGGTCGCGCAGGTGTTGGGTG
>NZ_JAOPWB010000045.1 GCF_025965855.1 Mycobacterium sp. | reverse complement strand
AGAACCGTCTTGCGCAGCGGCTGTTTGCCGCCGGTGTCACGGTTTCCCGCAGACCGCCGTTCGTTCGCCGCAACTCGCGCTACCGCGATCGAAGCAAGATGATCAACGCCCTCGGCCCCGAACTGGGTGTCGACGGTCGCGTAATTCCGCCGGGGTGTCTGTCAAGTAATTCCCCCACCGGTGGGCCTCGGGTGTAGGTCTACCGGGCTGTCTTGGTGTTGTCTACTGGCGCGGCAGCGCCGGGTCGTTTACGGGGTCGATAGCTGGGGCCGTCCATCAGGATCTGGTGGCTGGTGTTGATCAACCGGTCGAGCAGCGATTCGGCCACGACGGGGTTCGGGAACAGGTTGTACCAGTCCTTGGGCGACCTGTTGGACGTGAGTATCAGTGGTCTGCCGTTGACGGCGCGATCGGAGATCAACTCGTAGAGGTCGTCGGCGTGCATCGCGGTGTGTTCACGCATGGCGAAGTCGTCGAGGATCAGTACCAACGGTTTGGTGTATTCGCGGATGCGTTGGCCCCAGGTGCGATCGGCGTGTCCGCCGGCCAGATCGGAGAGGACTCGGGAGGTTTTGGCGAATCGGACGTCGCCGCCGCGGCGCGCCACGGCGTGCCCAAGTGCTTGCGCCATATGGGTTTTGCCTACTCCGACGGGTCCGTAGAGGATGACTGATTCGGCGGCGTCGAGCCACCGCAGTGCCGAGAGGTCGCGCAGCATCGCAGCGGGCAGTTTGGTGTTGGCGGTGAAGTCGAAGGATTCGAAGGTCGATTGTTCCTCGAAGCGGGCTCGGCGGATGCGGCGGGTCAGGGCGGCCGATTCGCGGCGGGCGATTTCGTCCTCGCAGAGCACTTGCAGAAAGTCCAGGTGCCCCAGGGTGCCGTCGCGGGTCTGGGCCAGCCGGGCATCGAGGGTGTCGAGCATGCCGGTGAGTTTGAGGGTGCGCAGCGCGTTGCGCAGTGCCGGGTCGAGAATGTTCATGCTAGTGGGTCTCCTTGTAGGGTCGAATAGTGCTGGGCAACAAACGAATACGCTGAATGGTTTCACGCGGTCTCGCCAGCGGTGTCGGTGTCGAACGCCTGCGGGCCGCGTAGATGGGCTGCGGCGTGCGGTGGGGCCAGTGCGGTGGTTCCGTCGAGTTCGGTGCCGGCGGCGAGGATGCCTTTGACGGTGCGGTAGCTGGGGTCACCGACCGCGATCGCGCGGACGCATGCCGCCTCTAGGCGCGCATCGCCGACGGTTTTGCGGAACGCCAGCACCCCCTGGGCGCTGCGCAGCCGGTGGATGGCGTTGACGGCCATGAACTCGGCGATCACCTCAGTGCAGGCCGGTCCGACCTCGGCGGCGGCCCGGCGGCACCAGGTGGGATTGCGCAGGGTGAAGGCGATCTTCTCCGGCGGGTAATGCTCGAAGTCGGTGGCCCGCCCCCACGGATGGGTGACATGGGTGGCCACAACGTCACCGTTGTGCACGATCTGCACGACGTCGCCGCAGGTGCGGGCATGGACCTGCTGGCCCATCAACCGCCACGGCACCGAGTAGAGCGCCTTGCCGACCTTGACGTGGCAGTCGGTGGCGACCTTGCCCGTCGACCACACGGCGAGCGCGAACTCATTGTGCGGCAACGGCAGCAGGGCATGACGCTCCACGGTGGAAAACACGAGCCCGGGCTGCTGGCCATCGAGTGCCCGCGATTTTCGCGCCCCGGCCACCTCACGGCTCCACACCACTGCCGCGGCCTGCATCTGTTCCAGCGAGGTGAACTCCCGGCCCCGCCAGAACGAGTCCCGGACATACTGCATCGGCCGTTCCACCCGTGGTTTGTCCTTCGGTTTGCCCGCCCGCGCCGGGTCGATCAGGCAGCCGTAGTGGGTGGCCAGCTCCGCGTAGGCCTTGTTGATCTTCGGGTCATACAGGTCCGGCCTGCTGACACCGGCCTTCAAATTGTCGGGCACCAGCCTGGCTGGGACCCCGCCGAAGAATTCGAATGCCGCCACATGCGAGGCGCACCAGGAGGATTGGTGCATTTTCAGCACTGGTTGCACGAACAGGTGCCGCGAGCACGCCAGCACCATCACGAACGCCCACACCGCGACGCGTCGGCCACTGACCGGATCGAACCACATCCCAAGCTTGCCGTAGTCGATCTGGGCTTCGCTGCCCGGCGCCACCGGTCCCCGCGCCACGGTCACCTTCTCCCGGACCACCTCCTGCGACAGGTTGGCCGAAATCCACCGCCGCACCGAAGATTCCGATGCCGACACGCCATGATCATCACGCAGCCGCTGCGCCACGGTCGCCGCACTCACCTCAGCGCGCAGCCAGCTGCGGATCCGTTCACGGTGCGCTTCGATACCCGGCCAGGTCGTAGCCCGCAGACTCCGATCGGTGACCTCCGGAAACCACCGGGCGATATGCGCCGCCCACGCCGTCTCGGTGATCAGCTCCCCGCCAGGAATCAGCGACTCGGCAATCGCCGGCGCCAGATACTTCGCGATCGTCTTCCGGTCGATGCCCAAACTCTCGGCGAGCTGGCGTTGGGACCGACCCGCATGCCAATGGGTGAACAACTCGATCAGGTCGAACACGTCGAAACTTCTCCTCGCCATCGGCGCCCTTCCTCACGAGTCGATCCGTGAGTCGAGCGAACCTGTGTGCGAGGCCCACAACCGGCTGCCACACCGCCCCGGGTGGGGGAATTACGTGACAGACGGGGTGGGGGAATTACATGACGGACAACCCCTCAACCTGGGGGAATTACGTGACCGCTGACACCGTGTCGTTCGCCAGGCTTGACGTCGCATTGATCTTACTAACGGCACGCCGCGGAGCTGATTCTTGCTTGGCGTTTGTAGAGAAACGAGGGCGATCAAATCCTGTCCCTAAGGTCTTGGGTGTCTGGGGTTGGTGCCCTGGATGCCCAGGGCGGTGGGGTGTAGCTGAAATTCGTGTGCTGTTTTTGTGGCTTGAAATGACTGGCTGCCCCGCCGCGCTGGACGCTCCGGTCGCTGATTGAGAGCTATTGCGGATCGTCGCTGTTTAGGGATCTTGCGGCGGGGTTGTCCACGGGCTTGAGTTGCGATCACAGGGAGAACAAGTGACGATGCGGCAGCGGGCGTGGGTCGGGATCGATGTCGGCAAGACCAGCCATCATGCGTGTGCGATCGATGAGACCGGAAAGGTGGTGTGGAATCAGAAGGTCTCCAATGAGCAGCGCGCGATTGAGCAGCTGGTTACTCGTGCATGCAAGGGAGCCCAGCAGGTGCGGTGGGCGATCGATCTGACCAGCCCGATGGCGCTGATGCTGATCACAGTGTTGTTGTGCGCCGAACAATCTGTCGTCTA
>NZ_JAOPWB010000042.1 GCF_025965855.1 Mycobacterium sp. | reverse complement strand
ACCATCGCGACGTAGAAGGTGCCCAGCAAGACGAACATCATCTTGATGCCGTAGTACTTGCGATAGATATTCAGGATCGGCAGGATCAGCAGGTCGGCGAAGATGAATGCGACGACCCCGCCGAAGCTGATGCCGCCGTTCCACAGCACAGCGGCTAGGGGCACGTTGCCGATCGAGCACACGAACGACACGATCGCCACGATGGGCCCGATGATCGGCCCCCATAGCACCGACAGCGCTGGGTGGTTGGTGATGAAGAAGCTCCGCCAAAACGATTCCGGTACCCATGCCGCGATCGCGCCGGCGATTAGCAACCCAAGGACAAGGTCACGCAGGATCGCCGCCCACTCCATGACGAACACGTGCGACACCGCAGTGAAACCCTGCCGGGAACCGATCCGCCGCCAAAACGATCCCTCGCCTTGCACCGACATGTCCATCGCGGCGTGGCCTTCCATCGACCCGGCGAGCCCGCGTTCGGCCTGCTGACGCGCCGCGTCGACAATCCGGGAGCGCACGAACAGCCGGAACAACACCGCCAGCACCACGATCATGATCGGGCCGCCGATGAACTCGGCGGCGGTGAACTGCCAACCCATCAACAGGGCCAGGATGATTCCGAGCTCCACGACGAGGTTGGTGGAGCCGATTTCAAATGCCATGGCTGCGGTGAAATTGGCGCCTTTGCGAAACAGTGAGCGCGCCAACGCGACTGCGGCATAGGAGCACGACGACGACGCGGCACCCAAACCGGCCGCGATCGTTAGAGTGCGGGGTCGGTCATCACCCATCAATCCAACAATTGTGGATTTGCGCACAACCGCCTGCACGACAGCCGACAGGACGAACCCGAGAATCAATGCCCACAAAATCTCCCAGGTCATGGACCCGGCCAGCGCCAACGCGTGTCCGATCGCCCTCACCACGGCCCCCAGGGTCGGCTCGGGCTGGTCATGCCCCAAGCCACGGCTTGGTCAGTAGCCCTGCGTGCAGCTGTTGGTTCACCTCAAGTGCGACGAGCGCAACCACCATCACCGGGATCAGAAGCCGGCGCGGCACATGCACACTAAGAAAATAGCCCGTCGCCCATCCGAGCGCGGCGCACATCAGCAGGGCCGCAGCGGCCACTACGAGCATGGGGCTCGCCGGGTTGTAGCGCAGGGCGTCGCGGAGATGGCCGTGCATGGTCAAATACACCGATCGTGTGCCCCCACACAGGGGATCCATCACACCCAGGTAATGCAGCGGCCCATGGATATCGACCCGGGGCAACCCGACGATTGCCAGCAGCACCGCTATCACTAAGCCGGCCACCGCAATCCACGTCCACACCGGTTGCGCGTCGTCTCCGCGTACAACCAGGACATGAAGTTGACCTGGACCCCGTCCTGAGGAATGCGTGCGCACCAGAGACCTCCGACTCACTCGGTACGTGGATCGTAGGCGTACCAACGTCTCTGTATCAGCGCGACAACGTGAAACCAGTCGGGCACCTCAGGCCCGTGACTCACCTGTCCGGTGTCCTGTTGGTCGGGCTGCTCCTCAATCTCCTGTTCGGCTGGTACTGGGCTGACCCAATCGTCGCGTTGGTAATCGCCGCCGTCGCGATCAGGGAAGGCCGCGAGGCCCGGCGCGGGCAAGAGTGCTGCTGACATCTCAGAAAACAGGTGCCCTAGCGGGATACGACGCCCTGTGCTCCTCATCCGAGTCGTAACGGCGGCCGAGACCTCTTCAGCAAACAGTGCGGACATGCCGACAACCGATGGCTCCGGCACGGACGTTGTCACAACTAGCTAGGTGCGAATTCGGAGAATTGACAGGGGACGGGTTGAGACGATTTCCACTGGTCGGCCCGGTTCGAGAGTCATTGCGAGACAACCAAATTCAGCCCATCTCCGACTGGGGGTCAAGTGGTGCGGGAACTGCTATCAAGTGAACCACTTGGTTGAGGTAGCGTTTCGAGAAGGGTCTCGATAGCCGACCGCGAGGCCTCTTGCGTTTCAGGTGTGATGCGACGTTTGGCGCGGGGTAAAGGAGCGGGGATGGTGAACATCGGTTTATTTGGTTATCTCACGATACTTGTGGCTGTGCTGGAATTAGTGTTCGTCGCTTGTGTGTTTGCGTTCATAAGTCGGTTAGAGGCTCGAACACCCGCTCGGCAAGGCGAAAAAGTGGACGCCCACAAAGCGGTTTTGGCTAAGTTGCGCAAACGCGAATCGATGTCGCAAGATGAGGTAGATTATGCGGCGGAACTTATTTCTGATTCTCGATCATTACTCGCGTACTCGATACCCGCTGCCCTCTTCACAATGGGATGCTTTTATGTGGTCGGTTGTTTTCAACAGTTGCATGGGGCCGCGCCCTCCTTTCGAACGTTTATCGGGTTCATCCCCATGTTGACGTCCATAAACCTAACCATTCAGCTGCTCAGGGTCGCACGGTTGAAAGGGCGTCTGCAGAAAGTTTCCTTGACGGTGCCCGAGTCATCTGTGCTCACCACAGCTGGTAGGACCTGACGTGTGGCGTCCGCAGTCGATCTTGGCCAGCTAGAGGCGTTGTGGTCAACGCGATTCGGAGGTGACCGGTGTGTCTCCGTCTTCCGAGGGGAGCAGTTGGCGGACCGCTTGGCGTGATCCGTAGGGCCGAAGCATCTGACTGGCGGGGCGGGGGCGCACCCGTTGCGGCCACCAGAACCAGCGCCCGAGTAGCGCTGCGATGGACGGCGTCATGAACGAACGCACGATCAGCGTGTCGAACAGCAGACCCAGAGCGATCGTGGTCCCGATCTGACCGAGAATCCGCAAATCGGCGAACACGAAGGAGGCCATGGTGGCCGCGAACACCAGACCGGCGGCGGTCACCACCGCGCCGGAGCCGGCCATCGCGCGGATGATGCCCGTCTTCAAGCCTGCGCCGATCTCCTCTTTGAAACGCGAGATCAGCAACAAGTTGTAGTCCGACCCCACCGCCAACAGCAAGATGATCGCCAGCGCCAGGACGATCCAGAACAAGTGGATACCAAGAATGTCCTGCCAAATCAGCACGGACAGCCCGAAAGAGGCGCCCAACGACAGCGCCACCGTGCCCACAATGACGAACGCGGCCACCAGACTTCGGGTGATGAACATCATGATGAGCAAAATCAGGCTCAGCGCGGCGATTCCGGCGATCATGAGGTCGTATTTGGCGCCGTCCTGGATGTCCTTGTAGGTCGCGGCGGTGCCGGCCAGGTAGATGTTGGCCCCGGCTAGGGGCGTGCCTTTGAGAGCGTCCTCGGCGGAGTTCCTGATCGCGTCGATATGTGAGATGCCTTGCGGGGTGGCGGGATCGCCGTCATGGGTGATGATCATGCGCGCGGCCTTGCCGTCAGGGGACAGAAACAGTTTCAGGCCCCGCTGGAATTCGGAGTTGGTAAAGACCTCTGGGGGCAGGTAGAAGGAGTCGTCGTTTTTGGCGGCGTCGAAGGCTTGCCCCATGGCAGTCGCGTTTTGCAGCGCAGCCGCGGTCTGATCGTTGATCCCCGACGTGGTGGCGTAGTTCGTCAGAATCAGATCCCGATTGGTTTGCTGACTGGCGACCTGAGGTGGTAGCAGCGCCAGCAGTTTCGGCTGGAGCGCATTCAATTTATCCAAACTTGTCGTGATCTTTCCAAACTGGTCGCTCAGCGCGTCGACACCGTCGAGCGCGTCGAAGACGGATCGCAGCGCCGCGCAGATCGGAATGTCGAAACAGTGCGGCTCCCAGTAGAAGTAGTTGCGCAGCGGCCTGAAGAAGTCGTCGAAATTGGCGATCTCATCGCGCAGGGCGGTGACCGTGGCGACGGTGGCGTGAAACGCCTCGGTCTGTTCGCTGGTCGCGGCCGCAGACTGCTGTTGCAGGGCATATTGCTGCTGCAAAATGGCGATCGTTTTACTGATCTCATCGGCCTGCTTCAACAAGTCAGCGCCGCGGTCTTGCTGGTATTTCAGGTTCTCGATCTGGCCGGTGCTTTGCGCACTGATCTGAAACGGTATCGAGCTGTGGTCCAGCGGGGTTCCCAACGGCCTGGTAATGGCCTGCACCTGTGCGATACCGGGGGTGTGGAAGATCGCCTTGGCCACCCGCTCCAGGATGAGCATGTCGGCCGAATCACGCAGATCGTGATCGGCCTCGATCATCAGCAATTCGGGATTGAGTCGGGCCTGGGAGAAGTGGCGCTCGGCCGCCGCGTAGCCGATATTGGCCGGGGCACTGGCAGGCATGTAGGGGCGGGCGTCGTAACTCGTCGTGTATCCCGGCAGAGCGAGCAGACCGATCAGGGCCACCGCGATCGTCACCACCAGGATGGGTCCGGGCCAGCGCACGATGGCCGTGCCGATGCGCCGCCAGCTCTGGGTGCGCATCGCGCGGCTGGCGTCGAACAGACCGAAATGGCGGCCGATGGTCAGCACCCCCGGCGCCAGGGTCAGCGCGGCCAGCAGCGCGACGAGGACACCAATTGCAGCGGGAACGCCCAGGCTCTGAAAATACGGGAGCCGGGTGAAGGTCAGACAGAACACCGCGCCGGCAATCGTCAGGCCCGAACCCAAGATAATGTGCGCGGTCCCCCGGTACATCGTATGGAAGGCCGGTAAGCGATCCTGCCCGGCGTGGCGCGCTTCGTGGTAACGGCCGAGAATAAAGATCGCATAGTCTGTTCCGGCCGCGATGACCAGTAACGTCAGCAGATTGGTCGAGTAGGTCGACAGCCCGATCAGCCCGGCGTTCGCCAGAACCGCGACGACTCCGCGGGACGCGGTCAACTCAATCATCACCGTGAAAATCACGAGAATCACCGTGGTGACACGACGGTAGAGAGAAAACAGCATTAGTGCGATCACCCCGATGGTGATCAGGGTGACCTTCAGGGTGCCTTTGCGGCCCACCTCGAACTGATCGGTGACCAGCGGCGCGGCGCCGGTGACATAGGCCTTCACCCCCGGCGGTGGCGGCGTGTGCTCCACGATCTCGCGCACAGAATCGACGGACTGATTGGATAACGTCTCGCCCTGGTTACCGGCGAGGTACACCTGCACCAAGGCCGCCTTGCCGTCGGCGCTCTGCGAGCCGGCCGCCGTCAGAGGATCCCCCCAGAAATCCTGAATGTGCTCGACATGCTTCGTGTCCTGGGAGAGCTTTCGAATCAAGCCGTCGTAGTAATGGTGCGCGTCGGCACCGAGCGGCCGATTGCCCTCCAGGACGATCATCGCTGCACTGTCGGAATCGAACTCGTGAAACACCTTGCCGATGCGTTTACTGGCCTGCAGCGACGGCGCATCCTGGGGGCTCAGCGACACGTTATGCGCTTGGGCAACGGTCTCCAATTGCGGCACGAAAACATTCGTGACCACCGCCAGGGCCAGCCAGAACCACACGATCGGCACCGAAAACCGCCGGATCAGGTCCGGTAACGAAGGTCGCGGGGTGTGACGATTGCTCATCCGGACTTGTCCAACCAGAAGGTGTAGGCGTTCACCGTCTTCACCGATCTCTCGTTTTTGACCACCCGTCGATGATGATGCGGCAGCCGATGGAATCGCTATCGCCCTGTGCCGTCGTATGACCACGGCAGGACCGTGTCATCAACGCGCTGCGGCTGAGCATAGACATCCAGGTAGTTCATCGACGCCACGGTGCCCGGCGGCCGAAAACCTCAAGACCCCATGCTTAGGGTTAAACGGAGCCGTCTCATTCGAAAACCCACCAGCAGTCGACGTCGTGGTGTGCGAGCCGAAGATGCCGTGCAGCCGATACACGCAAAACCCCGCGACCACCACCACCACCACCACAACTACCAGCAGCATCCACCCCCGCTTGAGCAGGCGGCCAATCGAAATACTGCTCACCCGAAAGCCTTTCGCAAACCGAAAAATGGTCCGTCTCGAGAGCTCGTCTCTGCCGCACTTCGAGCGGGAACCGACCGCAACACCGGGAACCGTACGGTACAGGACTGGACGGGACCAGAGGTATCGGAGGGGTGGTCGGTCCGTTCGTGTTAATAGCGCCACGAGCCGGAGCCCCGACGACCAGAAATGGCTGTGAGACCGCGAAGCGGCGAAGGTCTGTCAACGACGGCTGAACACCAGCTCGGTGACTCCCAACGCGGCCAGTCCGGCGATCTTCTCCGACACCTGCTCGGCTGTGCCGGTCAACGCCATGGAGCTGACAAACGGGACGAGGTCAGCGACGTGCGGCTCGTCACGGGGTTGGCCTTGATCAGATGTCCTGCGTGGATGACGAGATGTCGCTCATTTTCGGGGTACGCCTCGATCGCTTCACGCCGCGCCCGTCCGCCTGGTAGTGCGTCGACGGCGGACGCGCCGCGGCGCTCATCGCTGGCGTGATACAGCACCACCGCGGCAGGCCCGGCGGCGTCGATGACCCGCGGCGAGCTCAGGTCCTCGCCCTCGTCGAGCAACCGTGCCGAAGGACAACAGCGCCCGCCAATCGGTTACGCCGGCCGCATCAGGTTGAGGCAGGGCTGCCGAGAAGACGCCGTCGCCCAGCTCGGCCGCCACGGCCAGCCCCTTCGGGCCGTCGGCGCCGATCAGGATCGGCACGTCAATGGGTCGCTCAGCCCCGAAGCCAGGCAGCTGCAGCATGCGGATCTCGGCCCCCTCCCACTGTGCGGTCTCGCCGGCGAGGAGGGCCTTCAGGCAACGGACGTACTCGGCGACCTGCCGCCATGGCATCGGCCGCTGGCCCAGTGTTAGCCGACCCGTAAAGCCTGAGCCGATAGCCACCGCGACCCGGCCCGGTGCTTGGCCCACTAGCTCGGCGATGGCGGCGGCGTTGACCATGGGATGGCGCAAGCTGGGCACCAGCACACCTGGCCCAAGGCCAATGCGCGAGGTGCGCTCCGCGCACCGGCTAAGAACCATCCACACGTCGGTCACCAGGGCCGGAGAGTCATAAAGCCACGCTCGCCTGTAGCCGAGCATTTCGGCTAACTCCACGTGCGCCGGGCTATCAGATGACGTTGCGAAGGCGCACGAGATGTCCACATTCCGACACTACCGATCACGCCGATCGAGCCCACGGACACGCGCGCTACCCGAGCCGACGACCGAGGCTCAGATGATGTGGCGGCCACCAGTGCTTGCACATCGGCGAAAGATCAACCCGATCACCTTCGATTCCACGGGGCGGTCTCAACGACGTTGCGCGGTGGCGTCGGCCCGTTGCTGCCGAGCGGGCGAATGGGCGTCACGTGACGAAACCGCAGTCGCCCAGTCTGAGCCGCACGCGGCGTCCCGTACTTCCGATAGGAGCCTTCAGTCCGGCCGCTCTGAAGAAATGACTCGAATTTGAGACGAAACCCAGATGACATCACGTGAGACAAAATGCGTCACCGCAGGTTATGGCATCGGGATATGACATCGAAAACGAGAAGCTACACCTTCCCCTCCTCCGCATTCTCGGCGGCGCCACCGAACGTAAGGCGTTCAAATTCATTTGCCGGGTTGAGGTGATGGAGGCAGGTTGCGCGGTCGATCGGGCGCGCCGCCCCACGGCCGTCGCCGCAGTCATCATGATGATGGGCAGCAGCTAGCACCACTGTAGGATCCCAAAAACGAGTTGCAATTCCCAATCGCAAGTTGCACTGAAGTTGCAATCAGTCCCATTGTCGAGTTGCACTGATTGAGGAATCAACGACGTGCGGCGTGCCTCATCAGCGGTATGGTCGCTGACGTAATCGTCGCCTTGAAGGTTCGCAAATCGGCGGCGAAATCCGAACACCCGCCTTTAGTCACGGTGGGTGCTGCGTACTACCCATTGCTCGATCGGGAGGGTTATAAGAGTGCGGATTCCGTCCGGTGAAGGCGACGAGGCGGTCAAGTCCACCGGCATCGTCGGGAACTGGTACTGGTTCGTCGAATCCTGCTGTGGTGCGGCTTTGCGGGGTGAGGGTCTGCTCGGCGAGTGCCAGGACGTAGTCGGCGTGCGCGTCGGACACATCGAGCGACCGATCTATGGCGACGGCGAAATCCCAGCCGTGGACGATCAGTTCGAGAGACAGCACACCGGCTGCGAGCCGGGCCGGAAGGGTTCGGCCGCCAAAGACGACGTCGCCGGACAGTCCGCGTTGACGCCAGCGCGCCAGCACCGGTCGTGCGACCTGCAGGATCCGTTGCTCTATTGTGCTGCCGTCAGGTGCTGAGATGTGTATGCCAACCGACTTGCCGAGTCGGGCGGTGAAATCGACCAGGTGGTCGGCCAGAGCCGCCACGTCGAAGGCAGGGCACGGCGTGGGTCTGCCGAGGTCGTCGTCGCCGATGAGGTGAACTACTCGCTGTAGTGCCGTCAACGCCGTTTGGGCGCTGGACAATTCGTCCATGACCTGGCTCCTGATCCGGTCAGCAGACCCGGGTTTTAACCCGAGGTTGGGGTTGTGCGCGGGTTCGTCAAGCCATGCGCGTAGTGGGCCGCGGCATGGCGATAGAACCAAGTGGGACTGACGGCCTCGTGAGCGCGACGTTCGGGTAGTCGTCGTGGTTCGCGATCCTTCATTCCGGCAGTTTTCCCTGTTCCTGGCTGGCATAGCCGGCAGCCGCTGTGGTGCCATCGTGGGGTGGGTAGTCGATGTATCCGTGCGCTCCCGGTGTGTAGTGCGTGGCGTGGTCGGATCGTTCGATCGGCGCGTTGGTGGTGAACCGTGTCGGTAAGTCCGGGTTGGCGATGAAGGGTTCCCCGAACGCGACGAGGTCGGCCAGGCCGTCGGTGATCAGTTGATTACCGCGCTCGCGGGTCATGCCCACGTTGGCGATCAGAGTGCCGCGGTAGCGGGGCCGGAAATGGGTGAACATCCTGTCGCCCTGGAGCGCCTCGAGTGGTTGGCCTTCGAGGGTGGCCATGGCACCCATGAGCAGCCAGTGCGCCAACGGATAGTCGTTGAGTCGCTCCACGATGTATTCGCTGGTGGCTAGGGTGTCGACGGTGGAGCGGAATTCTCCTCGCTCGGCCCAGGCCGGCCCGACCTTGACGCCGACACGGCCGATGTCGATGCGTTCCCCGATGGCGTCGAGCACGTCGAACAGCAGTCGTGCGCGGTTGGCGATGGAGCCGCCGTACTCGTCGTCGCGCAGGTTAGTGGCGGGGTTGAGGAACTGGCTGATGAGGTAGGAGAACCCGGCCTGGATCTGCACGCCGTCAAAGCCGGCGCGCTTGGCGTTGGCGGCGGCGGTGGCGTAATCGGCGATGGTGGTGCGGACCTCGTCTCGGGTCATCGTGCGCGGCACCACAGTGGGCTTGTTGCCGGTCGGGGTGGGCGAGTGTTGTCCCGGGTTGACCGCTGACGGAGCGAGCGGGGGCACTCCGTGGAAGAAGTCGGGATGCGACAACGCGCCAGTGTGCCAGAGCTGGGCGAAGATGACCCCGCCCTCGCAATGGACCGCGTCGGTGACCGCCGACCAGCCTCGCACTTGTGTTTCGGTGAACAGTCCCGGCACGTCGTGCCATCCGATCGCTTGGGGGCTGATCCAGGTGCCCTCGGTGATGATCAAGCCGGCTGATGCGCGCTGCGCGTAGTAGCGCGCATGCATCTCGGTCGGCGCGAGGTCGGGGTCGGTTGCGCGGGAGCGCGTTAGCGGTGCCATCACGATCCGGTTGGCGAGCGGCAGGTCGCCCATGCGGTAGGGGTGCAGGAGCGGCTGCGTAACGTTCATGACGTCTCCGATTCCGAAGTCAGGCGGGTGTGCAGGCCTGCACCGCGGGTGGCCGCCGGGCTTCCCGGCGCTACAAGCACTCAGCTCTTAACGCATAGTTCATTGCATTAATGCCGATCGGTTATCGCCGTGACGTAAGGCACAGACGTTCGACAGAAGCAGGTCCGTGCGGCTCCATACGGGTCCATTCACGTGGTGGGGTCATGCGGAGGTGACCTATCCGCGGTGCGCCCAGGACCGCCACGCCGCTGGGCGTGCCATCCCCGCGTACGGCGCCGAACCCGCGTAACCGCAGTTCAGGCCCCTCCATGACCAGCTACAGGGCTGCATTACAGTCGAATCATGAGCATGGTGCGACCAGCGAAACGGCCGGGCGGTCGCACGGCGGCCGTCTCCAGTGCGATCAAGACCGCGGTCGAGCAGCTGGTCGCCGAGAAGGGTCGCGACAAGGTGTCGATCCCGATGGTGGCCGAACGCGCCGGCGTCAACCCCACCACTGTCTACCGGCGCTGGCCGGACGCGGCGTCGATGATCAACAACATCGCGACCTACCACCTCGACCCGGCACGCCCCTTACCCGACACCGGCGACCTGCATTCCGATATCGCTGCCTGGGCCACCGAGATCCTGCATCACTACCGCAAGCCCGTGAACGCCGCATTGTTGCGCGGCGGCGCGGCCGCCGCCGGCGACGACGAATCCGATTGTTTGCGGGGCCGCCTGGACGAAGTGGTGCACCTACTGGGCCGTGCCGGCGAACAATCACCTGTCACTGAACAAGACATCGTTGACGGGGTGCTGGCCCCGATCATGTACCGGATCATCTTCTTGCCCTCGACATTGACCGATGACTACGCCGAGACGCTGACCGCCAAGCTGTTCAACGATTGATGGCCAGCTTCCGTTGGTCGACAGTGATCGACGACAGGATCACCAGTACACACGGGCGGCTGGTGTGGGTGGCCGGCGTGGGTTTTGCGTCGTCGGCGAACGGCGCTTTCAGGGTTGCGGCGAGATACCGACGGCTGATGATCAACGCGGCGGCGGCCGCTGCCCCGTAAACACCGCAGAGGATAAGTCGACCGGCGGTAGAGGTGATGGGGAATTGGACGATGCTGCATCGACGGTAAAGTCGAAAACAGGACCCGGCCATAGCAATCCCCTAACCCGATGACCTGGATAAGACGTTGACGCCGGTCCTCGACGGCCATCCCGACGTTTTCGACCGGGAGTGGCCACTGTGGGTGGCCGACATCGACCCCGGCGGCCGGCTGCGCCTGGACGCCCCCGCACGCCACATCCAAGACATCGGCCAGGACCACGTGCACGAACTGGGCTTCGACGAATCGCACCCACTGTGGGTCGTGCGCCGCACCATGATCGACCTCATCCGGCCCCTCGAATTTCCAGGACACGCTGCGGCTGCGCCGCTGGTGCTCGGGAACCCCCACCCGATGGTGCGAAACACGGGTCCGCATCGACGGCCGCAAAGGCGGCCTGATCGAGTCCGAGGCATTCTGGATCAACATCAACCGTGACACCCTGATGCCGTCGCGCATCAGCGACGACTTCCTCGAACAGCTGCAGCGCACCACCGACATCCACCGGCTGGGGTGGAAGGCCTACCTCAAACCCGGCGCCCGCGAAGACGCCAACCAGATCCGCGAATACCCGGTCCGGTTCACCGACCTCGACCTGTTCGACCACATGAACAACGCCGTCTACCGGAGCGTCATCGAGGAGTACCTGTCGACCACCCCCGGGCTGCTCAAAGCGCCGCTGCCGGTGGCGATCGAACATGAGACGCCGGTCGCCCTCGGCGACAAGCTCGAGATCATCGCGCACACCCACCCGGCCCGCTCGACCGACAAGTTCGGGCCGGGCCTGGTTGATAGGGCGGTTAGCAGCCTCACCTACGTCGTCGGCGACGAGACTAAGGCCATCGCCGCGATCTTCGCCCTCTAGCAACCGCACCGCCCTGCGCTACCAGCATTCTTAACCACTTCCTGGGTAAACCATCCTTCGGTGCTTGTGGGTGCGTTCGATCCGGACAGTCGTTGCCTCAGGCTGCGGCGGACTGGACAAACACCAGTACGACGAAGCCCATAACCGGAAACCGCGGGCTGGTTCGCGATGAGGAGGCCATTGCGCGGGTACGGTCGTGTGAGCAGTTCGGGCTCCACCGGGCCAGCCGAAAAGGGGCAGCGGGTGTGACCGAGAAAGACCGTGACCAGACGCCTGACGAGGTCACCGGGGAAACCACTTCTGCATTCCCCAGCGCCGACTTCCTCAACGAAGCGGACGCTGTACCGACCGTAGGCGCCGACAGCGCGGTTTCCGGGGTCGAGGCGCTGCCGCCTGGTTCGGCGCTGATAGTCGTGAAACGGGGTCCCAACGCCGGATCCCGGTTCCTGCTGGATCAGCCGGTGACGTCGGCGGGCCGACATCCCGGCAGCGACATTTTTCTCGACGACGTCACTGTGAGCCGCCGCCACGCGGAGTTCCGGTGGGAGAACGACCAATTCCACGTCGTCGACGTCGGTAGCCTCAACAGCACCTACGTCAACCGGGAGCCGGTGGATTCGGCGGTGCTGGTCAACGGCGACGAGGTGCAGATCGGCAAGTTTCGCCTGACGTTTTTGACCAAGCCCAAGAACCATGGCGGCGCGGGCGGAACCCACGACTCTGACTCAACTGACAGATAAGTCGTAGTCCGCTTCAGGTAGTTGGAGCCGCATCGCGATTGTTCAACGAATTTGGCGGCTCATGAGGAGCACCGTGGTCAATGGCGTCAATACCGGGCCGCGTGGGCCGATCGGTGTCCGACTTCGCACCGTCGACCGCGGCCGCGATACCGCTGCGGTAGCGGTTGCGCGCGATCAGGTTGGCATGCAGATCGTCGATCAGCGGATCGACGACTATCGAGCGGTATTCGCTGTCGCTGAGCGCGCGGGCGCTGAGGTACATGAACGTCAGCGCGGCGAGGAAAAGAGACATCTGGATCAGCGCCTCCGGGAACGGGAGCGTCATGCCCAGCAGCGTCCCGTTGCTGGCGCCATGGTTGGTCCATTGAGCGAGCAAGGGCGGACTGAGCAGGATCAGCCCAAGAACAAAGAAGATCGTGGCGGTGACCATCGCCACGATGAGGATCTGCACCAGCTGTGAGGCAGCGACCACGAACACCACGTTGAAGCGTTCCGGCTTAGTCAGCGGAGGGCGGACTGGCGGATCGGGCATCGCCGCAAACGGCGTGTCGGCCAGCCTATCTGAATCTTTTGGCAGCGTGGCGGTCGACCGCAGCATCGGCCTGACCCGCTCCAGGGTCACGGATATCACGAAGGCCGCCGCGATGGTGAAGAGAAAGAGCAGCGCCACCCATAGCCGCCGCCGGCTGATCGTCGCCGCCATGATCCAGGCGTAGGTGTTAAAGAACATCAATACGGTCAACATCACAAAGGGCAGCGCCCGAACCGCCATGATGCCGACCGCCGACAGGTGCGACAGCGTCATGCGCACCGCCCATCCGAGCACCGCCCCGACACCACAGGCGGTCAGGATCAACACCAGGGCTACCAGGACGGCTATCCCCAGCAGGTGAGCTAGGCCGTCTTCGATGTATCCGACGATTGCCGCGAAAGCCACCCCTATGGCCGCGGCGACCGTGCGGGTCCGACTGCCCGACAACCGGGACATCAGCCAGCCGACGATAGCGGCCAGTGGGAGAGTGGCCGCGACTATCGCCAGCTGTCCCCATTCGACAGTTGTTGGACTTCCGACGACGTCGACATTGCGGTCACCAGTGATCACATAGATCGTAAACTCGCAGCCCTCGGCCATCGCGTATGCCGCCAGCGTGGGCGCCGACCGCGGCCAGAGCCGTTGGCATCGGGCCCGCGGCGTCAGCACCATTGGCAAGCCGCGGTCTAAGAACCAGCTTTCAGCCGCGGCGCGTGTCGATTCTCGGCGCGTCACTGGCCGCCGAGTGGAAACGTTCATGCTGGCTCACCTTAGCGGCGCCGCGTGAACCCGTCCCATGCTCCGCCACCCCGTCGCCGGGGTGGTTGCACTGGCACCCCAGATCTCCGCCGTCCCCCGTCCGACGCAGAGCACGTCCAATGGATCCGCGCCGGATGCTGTTGTGTTGCAATCGCCATTCATCCCTTGTCGACCACAGTGGCACCAGGCGCGTTGGCCTTGATCGACTCGATCCCCTTCTCGGCCACAGCCTTCGACTTGTAGCCCTGGCCGCTGGCGATGATCTCCCCGTTGGCTGCCCTGAGGTGGAAACGGTAATCCCCGCCCTTGTCCTTGAACAGCTCAAACTTCGCCGCCTCGTTCCATCCGAAACCGCGCCGGTTACGAATGTGAGAGGTACGCACGCCCCGGAGACCAGGAGCGGCGCGTTTCGGGAGGGGGACCGCAATGGATTTGAACTACAGCACCACAGTTGTCGTGTCACGAAGATGAGCAGTGGGCAGGTACTTGGAAGCACGGACATCAACGGCGGCGCCGAAAAGTTTGTCCACGCATGCGAAATGTGGGAACGAGGGCGCTCCGACGGCATCGCACTGGCCATCCAGATCGTTGAGCAACTCCTGTGCCACAAAGAGACAACCGAGGAGCAGCGAAAGATTCTGGTCGGGCTCTACGACTCACTCCTGGAAGCCAAAACCCTCCCCACTTATCTATGAATCCCCGTAGTTTCGGCGCAAGATGAACGATTCCGTCACCTTCAATGTCCCGACGCACGGTGTCCTGACTAGCGCGCAGTGGGCGGCTGTCGGACTCACTCTGCTGTAGTGGCCCTCGGCGCTCGTCCAGCAGCACGTCTATGTACGCGGTGCTCGGTGAGCAGCCCATGTGACGAGCTAAGCGCCACGCGCGGGACAGTAGCCGCAGTTCGCCGCCGATGGTCTCGATGTCGCGCATGGCGGGCAGCTTATGACGGCCAACCCTTGGCCGCACTTCAGGCATTTATCAGAGTTAATGCGCAGTTCTTCATATGCAAGCTGTTCGAGCACGGTCGGAGTTTTGCCTAGGCTGCTGACAATGGTTGGGTTCGGGGTCCTCGCCGTGGAGATGGCCCGCGATCACACTCGCACCCCGAGATACTGCGGGCAGTAGATGCTCTTAGCAGTACTGATCACAAACGCCGTTTGATACGGGTCCACTTGCAGCCGCATTTATCACGTCAACCAGCTGCGCCCTCTTGCTGCCAAGGCCGGGCGCCGTGGAAGCCACGCGAGCAACGTCATCGCACACGGTGTGGCCTGCGGCGATAATGGCGATAATCGTGCCACGGGCACCCGTGATGCCCTGGGCGGCTAGGGCGTTCGGTCGCGCCAGTCCTGGTAACAGGAACGGGATGTCTTGGTCATGGGTCATCCGCATAATGAACTCGTCGACGAGCAGGCTGTCACCGACCGACCGGGCGATCAGCTCGCTGTTGGTGTCGGCTGGAATGCCGGGGATGAACACGTCGGCGTAGTAGTGCCGCAGGTTCTCCTTCCCAAAGCCGCCACTCATGGTCGGTAGGTGCATGACGATCGCGTCGTCAAACCATGGTGCAGACAGCAAGGTTGGCGTCCTTGAGCGCGAATTCGTATGCCGTGTGACGTTCCCATAACTCGACCATCTGATCGCCATTCATTTGTCTTCCTTCCAGGGTGTTTTCGAGGAGCATTTCTCTCACCTAGCCCAGTCGGACTAGAAGAGCTTGGAGCCCACGCATCAAGGTGCTGTTGCGGTATTGCAATGTCGCCTTGTCGTTCAGTGTGATTCGCTCGAAAGTGGCCAACAGCCGGGCGGGCCCGATCGTTCCTTCGAGCCCGGCCAGTGGAGCTCTGCCACTCCGAGACCGTACGGCAGAACTCGCATCCAACTCGGAAGCTCCCATACTCGCCGACCTAGCCACCCGGCGTGTACCCTCCCTGCTTCGCACTCGGCCAGGTAACCCTCGTTATCCGAACTGGCCGGGCTGGCAGTCGCCGGCGGGCTGCTGGACGATGACGTTCACCCGGTTGACGGTGTTGATGAAGGCGATGAGGCGCACCAGGGCGGCGAGCTGGTCCTCGTCCTAGTGTTTGGCGGCATTCGCCCAGGCCTCGTCCGTGACCCCACCGGCCGCGTCGGCGATGCGGGTGCCCTGCTCCGTCAGCTCCAGGGCAGCGCGCTCGGCATCTGAACACCGTGGCCTCCCGCCAGTCCCGCTTCGTCAGATGATGTGTAGTGCGTCGAGGAACTTTTCGGCGTACTCCGTGTTGCCTGTGAGGGTGAGACCGGCGGCGCGCCACGCGACGCGGTTCGTCGCCCAGGCGGGGAAATCTGTGGAGCCTCCTGTGATGGCGGCCGCGGCGGCGATGCCTGCCGATTCGGTGACGGTGAGTCGTCCGTCACCGGCCGGGTTGATTCTCCAGTTTCCGCCGGCAGCGCCGGTGAGGGTCAGGGTCAGGGGTTGGTCGAGCCACCGCATCTGGTCGCGGTTCATCTGCTCGAGTCCTGTGAGCATCCATTCCAATGTCGCAGCGAGGCTGTTCTCGTCGATCGGAGTAGTGGGCCTGTTGATTGCCGGGACGACATCGTAAGTGAGGTGGGTGTGCCAGTCGAATACCAGCATTGACGGGAGTTTCCGCACCGGGTAGCGACCGAGGCTCCCTACGCGAAGGGAAGCGCTGCCGATCAGAGGCTGGACAGCTACCGATGCGGCCGCGATGAACGCCTTGCTCCAGTGGGCGAATTCGTCGAGGAGGCGATCGGTGGGCCACGCGCGGCGGGGGGCGAGGAGATCCTCGTTGGTTTGCTCGGTGTCGTCGGAGAACACCAGCGTGATCGCATGCTGGTTGAACAGCCCTCGGCAGGTCGCGCCGAGGTGGGCAATGACGTCACGCACGCGCCAGCCCGCTGCCTGGCTGGGTGTCGTCCAATCGTCATCGGTAAAGCCTGCGCAGTAGTCGAGTACCACTTGACGTTGGGTCCGGAGTGCCTGGACACGGTTCAGGGGCATTGCTGCGTTCTCCAAGGTTGGGATCATGACCGGGGAAGTGGACACCGCAGGGGTAGGTGCGCCATAGCCGCGCGCGGGGCCGCTATGTTGTTCCATGGCGTTGACCGTTCGCTCGATTGCTCGGATGGGCTGCATGTGAGTCCTCCGTTTGCCGACTTCGCGCCAGAGCGCAATGGTCGTTCCACTCGTCAGCTCGATCCGACCTGCCGAGCGGATATCGGGCACCGAGTTCCCGAGAGTTCTCAGCAGCCGCCCGTACACCATGACCGCGCGGCGGCTTCGGCGAAGAACGGACTGCTGAGGATCTCGAACTTTGAGGTGCGGGGGATCCGAACCACATGACGTGGAAGACCCCACGCACCTCCTCCGGTCCGTGGAAAACCGTGTCGGACCTGCTTGTTAGAGGAATCGTTTGAGGAAGGCGAGTGCGGGGTTGGCGACGTCGGGCCAGCCGTGGTCGATGACCATGGAGTGTCCGCGGCATTCGATCTCGACGTATTCGGTGGTTTCGGTGTTCTTGAGTTGCTTCTTGTAGCTGCCGTGGGTG
>NZ_JAOPWB010000019.1 GCF_025965855.1 Mycobacterium sp. | reverse complement strand
GAGAAGTGGAACCACGCCGCGACGAGCAGCGCGAGGACCGCGAATCCCAGCAGGATCGTGGTGAAGCCGAAGTGCCACTCCGGGAACGCATTCGACCAGGGCACACCGAAATTCGACACATACCAGTAGCCGTTGACGCTGGCGAACGACAGCGCCATGACGAACAGCACCGCGGCGGCGAACACCGCCCGGTTGCGGCGCGAGCGCATCGCAACGGCCGTCACCGCGACGGCGGCCAGCGCACCGAGCGAGCCGGCGAGACCGGCGAAGACGCCGAAGTGGTGCGTCCACTTCGTCGGGGTCCACATCATCGCCAGGAACGAGATGATGGTGATGCCGATGATCCGCCGGCTCGGGCCGGTGGCGGTGCCGGGAATTCTGCCCTTGCGCAGCGACATCGCCACCGAAACCGCCAGTGCGAGAACCAGTGTCAGCACGGCGAACCGGCGGGCGACCGAACCGTCCGGGCTGGAGAGGAACAGCCGCTCGTAGCGGGTGTGTTCGTCGAACCAGCTCAGGCTCGGGCCGACGGCGGCCTTGAACGTGCTGGCCTGGATCTCCCCGACCAGGGTCTGATCGCGGAAGATCAGGATCACCGTGACGGTGCACGCGGCGAGGATCGGCGCCAGCAGCGCAAGGTAACCGAATCGGGAAGTGTGCCGCGCCACAATGGTTTTCAGTGGACCGATGGCGACCAGCAGCGCGCCGACGGACGCGATGCCGGTGGGGCCCGAGAACAGCGTGAGCGCCCCGATGATGCAGGCGAGCGCGGCGGGCAGCAGCCTGCTGGTGGCCACCGCGCGCTCCACCGAACACCAGGTCAGCAGGATGCCCAGCGCGATAATGGGTTCGGGCCGCAGCCCGTTGTTCAGCGGCAGCCAGAACGCCAGGAACATGCCTGCGGCGGTCCACGCCGCGGCCTGGCTGGTCTTGACCGCGTGGCCCAGCCGCGGGATCACCTCGCGGCTGATGACCCACCAGCAGGCCAGCGCCATCAGCAGGGTCGGCAGCCGCACCCAGGCACTGTTGGTGCTGACATGCGCCCACAGCGCCAGCAGGTCGTAGTACCAGCCGAACGGCGCCTCAGGCGTGCCGAACCAGCGGTAGTAGTTCGCCATGTAGCCCGAGTGCTCGGACACCCGGGCCATGGTCAGGATGTAGCCGTCGTCGGAGGTGTTGGCGCCGACGAAATGCCACCACACCAGCACCGCGATGACGAGGGCGTCCAGGCCGCCGACCGACCACCAACGGGCGGGCAGGAAGCGTCGGTGCCGGGTGCCGTCGGCGGTGTCCAGGACGTACAGCGCCACCAGCGCGGCGGCGGTCAGCACCACCCCGAGGATCATCGCCGCCATCTTCAGCTGGGTGGGGCTGCTGCTGTAGCGGGTGTCGACGGTTGCCGAAAAGCTCAGCCCCGGCGGCGCCGGCCCGGTGAGATCGGTGAACACGCCGACGATCTGGGGCCGGAAGTCGTAGCCGCTTTTCTCTCCGCGCAGCGGCGCGCCGGGATGTTCGGCGTTGGGTCCCTGCGTCAGGCCGACGAATTCGGCGGTGACCCGGTCGGCGTGCGCGGTGAAGGCCAACCGCTGGCAGGCGGGGCTGAGCACCTGGCTCAGGGGGGCGGTGACCACCGCGACGTTGCGCACCACCAGCACCAGATAGTCGTTGGCGCGCTGAATGAGCAGTCCGCGGTCGACGGCCTTGGGGGCCTGTTTGGGCACCGTCGACAACAGCACCGTCTTGCCGGCGTTCTGCGGTCCGGCCAGACCGGCGGCGGCCTGGCATGGCACGCTGACGTTCAAATCCGTTGCCACGTAACCGATCAGCGGTGCGTCGACGCTGTTGAACGTGCCGTTCTGCGGCCAGTTGAGTTGGGCGGTCGTCTGGTTGACCGGCAGCACCGGGGTGGCGATCGCCAGCAGGGCGCCGAGCAGACCGGCGACGGTAGCAACCAGCCGGGCGATCCGGTGGTTACCTCCCGCGTCATCCACGGGGGTAGATGGTAGTTCTTCGGCCAAGTCAGCCGGGGTTTTGGTGGCCATCTGCCGCTACACCACCGGCTTGCGGACGGCCAGCACGAAGGGGCCGACGCTGTCGACGACGAAACGGGGATCGGCGAACAGGGCCGCCGGCAACTCGACGGTGTACCGACGAACGTTGGGCTGGTTCGGGTACACGTCCTGGGCCAACCGCAGCGTGTAGGTGTTGTTCGCGCCGCGGCGCATGAGAAACACCGTCGGCGCGGGCCACGGCGACGTGTCCAGCGCGTGGATGAGCTCGTCGGGGGTCTTGAGTTTGGACCACTTCTCGATCTGCGCGGCCCGCAAGTCGAACTGCGCCAACGGGTTGGCGTAATGCGACGTCAGTCCCTGGAATCCCCAGTAGGGGTAGTAGGACAAGAAGCTGTAGTCGGCGGTCATCACCACGATCTGGTCGCGCGGTTTGCCGGTGACCTTGAGGATGGCGGCGTCGATCACGGGGTAGAACTTCTCGGAGCTCGGCGGCCGGCGATCGCCGCGCTGGCCGTGGCCATCGGTGTCCGTGTAGGCGATGGTCAGGTCCGGCCGCAGCACGTCGGGGATGTCCTGGCTGAACGCGATCGCGGCGGCCAGGCCGATGGCGCCGGCCACGGGGGCTATGGCGCGGCTCCGTGGGGCAAGGGCCACGACGGCCTCGACGAAGCCGAATGCCCCGGCGGCGACCAGCAGCACGGTCAACGTGGGCTGCAGCCGGAACGACAACAGCGTGGTGCGCGCCAGCGTGGTCAGCATCGACAGCAGCGACCACAGATAGACGGCCAGCACGCCGACGGCCAGGGCGCCCGCCCGCACCGACGATCGTGCGCGCACCACGAGCCACAGGGTGCCCAGCATGCAGATCGCGCCGAGCAGCGAGAACTGCAGCATCGGGAAGGTCAGTTCGGCGCCATCGGCCGGCAGGTAGTGGAAGGCGCTGCCGCTGTTGCTGACCGGGCTGGTCGCCACACGCAACGCGAACGGCAGCCAGGTCACGCTCGCGATGGCCGCCGCGATAACGGCGACGACGGCCAGCCGGCGCAGCGGGTCGAGCGCAGCCCTGAACCCTTGCTGCCGCCAGCGTGCGGCGGTCAGCAACAGCGCCATCAGTAACACGGTGAACGCGCTGAACACGAACAGCAGCGTGTACCAGGTGGCCGCCCAGCCGAGGAATAGCCCGGCAGCGACCACCGCCGCCCAACCGCCCCCGCGGTCGCCGGCGCGCAGGCCCGACCACGTCAGCACCAACACCGGCGGCAACAGCACCGTGATCATCGCGGCGTAGGGTTCCGGCGAGCCGTAGGCCAGCGTCACCGCGGCGGTCGCGGTGGTGACGATCAGCGCGTACTCGAAGCGGATCATCCGCCACCACAGCACCAGCGCGACGGCGACCGCGATGGTGATCGAGGTGATGGCCCAGGGCTTGTAGATCTCCCAGGCCGGTGTCCCGGTCAGCGCCGCGACGCGACCGCCGATCCAGAACCAGCCCGGCGGGTAGAACGTCGGCAGCCCGAGGTAGGTCATGTCGTGCAGGGCCGGGCTGTCGGCGAGCCGGGTCAGATACTCGGTGCGGAACTGCTGGTCCACCGAGATGCCGAACAGATACAGCTTGGTGGCACCCAGCGGCATGCCGAGTGTCACGACGGTGAAGGCGGAAACGAAGACCAGCCCGCCCAGCTGGACGAGGATCCGATGACGTCCCCGGCGCCATAGCCGGCCGACGGCGACCAGTCCGGCCAGGCAGCCCACCTGCCCGACGGTGGTCAGCGCGTGCAGCTGGTTGGACGACGGAAAGGCCGGCCATTGCACTCCGGAGATCGCGATCAGCGACGGCACCGCCACGGCCACGGCGACCATCACCGCGGCGAACATCTGGCCGAGGCTGGCCAGGGCGTTACGCATGATCAGATTGGCAGTTTGCGGAAGATGCTCCGCGGGATGTGTCGCAACACAATCATCACGTACCTGAATGCTGCTGGCGCCCAAACCAATTCCTTACCTTTTGCGGCGGAGGTCACCGCGAGGTTGGCGACATACTCCTTGTCGACGGTGAGCGGCGCTTCCTTGACATGCGCGCTCAGCCGGGTGCGCACCTGGCCGGGTCGGATCACCAGCACGCGAACCCCGTACTCGCGCAACGCCTCTGTCAGTCCGAGGTAGAAACCGTCCAGGCCGGCCTTGGTGGAGCCGTAGACGAAGTTGGACCGCCGCACCCGCTCTCCGGCCACCGTACTCATCGCGATGATCTGGCCGAAGCCCTGCGCGCGCATCTTCTCGCCCAACAGTACACCCACGGAGACCGCTGCGGTGTAGTTGATTTCGGCAGCGAGCACGGCCTTGCGCTGGTTTTGCCACAGCTCCTCGGCGTCCCCGAGCACGCCGAACGCCACGATGGCCACGTCGACATCGCCGTCGGCGAAGGCCTCGTCGATCATCTTCGGGTGGCCGTCGGGGGCGGTGGCTTCGAAGTCGATCAGCTCGACCGACCGCGCACCGGCCGCCTTCATCTGGGCCACGGCGTCGTCACGGCCGGGGTCATTGGGCATGGCGGCCAATAGGATTCGCGCGTGCGCGTTCTGCAGGTAGCGCTCGCAGATGGCCAGCCCGATCTCGGAGGTTCCTCCGAGCAGCAGGATGGTCTGCGGATTACCCACGGCGTCGAGCACCATTACAGCAACTCCAAGCGTCGGGCCATGTCCGAGGCGAACACCCGCAGGGGATCGACCTTGCGGCGCAGGGCGATCCACTCGTCGATGCGCGGATACATGGCGTGGAAGGTTTCGGCGGTGGTGCGGGAGTCTTTGCCGGTGTAGAGGCGGCCGCCGAACTCCAGCACCCTGCGGTCCAGCTCGTTGAGCAGTTCGTTGAGGCCCGGCTTGATCTGGAAGTCGACGCAGACGTTCCAGCCGGGAATCGGAAAGCTCAGTGGCGCTTGGTTACCTGGTCCAAACAGTTTGAACACATTGAGGAACGAGTAGTGGCCTGAGTTCTGGATGTCTTGGAGTATCCCTTTGAATTCCTCGACCGCATTCGTCGGCACTACGAACTGGTACTGACCGAAGCCTGCGGACCCGTAGGCGCGGTTCCACTCACCGACCATGTCGAGTGGATGGTAGAACTGCGTCAGGTTCTGAACCTTTCTTCGGTAGGTGCCGCCCGTGCGGTACCACAGCTGGGTCGCCGCGCCGAAGACCAGCTTGTTACCGAGGCCGCTCGGAAAGATATCGGGTGTCGTGAAGTACTGCGGCGCATCGAATTTCAGCGGGTTCTTGCGCAGCTTCTTCGGGAGCTGGTCCAGGGTGGCCAGCGATCCCCTCGATATCACTGCCCGCCCCAACTTGGGCGGTGCGCTGATGGCGTCGAACCAAGCGCTGGAGTAGGTGTAGTTGGCCTCGCTGCCGTCGCTGTGAAACGCGATGGTTTCGTCGAGGCTTCGGGTGACGTCGCCGTCGGCGATGAAATACGCCGTCTCGGTGGGGGTCATCTCAATGATGGCCCGCAGCATGATGCCGGTCAGGCCGTTTCCGCCTACGGTGGCCCAGAAGAGCTCGGCGTCCTCGCCATGGGGCGTGATGGTTCGGATCTGGCCGTCGGCGGTCAGCAGGTCGATGCTTCGCACATGGTTGCCAAAGCTGCCCGCACTGTGGTGGTTCTTTCCGTGGATGTCGGAGGCGATTGCCCCACCGATCGTGACCTGCCGGGTTCCGGGCAGCACCGGGACCCACAACCCGAACGGCAGCGCTGCTTTCATCAGTTGATCCAGGTTGACCCCGGCTTCGACGTCGACCAGTCGGGTGTCGGCGTTGATCGAATGGATGCGGTTCAGCACGGTCATGTCGATGACCAGCCCGCCGCCGTTCTGGGCGTTATCGCCGTAGGAACGGCCCAACCCACGGGCGATCACCCCGCGGTCGCCCGCGTCGGCCACAGCCTTTGCGATCTCTTCGGGATCTCGGGTGGAAAGCACCGTCGCTACGGAGGCAGCGGTGCGGCCCCAGCCCGCGAGCCGTTTGGTCGTCGACATCGTCAAAGAGGGTACCGCCTGGGCCGCACGGCTCAGCGGATGCGGAAGATTACCGCTCGCTGAACGACGAAGTTGATCACCGTCGCGGTGCCCTGCGCGATCACGAACGCGACGGGGATCGCCCACCCGCGATAGTGCAAAAGCGCCAGGCACAGGTGGTTGAGGCCGACCTGGACGGTGAAGGTGATGGCGTAGAGAACCATGACCGCGACGAAGCGCGCGGTGCTCGGCGTCGCCTGAAACGTCCATCGCCGGTTGATCAGGTAGGCGGTGATGGTGCCCACCACGAAACTCGTCGCCTTGGACAGGTCGACTTGTACGCCCACCACCTTGTAGAGGATCAGGTAGAGGCCGAAGTCGACGATTCCGGCCAGACCGCCGGTGACGACGAAACGCCACACCTGCGTCGTCAGACTCAGGCGTGGCGGCGCGGCGGGAGACATGGTGGGTTAGCGGGGCAGCTTCACCGCGATGAGCTCGACCTGGTTTTCCCCTTGCGGCGTCGTGTAAGTCACCGTGTCGCCCGCTTTGTGCCCGGCGAGGGCCTGCCCCAACGGGCTGCGGGCGGTCAATGTCTCGGCCTCGCGGCCGACGGGGGTCTCTTCGACGATGGAAATGACGTGCATCGTGACGACTTCCCCGTCAGGGAACCGCAGCGTGACCTCGGTGCCGCCGGGCAGCGTTTCCGAGTCCTCCGAGGGTGACGGCCCGCTGCGCATGCGCCGGTCCAGTTCGTTGATCCGGTCGCCGAGGACGACGAGCTCGTCCGCGCGCTGGATCGCTTCGGCCGCGTCTCCGTGATCACCGATCATGCCGCGGTCGTTCTTGACCTCGACCTCGAGACGATCACGCCGCTGCTTTAGCCGGTCCAGCTCCGCGGCGAGATTCGCCCGCGCCGCATCCACCGGTGATTGGGCTTTTTTGCTCACGTCCGTCGACCTAATTCCTGTCTGCCGTCACTGCTGACCTGTAGCGCTACAGTGTTGCACCACCACCAGGCAGCCGCCACCCTATGCGGCACGCAGCCTTGGTTGTTGTACACATACCCAGTAGGGCGACGAATTTATCCCCGTTTGCTACCGGCGTTACCGTCCACGGCCCGACTCCGAATTGGGGACGAGCGGCGCTTGAATATCTCGGCTCTCTTCGTCGTCGTAATTCACGTCACCGCGCAACGCGTCGAAGATGGCCTTGCCCTGGGATACCAGCCCGGTGGCCATTTCGCTGAGTCCTTCGGCGCCGTTGAGGACGGTCAGGTTCGCGTTGGACAGGCCAAGCGCGGCCTTTTCGACGATTTGCGGTAGCTGGTCGATGAGCATTCTGTCCAGCGCGACCCGGTTGTGCGACGCCGCCGCCTCGGCCTGGATTTTCATCTTCTCGGCGTCGGCCACCGCCATGATCCGCACGCGCTCGGCTTCCGCCTCGGCGGGCTTGACCACCTCGGCGACCAGCTCCTGCTGTCGCAGTTCGGCGGCGCGCTCGGCCAGCTCGGTCCGCATCTGAAGCACCTCGCGCTGGGCCTGGGCCTCGGCCAACGGGCCGGACTGGGCGGCCTGCGCCTGAGCCTTGTCGACCTCCGCCTTGTATTGCGCCTTCACGATGGCCGTCTGCCGCGCGAACTCGGCCTGCTTGCGCTGCGACTCCTGCTCGGCCTCCGCGGCGAGTTGGTTCGCCTGCGCCTGGGCGATCTGCGCTTGCTGTTGGATGGCCGCGTTGTGCGGAGCCGACATGGCGTTGATGTAGCCGAGCCCGTCGTCGTCGATGGACTGGATCTGGAGAGCGTCGACGGTGAGGCCGATCCGCGCCATCTCCTCCTTGGATCCGTCGAGGATCTCGGTCGCCAGCTTCTGCCGTTCCCGGATGATCTGCTCGACCGTCATCGAGCCGATGATCGACCGCAGGTGAC
>NZ_JAOPWB010000325.1 GCF_025965855.1 Mycobacterium sp. | reverse complement strand
AGCTGCCGTTCGGCCAGCGCGAGTGACAGGTAGCCTCCAGCGGAGTCACCCGCCAAGACGATCTGGTTGGGCTCGTAACCCCGGCCACGCAGCCACTGGTACCCGTCATAGCAGTCATCGAACGCCTCACCGATCGAGTGCTTGGGCATCATCCGGTAGTTCATCACCAGCACCGGGGTATCGGCGTACTCCGACAAAGTGGTGACGAGCCGGTCATGCGTGTTGACGCCACAGGTCAGGAAGCCGCCACCGTGCATGTACAACACGATGCGCCGGCTGCCGTCAGCAGGCAGAACACGGGCAGCGCGGACCAATCGCGCGGTGCAATGCGGCAGCCGAATCGTCTGACGAACGCTGCCCGGCACGGGCGCCACAGCCCGGGCGGCGAAATCGACGAGCCCCCATGGCCACGGCGCGTTCGCCATGTGGCTGCCAATGGATAGAGCTGGGCGGATCGTAATCCGAGCACCGAACCAGAGAAGCCGGCCGGCGACACTCGGATCATCCTCCACGAGCTCCCGAACGGTGGCTGAGCTCCGCCCGTCGAACATGATCGACGTTCCCCGGCGAGCCGCGGCGACATCGGCTCCGACAGCGGCCAGGCCACCAGGCCGACCCAGTTCTGTGAGCGTTCGTTGTCTGTTTTGCATGATCAGCCGTCCGCCTGATATCCCGGGGCCTGTGCGGCGACGGCGTCGAGCACCGGGGCCACGTTGGTGGCCCACCAGGTGTGGTGGTTGGGATGGGTGGCGCACTTGCGCCACAAGTCGACTACATGGTGCAGCCAGGTCAGCAGAATGGCAACGCGCTCGTCGATGCGCTCACGGTCGCCAATGTCCGCGTCCAATCGGTCGCGTGCGGCACGCAGCGCATTACGCTCGCGGTCCCAGAGGCCGCCCGCCCGTAGCCGCTCAGCGACCACTGTGCCCAGCTCAGCTCGCTCCACCTGGCAGCTCGCCGTCAGGATCATCAGGTACTCGTCGATCAGCGCCGGCTGGCCCGGCCTCGCCCCGCCCCAGTCCACAATGCCGGTGACCGCGCCCCGAGCGTCGGCCACCCGAACGTTGCCGGGGGTGTAGTCGCCGTGCGTCCAGCTCACCGGCATGCGCCGGCCAACCAGGACCCGCCGTAGCATCGTTCCAAGCCGGTCCATCTCGGGAACCAGGCGGGGATCCAGCCGCCGGCACATGTCCGTCAGGCCCGCCAGCGGTTCGACGACCCATCGCCGCAACAAGCAGACGTTGTCGATGACGACGAACGTGGCAGTCTGCCGGTGCAGCGGCGCGATGGCGCTCAGGGCCGCGGCGGTCAGCTCCTCGACACGGTTCGGGTGGCGCGCCAGCACCTTTGCTAGGTCGATTCCCGGCCGATAGGATTCCACGGACACGGTCGGATCGGCGCGCTCGTCGAAGGCCAGGATCCGCGGCAGCAGTTCGCGCCATTCTTCGGCGAGTCCCGGGTGGATGGCGAGTTCGGCGAGCACGCGCCGCTGCGTGCGCAGTTCCGCGGCTCTCAGCGGGCCGCGGGCCACCTTCAAAACCGCCGCGGGCGGTCCCTGCTCGGGACGCAGCAGGATCACGGCCGTGTCGCCGACGAGTTCCGGCTGCGGCGTGCTTAGTTCGATGTCGATAAGATCGATCGGGAGATCATTGACGTCGATCAGCCAGGCCGATGAGATTGGCGCTGTTGACCTGATCCGCCTTGTGCTCATTGGCCGGCCACCGCCGACGCAGTACGGAGGGGGCGCACAGCAGCACGAAGTTGTCGCGGTGCCTGCCCGAGATAGAGCAGAGCGAGCGGATGTTCGGTTGCTCCCGTGGGTTCTGCGGGCTTGAGCGCCGACACGCCGTATCCCCCTTCGGTTGAGTTCGAGGACGAAACGCTGGTCATGTTTCGGCTGCCAATCTGACGTGAAGTGCTGCGCCACTCGCAGCCTGAGCGAGAAAGTTGGTACAAAATGCGACCCGGACCACGTCTTGGTCGCCCCGCCGGTCCGGCCGGAATCTCGATGGGGTTGGTTCAGCGCCGACGAAACCTGTTTGGCGGTCGGCGCCGACCAGCCCTGACGACCGTTGGTCCTGCTGCGGCCCGCGGCGGGTCCCGTGCGGCGTGGACATTCGCACACCGCGGTTCCGATCGTCTTTGCCGATGCTCTGCCCGTCTCGGCCTAGGAACGCGATCCAGTTGATAGCTCAGCGTGTTATCCACCGCCTGCCTAAGGTCCCATGCTGCTCCTAACAAGCCGGCGTGGAGGCGGGCCGCGGCTACGGCGCCTGAGTGCGACCATACCGATGATGCACTTATAGGCCAGTTTACATACTAATTGGCGCCACGCACAGGAAGAGCAAAACTTTTAGTCTAGGAGACCTCGCAAAGCGCCCCATACACTCGGGATGTCGCGTCCCGAAGAACAGACCACGCGGACCGTGCCGGAAGACTTCGACGGATACAGCGCCGCCCCAGCGAGTCAGCGCGTGGTCGACGTGAAGACGTCAGCGGTGCGGGGAGTGGGTCTCAAAGCGGGCATCGGAGAAGATCTGCACGCCGACAATTTGAGAACGCCTTCGGGCTACTGCGCCAGGTGCTCCGGCGGGTTGTCGGCCCGATCCCGGGTCCCCACGCCGGAAGGACGGGGATGCTCAGGCGAGACCACGACCCCGCTGCCCCGGCCGTTCGCGCCCGCGTCAATAGCCGGGATCGGCGGTTTGGCCGCCGGCCTCAGCGACCGCGCTACTGCATCGGCAGCTTCAGCACCCGATTGTTGCCATTGAAGGTGACGTAGAGGTTGCCGGCGGTGTCCACCGCCACATCCAGGGGTTTGCTGAGGCCGATGATCGGCAGCACGGTTTGGATGTTTGACCTGGCCGCCAACTTCACCACCCGGTTGTTGTAGTAGTCGGTGACGTACACGGCACGGGCGGTGTCGACCGCCACACCATGGGGGTAATTGAGGCCGGTGAACGGCAGCTCGGTTTGGGTGGTCGATCCGGCCGTCAACATCACCACCCGGTTCTTGCCCCAGTCGGCGACGTACACGTCACCGGCGGTGTCCACCGCCACACCACCGGGGTGATTGAGGCCGGTGAACGGCAGCTCAGTTTGGGTACGCCACCCGGCCGCCAACCGCACCACCCGATTGCGCCAGTCGGAGACGTACACGGCACCGGCGGTGTCCACCGCCACACCACCGGGGTGGTCGAGGCCGCTGAACGTCAGCTCAGCTTGGGTGATCGATCTGGTCGACCACCTCAGCACACGGTTGTTGCCCCAGTCGGCGACGTACACGTCACCGGCGATGTCCACCGCCACACCACCGGGGTGATTGAGGCCGGTGAACGACAGCACGGTTTGGGTGCTCGACCCGGCCGACCACCTCACCACCCGGTTGCCGTGGTCGGCGACATAAACGTCACCGGCGGCGTCCACCGCCACACCTGCCGGGTTTTTGAGGCCGGTGAAGGACAGCGCGGTCGGCCGGGGCCCCGACGGGGCCGCCGGCGCGGACGGGGTCCCCGTCGCGGACGGGGACGCCGGCGCGGACGGGGACGCCGGGTGCCGGTGTCCGTTGATGACCAGGTAGCCGGTGATCCCGGCACTGACGAGCACGACGATCGCGGCGATGACCACCAATATCGGTTTAGCGCGGCCTCTGCCCCCGGACCCGGCGGGCAGCTTCAGCAATCTGTGCAACTCCAGGTCGTTCAGCCGCTCACAGTCTGCGGCCGTCTGCACGTCTTCGGCCGCCAACCCGTCGCCGTCGTATTTGGCCAACACGGAGTCCAGCTCGTTGGATATCTCCTCGTCGAGCTTCTCTTGCCGTTTCTTAGCCTTCTGAACGCTGCCCACCGACATGCCAAAGCGCTCGGCGATGCTTCTGAACGACACGGGTGGGTTCTGCCGGCGCAGACGGGCGATTTCGGCGTCACCGCGGGGCTGTTGCTTAGGGTCCAGCCGGCGCAGGTCATTCGGGTCTTCTTTACTGAAATCCATTGTGCTACACAAACTTTCGTGATGTCTCAATGGTACATTGTACGTTGAAACTGGCGTCGCCGGTTCCAGCAAACACCGAAATCCGATGTATTCCAGCGTATTCCTCCGCGTATTCTAACCGCGCGAACCTCGTCCTCCTCATAATGGAAGTGGCGGGCTTCCGGGCAATCTACTCGGCCTATATCAATCACGCCGACGGGCAGCAGCAACGCGTTCGCCACGTGACGCCGGAACTGGCCTACGATCCCCGAACACGGTTCGTGCAGGGGGTGGGCGGGTCCACCTGGAACTTGCCACGGGCGAAACGCTCACCGTCGATGTCAGCGCACTGGATGACACCGGCTTCTTCCTTCGCCCCGGCGGGTATGGCGACTGGCGCGGACACAGGCATGGAGTGTAGCGCGGCGCCCTGCACGCCGACGGCGAACACATCCCAGATTGCCACTCGCCTGACGTCCTGCCTACGCTCGGTCAATTCCGCGACAAGCCGGTGCGGCTTCGGCAACGCGACGCGACGCGACGCGACGCCGAAGGCTACGGCATCTACGAGACAATCGTCACCGGAGTGCGGCCCGACCTCGGCCTGACTGCCGAATCGAATTACGGCGGCTACTGAGATGCCAATCGAATTCACAGAAGTCACAGCCGAAATCGCCGATGTAACGCTCCGCTGGCTCACCGCCGCGCTGGCCGCAAACGGAATCGACGTCGATGTCGATGCCATCGCCACCGAGCCCATCGGCACCGGGCAGATGGGTTACTGATACCGCCTGACGATCGCCTACACCCGCGGTATCGGCCCAGCCAGACTGGTGGTGAAGGTCGCGTCCGAGGGTCCCGCGCGCCGCATGTAACCGTAAGAATTCCGCGCTGCTAACTGGCAGCGCTCTCCGAAGACGGCACGGTGTTCACCCTGCTTCTGGAAGACCTCGCGCCTGCACTGCCCGGTGATCAGATCGAGGGATGTACGGTGCAGCAGGCGCACGATGCCGCGATCAACATCGCCGGGCTCCACGGCCCGCTGTGGTGCGACGAAGCCCTACGCGCCCACGACTGGCTGATCCCGATGAGTCCCGACATTGCCGACCTAGTGCTGCGTTCTTCAAGGATTCCACCGCCACGTTCGTCGACCGGTATCCCCCGAGTGACCAAACCGCTGCGATACTCACCGAATCGGCGAGAAGTCGGTCGGTGGCCTGGTGGCGCCACGACCCAGAGCCGTTCACTCTCGTACACGCCGACTACCGACTGGACAACCTCCTTTTCGCGCCCTTCGGGTCTCCCGCCCCGATGATTGCCGTTTACTGGCAAGCCTGCATGGTCGGTCAACCATTGCGCGACGTGCCATTCGTAGTAGTCAGCGGGCGCAGCCCCGAGGACCGGCGCACCGCCGAACGCGACATCGTCGCCGCCTACCACAAGCGGCTGTGCACCTTCGGGGCCAACGACTACGACCTCCAACAATGTTGGCAGGACTATCGTTTCGGAGTTTTTCACTCTCCGATGATCATTCGGAGCCGCAGCTAGCAAACGCAGTGAGCGCGGCGACCGGATGTTCACGCCGATGGCGGAGCGGTCGGCCGCCGCGATCCAGGACCTGGACGCGGTGTCCCTGTTGTAAATCGAGTGGAGGCAATCTGCAAGTGCGTCGCGTAGTCACCGGTGACGGGCACGCAGATCTGCAAGACCTGGACTTGCAGGAATGCCTGGATGAACCCGAAGACGAACTACCCGGCATCATGGCGGTCAACGAAACGGACAACCCCGGATGCATACCACCGACACCGTCGACATGGAGATCATACTGTCGGGCGAGATCCTCCTCGAACTCGACGACGGTGTCGAAACGACGCTCGCGCACGCGATCTCAACATCCAAAACGGGACCCGCCGCCCCTGGAGTAACCGTGGCGATCTACCCGCCGTGATGCTGGTAGCCATGGTCGGCGGTTCACGGAAACACTAGCGCGACAGGCGTACCAATTCATCTAACTCGGCGTTTCCCGGTGGAGCTAAGGGGATTCGAATCCCTGCCGCTAACGAGCGGGATCGAATCGGAACAAGACGGAGCGAACCTTGCACGTCAAGCCGTATTTCCACAGGTAATCCATATCCCCAAGACGTCGCGGGAAGAACACCACGCGGACCGCCTCAAGCCTTCGACCGATAGAGGTCCGCCCTCAGGTGGTTGGCGCGTGGTGGACGTGAGAACGGCGGCGGAGCGGGAGTGGCTCTCGAAGCGGAGTTCGGGGGAGATCCGCACTCCGACAATTTGAGAACGCCCTCGAGCCACACACCGGAGAATCCGGATTGACCTCAGAGTTGGCCGCGGATCCTGGTCAGACGTATTATGCTGCGCTTCACGGCAATTCGCGAACGGCGCGGCTAATCCGCTGCATCCCAATGAATTCGGCGATCAACAACTCCAAGTTGTCGCGGCGCATCAGTGGCTCTGGCCGTCGGGCCGCAGCACGAAGTCGACGACGATCGCGGCCATCGCATCCATGGCGCGGCGAGACACGACCTCATAGCCGTGCGTGCTCAGCGTTGGCAGGCACAGCAGGCCCGCCCGAGGTGTGAGCCCGTTGGCCTTGGCGTGCGAGGCGTCGGACATGAACGCGCCCAGGACCGCCGCCTGGGGCTCCAGCCCGCGGTCGGTGGCGATCCCCATCAGCCGGTCGGCGACGTCCTTGTCGTAGACGCATAGGGCGTCGCTGTAGCCGACGATGGGACCGCCGGTGACGCTGGTGCCGTATTCCTGCTCGGTGGGCCCGATCTCCAGGGCGAGGGTGAGCGTGCCGGGCAGGCTGGCGCTGGCGTGGGAGCCGCCTACCCCGCCGATCTCCTCGTTGGTGGTGAACACGGCGTAGACGTCGTCGGCGGGTCGTTCTCCGCGTTCACGTAACAGGCGAGCGGCGCGCAGCAGGGCCGTCACCGCCGCGCGGTCGTCGAGGAAGTAGCAGCCGACGTAGTCTCCGATCTCGACCAGCGTCCTCTTGCTCCGCTCGACGCACACCCGCGTGCCGGGGTGCACGCCGGCGGCCACAAGCTGCTCGCGGGTGCGGCCGGTGAAGACGTAGACGTGGTGCCAATCCAGCGCTTTGTCGCCCTGATCCGGTTTGGTTTCCCAGATCCGCGGGCTCTCCTTGGTGGTGTGTTCGGAGCCGAGAGTGAGCACCGCGGTGAGCGTCTCCTGGTCGCCGAGCACCGCGACGGGTCCTAGGCCGAAATTCCCCGGGTACATCGTTCCTAGGTGCGTCAGGTGCAGCGATCCGTCGGGTTCGATCCGCTTGACGAGCATGGAAAGTTCGTCCATGTGCGCCATGACCCGCGTCGCGGCGCCGGATCCGGCGGTCGACGCGGTCCGGTGTCGGTGGTCGGCGTCGTTGGGGGGACCGTCCGCGGCGATGTAGCCGACCAGGTTCCCGGCGTCGTCGGTCCACATGTCGTCGACGACGGGTTCCAGTTCGCGTGCACACACGGCGCGAACCTCGTCCTCTTGGCCACACGGCCCGTAGGTCCCCAGGAGTTCTTTCAAGAGTGCGTCAGTGGAATCGGGGTCGGGGTCGCGATGCGCCATTTAATCCTTTCCGTCACTGGCACCACATCTGCGCCGACGGGTTCGCTACGGCGGCAAAACGGCGCGCGTGGTCAAGAGTCCAGCCTCCACGAGATCAGTACCCAAATCGGGCGTCGGCAACCCGGTGCCCGATCACAGACCGCACGCCAGCGGCACTGACCTGCTCAAATTCGACCGACCGGGGCGGATCGCAAAGGACCCGTCACATTAGTCGTGGTGAGCGACGGGCGCGTTCGCTGCACGCCGGTAGCAGGAATTGCCCGATCCTTAACGCCTTTGAGGATTCCCGGATAGGCGTTCTCTGCGGTTGAAAGCGGGTATTCCGGCTGCCCGATGTAAAGGATTCCAAAGTGGCGAAAGATCATGGGTCCAGCGTCAAGAATGACAAACAGTATGAGGGCCTGCGCAAGAAGGGGATGAGCAAGTCCAGGGCGGCGGCGATATCGAACTCGCCGGGCGCCTCCAGCAGGGGCGGCAAAAGTTCGGGCAGCAGCCAAAGCAGCCGTAGCAGCGGTAGCGGCAGCGGCGGTAACCAGTCCCAGAAGAAGGCCGCAGGGCGCAAAGGCGGCAAGAAGTCCGGCTAGGGTTCGTAAACCCGGGAGCGGGAGTCACCGTCCGGCCAGCCTGATCACGTCATGGGTTACAGCTGCGGCGTTCGTTGATGAGTCGCGTTATAGGTGACCGTCGTGGTTCATGTCCAAAGCGCGGGTCGCCGTCGTTCATGTCATCAGTGGTCAGCTCAGCGTCACCGCGGCCGCCCAGACCTACGGGTTCTGCCGCCAGCATCTGCACCGGCTGCTCAAGCGCGATCACCAGGGCGGCTTGGAGGCCGTCGACGCCCGCTCGCGGCGCCCGGCCAGCAACCCCCGGGCCGTCAACGACGAGGTGATCGTCGCCATCGTGCGGCTCCGCCACAAAACCGTCAACCAAGGCATCGACGCCGGACCCCTTACCCTGCAATCGCAGCTGCACCAGCCCGGCCTGCCGGCGCCGTCCACCTCCACGATCCGGCGCGTCCTGCACCACCACGGGCTGATCACCCCGCAACCACGCAAACAGCGATAGCGCTATCGCTCTAGTTCTCGTTGATTCTCGTTAAACGTTACGGCACAACGGATTACAGACCCCAAGCGTTCCGTTGCTTGTCGTTGATTCTCATCGATTCTCGCTCCTATTCTACGGAATAAACGATGGATCGCCATTACGGCCCGTCATCTGCTTGGGGTGGCAGGCCGATTCCTCCCCGACTGGCCGACAACGCGCTACCAGGCGTCGTCGAGGTCCATCGGCTCCTCGTCAATTGCCTGCTGTTCCTTGGGAGTGATGCAGTTAGCGTTCCGGTAGCGACCGCGATGTACTCGCGTGCCGTTAGCTCGGCCTCACCGGAAAGCGCTGTTGCGTCTGCCCGCCAAGCTCGGAATGTGAACCATCCACCAGCCGCCGTTCCGCAGGAAGTCGACTTCGAAGCTGGACATCGGTCTCTCCCGTCTGTGACGCGCTGCCGTTGGGCATGGGAGCGCGTCAGTAGGCGGTATGCGGCTGTTACTTACCAGCGGCGGTGTGTTTCAGCCGCGTCTTGGCCGCTCAACGGTAGCCCCAGGGCCACCAGCCATAGCCGCCGTGATCACCGCCGTAGCCGCCGTGATCACCGCCGTAGCCCCCGTGATCACCGCCGTAGCCGCCGTGATCACCGCCGCCGCCGCCGTGACCACCGCCACCGCCGTGACCACCACCGCCGCCGCCGTGACCGGCCTCGACAACATTTGGGGCCACGGCAGTCGAGGCGGTTGCGATTACTGCCGGCTGAGCCGGGGTGGGGTCGGCCATGGCCGTCGGCGCTGCGGCGATAGCTACCGCGGCAGCCCCCGCCGCCAACAACGGCGTGATATAGCGCAGTCTGTTTGTCACAGTTGGACTCCTTCATCATCTAGAAACTGAACGTGCAGTCTCTAACTCGGTTCAGCGCTCGGGGAGCCGCGCTTAATTCCGGCCGGCTTGGTGATCTGCGGCTCAGTGCGCCAAGCCGCGCTCGCGGGATCTGGCCCGATGCTGGTCGGCTCCATCGCATGCTCGTGCGGCCGTCACATAACTTGGCGCTGCGAGTGCGGCGCCAAGCTGCGGGATGTGCGCGCCGTCATTCAGTTCTATTGCAGGAATATTGCTCATGATTGACTTCTCCTCCTGCGATGGCAGTCCCCCGATGTCTGGCCTATCGTCCTTGTCTTCGATAATTGCGCTCCAGCAAGCCCGTGTCGTCACTGCTGACCCCCAATAAGCTGCTCGCCAGCTGGTACCTGTGCTTACCTGCTAGCACCAAGCGACAACGATAAGATCGACCTTGTCGGACGTACTGCGCAGGCACTTTGCTGCACAACCCGGAATCGGCTGCGTCGCTGTGGAATTCGAAAGGGTGTGCGAACACCTCCTCGGAGCTGGTCTCGCCAGCATCGTGGAACCCTAGAGAAATTCCATCATGCCTTGCAGGACAGGCACTTTCGCGTATCGACACCCAACCACGTCTCGCAATTCACCGTAGGGTCGAGAGCTGGCGCGGTAACGAGGATCGACGGTGACCCCATTAGCTCGTCTTCGTGGGACTACGCGGTAAACGTTCACTCGATCGAACTGCGCGCGTTGCGAACGCCGCGCAACGAACGTTGGGTTACGGGTGTCGCTCCGTGGAGGGCAAGGTGTCGTGTGCCGAGGAGCAGTCCGAGGACGGATAGGTCGACCGCTGGTGCGATCAGGGGGTGTTGGTGTGCCACGGCGCCGGCGGTCACACCGGACGGCTGTTCCCGTTCGCGTTCCTGGACGAGGTCCGCGAGTTCTTCGCCGGACCGCTCGTGGTCGGCGGCGCGATCTCCACCGGGCGCGGCGTGCGTGCCGTTGAGACATCAGGTCCCCCTTGCGTGGTGATGTACATCGTGGCGGGGCAGGCACCCTCCGACGCCACAAACTGCGCATCCATCGAAAGATCGGGGGATGCCGGCGGCCAACACGGCCCGCGCGCCGATTGCCGGAGCCGCCGCTTCGGCGCCCTAGCCTGATAGGCCCAACCGGACCAAGTGAGTTGCTCCCGTTGGCCCGTTTCGCGCTGGCCGGCCCCTTCATAGCTTTGATCAGGGGAGTAAAGGTCGCCCCGGCAATTTCGTCGTCAATTCAGGAGACAAGTCATGGTCAAAGTAGCGTTGCTCGTTCGCCTGTTAGCCAAGCCGGGCAAGGAGCAGGAAGTAGCGGACTTTCTCACCGGTGCTCTCCCCGCGGTCGAACAAGAGCCCGCCACCACGACTTGGTTCGCGGTCCGCTTCGGGGTGCTTGAATTCGGGATCTTCGATGCCTTTCCCCATGAGGACGGGCGGCAGGCCCATCTTGTTGGCAAGGTGGCAGCGGCGCTGAAAGAGAATGCGTATCTGTTCGAAGAAACGCCGTCGATCGAAACAGCAGACGTTCTGGCGGCCAAGCTTCCCGGCTGACCGACACGACTGGCCGCACATAGCGCAGGAGGTGCACCCTGGTTCGGCGGGCGCAAGGCGGTCACCACCGTACCGACAGGATGCGGCCGAGCGCGGCGGCGTGTTCGATGCGGCAGCCGGCGTAGCGGGCGCGCTCCTCTAGCTGCGCGCGGTCGGCCGTGCGCCGGGCAGCCAGTGATGATGCGCGGTGCTCGACACCGCGTGCGCGGGGTCGCACGGCAGGACTCACACATCCGCAACTGTCGCAGCGTTCGAAATCTCGATCCCATCCGCGAAACCGCATCCGGGCGTCCTTGGCGGTCAGCGCCGGCGCAAACGTGAAGGCGGTGCAGCGGATGCTCGGACACGCTTAGGCGTCGATGACGTTGGACGTGTACGCCGACCTGTTTGACGAAGACTTGGCCGGCGTTGCGGACCGCTTGGACGCGGTCAAATGTGCTGCGGACGGACTGCGGACGGCCCGAAAGGCGTAGTGATCGATTAGCGCGCTACATACGTCCTGACCTGCTCAAATGGGGTGGAGCTACGGGGATTCGAACCCCGGACCTACTCGATGCGAACTAAACCATCTGGGCGTTTGTGGCGTTGGTGGGCGTTGGTGTCGTTACAAAGCAGCAGGTCAGAAGGTTGAGTGGGTTGATCCGCGCCAAGCTGTATTGAATCTGCTGCGGCACGACTGCGGCACGGCTGCGGCAGAGCGACTAGGCCAGCAAAAACCGGCCGCTTGGCGCACTGCTTTGTTGCTCGAACGGGTGTTC
>NZ_JAOPWB010000306.1 GCF_025965855.1 Mycobacterium sp. | reverse complement strand
AGCGCCCGCCGCTGTCGTGCCAGAACGAGACGGCACGTCCCAGAGCACCTATTCGGCACCAGCCCAGCACTTCGACCCACTCCGGTGGGTCTGCTTTGGCGCGCGCACCGCGAAAGGAAGAAAATTTGAAGAACGTCCGCAAGACGCTCATCCTCGCCGCGATCACAGGCACCCTGGTGACGGTGCCCTCCGCCACCGCCACCGCGGAACCGATGGGCTTTGACCCGAACGTTCCCCCCATCGGGGCCCCCGACGCGCCCCCGCCGCCGGCTCCGGACGCCCCGGCGCCAGCGCCGGAGGCCTTCGACCCCAACGTTCCGCCGCCGGCGGCCGTTCCGGACGCCTTGGCGCCGGTCGACGTGCCTCCCGCGCCGGCACCCGCGGGCTTCGACCCGAACGTTCCGCCGCCGCCCCCGGCGCCGGACGCCCCGCCGCCGGCTCCCGTCGGCTTCGACCCGAACGTTCCGCCGCCGCCGGCGCCGGACGCCCCGCCGCCTCCGGTGCACCAGGCGTACAGCGTGAACTGGGACGCCATCGCGCAGTGCGAGTCGGGCGGAAACTGGGGGATCAGCACCGGTAACGGCTTCTCCGGCG
Source organism: Mycobacterium sp. (assembly GCF_025965855.1). Lineage (GTDB taxonomy): Bacteria > Actinomycetota > Actinomycetes > Mycobacteriales > Mycobacteriaceae > Mycobacterium. The sequence continues at coordinate 8,962 of NZ_JAOPWB010000306.1, read as the reverse complement.
GCCTGCAGTTCACGTCCAGCACGTGGCACGCCAACGGTGGCTCGGGGTCGCCGCAGAGCGCGAGCCGCGAGGAGCAGATCCGGGTGGCCGAGAACGTGCTGCACACGCAGGGCATCCACGCCTGGCCGGTCTGCGGTCGGCGCGGCTGATCGTTCATCGTCAGTAGAGGTATAGGTAGTGCCGGGCCTTGGGCCCGGCACTACCTATCTAGGGCCGGGCCTTGGGCCCGGCACTACCTATCTAGGGCCGGGGTAGCGTCGGGCCGGTGACCGCTACGCCGCGCGAATTCGACATCGTGTTGTACGGCGCGACCGGCTTTGTGGGGAAGCTGACCGCCGAATACCTGGCGCGCGCCGGAGCGGGCGCGCGGATCGCGCTGGCCGGCAGGTCGCCGGACCGGTTGCGCGCCGTTCGCGACACCCTGAGCGAATCCGCGCGGGACTGGCCGGTCCTGACGGCCGACGCCGCGACGCCGTCGACGCTGGACGAGATGGCCGCCCGGACGCGAGTCGTCGTCACGACGGTCGGCCCCTACACCCGCTACGGGCTGCCGCTGGTGGCCGCGTGCGCCACGGCCGGCACCGATTACGCCGATCTCACCGGTGAGCCGCCGTTCATGCGCGACAGCATCGACCTGTATCACAAGCAGGCCGCCGACACCGGCGCCCGCATCGTGCACGCCTGCGGATTCGACTCGATCCCCTCGGATTTGAGCGTGTACGCGCTGTACCGGGCGGCGCAGCGGGACGGCGCCGGGGAGCTCGCCGACACCCACTTCGTGGTGCGTTCGTTGCGGGGCGGGTTCTCCGGCGGCACCTACGCGTCGCTGCTGGAAGTCCTGCACACCGCCTCGAGCAACCCCGATGCGCGCCGCCAGCTCGCCGACCCCTACACGCTGAGCACCGACCGCGGCGCCGAACCGGAATTCGGCCGGCAGCCCGACCTGGCGTCGCGCCGCGGTGGCCGGCTGGCGCCCGAACTGTCCGGTCTGTGGACCGCGGGATTCCTGATGGCGCCGACGAACACCCGAATCGTGCGGCGCAGCAACGCGTTGCTGGACTGGGCGTACGGTCGGCGGTTCCGCTACGACGAGAACATGAGCGTCGGGTCGTCGGCCCTCGCGCCGGTGGCGTCGGCCGTCCTCGGCGGCGTCGGCAACGCGATGTTCGAGTTGGGCAGCCGCTACTTCCGGCTGCTGCCGCGCCGCCTGGTGGAGCGGGTTCTCCCCAAGCCGGGCACCGGCCCCGGTGCGGAGGCGCGGGATCGCGGCTACTACCGGACCGAGACCTACACCACCACGACCACCGGCGCCCGTTACGTGGCGCGGATGGAGCAGCGGGGAGACCCCGGCTACAAGGCGACCTCGGTGCTGTTGGGGGAGTGCGGCCTGGCACTCGCACTGGACCGCGACAAACTCTCCGATCTGCTCGGTGTGCTGACGCCCGCGGTCGCGATGGGTGATGTGCTGCTTTCGCGATTCCCGGCCGCTGGCGTGTCGCTGCGGGTCGACCGGCTGGGCTGATCCGACGGAACCGACCGCATCAGCTCGCGACACGGCAACCACGCGCACGACACGCCGGTGGGGTGTGCGTAGCTGCAGTCTCGGCGCCACCGGGCCCGATTCGGCCGCTTACGCGCGGGCAACTGGGTCTCCCTAGAATTGACCGGTGACCGCCAGTGCCCATCCCGCCGCCGAGCTGCCCAAGTCGTGGGATCCGGCCGCGATGGAGGGCGCCATCTACCAGAAGTGGCTGGACGCGGGCTACTTCAAGGCGGACGCGAACAGCGCCAAGCCGGCCTACTCGATCGTGCTGCCGCCGCCGAACGTGACCGGCAGCCTGCACATGGGCCACGCGCTGGAACACACCATGATGGACGCCCTGACCCGGCGAAAGCGCATGCAGGGCTATGAGGTGCTGTGGCAGCCGGGCATGGACCATGCGGGCATCGCGACGCAAAGCGTGGTGGAAAAGCAGCTCGCGCTCGACGGCAAGACCAAGGAGGACTTCGGCCGGGAGCTGTTCGTCGAGAAGGTGTGGGACTGGAAGCGGGAGTCCGGGGGCACCATCGGCGCCCAGATGCGCCGGCTCGGCGACGGCGTGGATTGGAGCCGCGACCGGTTCACCATGGACGAGGGACTCTCGCGCGCGGTGCGAACCATCTTCAAGCGGCTCTACGACGCCGGGCTGATCTATCGGGCCGAGTGGCTGGTCAACTGGTCGCCCGTGCTCGAGACGGCGATCTCGGACCTCGAGGTGAACTACCTTGACGTCGAAGGCGAACTGGTGTCGTTCCGGTACGGCTCGCTCGACGACTCGCAACCCCACATCGTGGTCGCCACCACCCGGGTGGAGACGATGCTGGGCGATACCGCGATCGCGGTCCATCCCGACGACGAGCGCTACCGGCACCTGGTCGGCACCAGCCTGCGGCACCCCTTCGTGGACCGTCGGCTCGTCGTCGTCGCCGACGAGCACGTCGACCCCGAATTCGGGACGGGCGCGGTCAAAGTCACGCCCGCGCACGATCCCAACGACTTCGAGATCGGGCTGCGGCACGAGCTGCCGATGATCTCCATCATGGACACCAAGGGCCGGATCACCGACACCGGAACGCAATTCGACGGCATGGACCGCTTCGAGGCCCGCGTCGCGGTTCGCGAAGCGCTGGCGGCGCAGGGCCGGATCGTCGAGGAGAAACGGCCCTACCTGCACAGCGTCGGGCATTCGGAGCGCAGCGGCGAGGCGATCGAGCCGCGGCTGTCGCTGCAGTGGTGGGTCCGGGTCGAATCGCTGGCCAAGGCCGCAGGCGATGCGGTTCGCAACGGGGACACCGTGATTCACCCCGCCAGCCTGGAGCCGCGCTGGTTCGCCTGGGTCGACGACATGCACGACTGGTGTATCTCGCGGCAGCTGTGGTGGGGTCACCGCATCCCGATCTGGTACGGGCCCGATGGGGAGCAGATATGCGTCGGGCCCGACGAGGCGCCGCCGGAGGGCTGGGAACAGGACCCCGACGTGCTGGATACCTGGTTCTCGTCCGCGCTGTGGCCGTTCTCCACGCTGGGCTGGCCGGCGGAGACGCCGGAGCTGGAAAAGTTCTATCCGACAAGCGTTTTGGTAACCGGCTACGACATCCTGTTCTTCTGGGTCGCGCGGATGATGATGTTCGGCACCTTCGTCGGCGACGACGACGCCATCACACTGGGCGGCCGCCGAGGCCCGCAGGTGCCGTTCACCGACGTCTTTCTGCACGGGCTGATCCGCGACGAGTTCGGCCGCAAGATGAGCAAGTCCAAGGGCAACGTCATCGACCCGCTGGACTGGATGGAGGCGTTCGGGGCCGACGCCCTGAGGTTCACGCTGGCCCGCGGAGCCAGCCCCGGCGGCGACCTGTCCGTCGGCGAGGACGCCGTCCGGGCCTCGCGCAACTTCGGCACCAAGCTGTTCAACGCCACCCGGTACGCGCTGCTGAACGGGGCCACTACGATTTCCCAGGCCCCCTTACCGGCGCAGGCCGCGCTCACCGACGCCGATCGCTGGATCCTCGGGCGACTGGAAGAGGTTCGCGCCGAAGTCGATTCGGCGTTCGACGGCTACGAGTTCAGCCGCGCCTGCGAATCGCTCTACCACTTCGCGTGGGACGAATTCTGCGACTGGTACGTCGAACTGGCCAAGACGCAGCTCGCCGAAGGGCTCACCAACACCACCGCCGTGCTGGCCGCGGTGCTCGACACGCTGCTGCGGTTGCTGCATCCGGTCATCCCCTTCCTCACCGAGGCGCTGTGGCAGGCCCTGACCGGCCAGGAGTCGCTGGTGATCGCCGAGTGGCCGAAACCCTCGGGCATCGCCCTGGATCCGGTTGCCGCGCAACGAATCAGCGACATGCAGAGGCTTGTCACCGAGGTCCGCCGGTTTCGCAGTGACCAGGGCCTGGCCGACCGGCAGAAGGTGCCGGCGAGAATGGGCGGTGTTGAGGGCGCCGACCTGGGCGGCCAGGTGGGCCCGGTGGCGTCGCTGGCCTGGCTCACCTCGCCGGGTCCGGATTTTCAGCCGTCGGCGTCCGTGGAGGTGCGCCTCAGCGGCGGCACCGTCGTCGTCGAACTCGACACCTCGGGCACCATCGATGTCGCCGCCGAGCGCCGGCGCCTGGAAAAGGATCTGGCCGCGGCGCAAAAGGAGCTGGCGTCGACGGCCGCCAAACTGACCAACGCCGACTTCCTGGCCAAGGCGCCGGAACACGTCGTCGCCAAGATCCGCGACCGCCAGCGCGTGGCCCGGGAGGAAACCGACCGGATCAACGCGAGGCTGGCCGGGCTGTAATGAACCAGCCTTCCGATAGCGGATCGGGCATCGGCGCGCCGCCCACACCGGATGAGATCGCGTCCCTGCTGCAGGTCGAACATCTGCTGGATCAACGCTGGCCGGAGACCCGCATCGAGCCGAGCCTCACCCGGATCAGCGCCTTGATGGACCTGCTCGGGTCGCCGCAGCTGGGGTACCCGTCGATCCACATCGCGGGCACCAACGGCAAGACCTCCGTGGCGCGCATGATCGACGCCCTGGTGACCGCGCTGCAGCGGCGCACCGGCCGAACCACCAGCCCCCACCTGCAATCGGCGGTCGAGCGCATCGCGATCGACGGACACCCGATCAGTCCGGCCCGGTACGTGGCGACGTACCGCGAGATCGAGCCGTTCGTCCAGATGGTCGACGCGCAGTCGCAGGCAGGCGGCGGGCCGGCGATGAGCAAGTTCGAGGTGCTCACCGCGATGGCGTTCGCCGCGTTCGCCGACGCGCCCGTCGACGTGGCGGTGGTCGAGGTGGGCATGGGCGGCCGTTGGGATGCCACCAACGTGATCAACGCGCCGGTCGCGGTCATCACCCCCGTGGGCATCGACCACGTGGAATACCTCGGCGGCGACATCGCCGGGATCGCCGGCGAAAAGGCCGGCATCATCCACAAGGCACCCGAGGGCGCGCCGGACACCGTCGCCGTCATAGCGCGCCAGGCGCCGGAGGCGATGGAAGTGCTGTTGGCCCAATCGGTGCGCGCCGACGCCGCGGTTGCCCGCGAGGATTCGGAGTTCGCGGTGTTGGGCCGCCAGGTCGCGATCGGCGGCCAGGTACTGCAGCTGCAGGGCCTCGGCGGGGTCTACTCGGACGTCTACCTGCCGCTGCACGGCGAACACCAGGCCCACAACGCGGTGGTGGCGCTCGCGGCGGTCGAGGCCTTCTTCGGGGCGGGCGCGCAGCGACAGCTCGACGTCGAGTCGGTCCGGGCCGGTTTCGCCGCCGTCACCAGCCCCGGCCGGCTGGAGCGCATGCGCAGCGCGCCCACGGTGTTCATCGATGCCGCGCACAATCCGGCCGGTGCGGCCGCGCTGGCGCAGACGCTGGCCGGCGAATTCGATTTCCGATTCCTGGTCGGGGTGCTGAGCGTGCTGGCCGACAAGGACGTGGACGGCATCCTCGCCGCGCTGGAGCCGGCGTTCGATTCCGTCGTCGTGACCCACAACGGCTCGCCGCGGGCGCTGGACGTCGAGTCGCTGGCGCTGGCCGCGCGTGAGCGGTTCGGACCCGATCGCGTGGCGACCGCCGAAAACCTGCGTGACGCCATCGACGTCGCGACCGCCCTGATCGACGAGGCCGCCACGGAAAGCAATGCGGGGGAATCATTCTCGGGCACGGGGATCGTCGTCACCGGCTCGGTCGTCACCGCCGGGGCCGCGCGGACCCTGTTTGGTCGTGACCCGCAATGACCGCCCAGAGCCCCGACCCCTGGAAGAGCTTCGGCGCGGTGATGGCCGCGACGCTGATTCTGGAGGCGATAGTGGTGCTGCTGGCGATACCGGTGGTGGGCGCCGTCGGCGGCGGCCTGACCACGGCGTCGCTGGTCTATCTGATCGGCCTGGCCGTGGTCCTGATCCTGCTGGCCGGGCTGCAGCGCAGGCCCTGGGCGATCTGGGTGAACCTGGGCGTGCAGGTGGTTCTGCTCGCCGGTTTCGCGGTGTATCCGGGGCTGGGATTCATCGGCCTGCTGTTCACCGGGTTGTGGGCGTTGATCGCTTACTTCCGTGCCGAGGTCCGGCGCCGTCAGTCGCCGCCAAGCTAAGCGGCAATCGGTTCTGTACGCTGTCCGCCGTGACCGAACGGACCCTGGTACTGATCAAGCCTGACGCCATCGAGCGGCATCTGATAGGCGAGATCATCGGCCGCATCGAGCGAAAAGGCCTCACCCTCGCGGCGCTGGAGCTCCGGCACGTCAGCGAAGAGCTGGCCGGCCAGCACTACGCGGAGCACGAAGGCAAGCCGTTCTTCGGCTCGTTGCTGGAGTTCATCACCTCGGGGCCGGTGGTGGCGGCGATCGTGGAGGGGCCGCGCGCGATTGCGGCGTTTCGGCAGGTCGCGGGCGGTACCGACCCGGTGGAGAAGGCCACACCCGGCACGATTCGGGGCGATTTCGGGCTGGAGACGCAGTTCAACCTGGTGCACGGGTCCGATTCGGTCGATTCCGCTAAGCGCGAAATCGCGCTCTGGTTTCCCGGAATTTAGCGCTGGGACGATAGGGGCAGCACCGGGCCCCGACGGTGTTTGCTGAAGCGCGCGGATCAGGTGCGGGTGGGCACTGGAAGTGATGTGGGATACTGACAGCGGGTGAACGTCGCCGGACCGGCGTCGGACACCCGAATGAAGACTTAGACAAGCGCGACCATCGCCACCCCGCGATGTTGCGCGGCATGTCAGGCCTACATTCTGCACGGCGCCGAGCGAGTTCTACCTGAGCCCCTCGGGGCGAGACCATCACAAGCCTGGGAGAAGCGAGCCAGGCCCATAGCGAAGCCCTCGCGTGGCCGCGTCGAACGACGCGCCCGGGGGCTAAAGGAGAATACGTGGTAGACAGTGCACCACCCACAGACTCGTCACAACGGCCGGCCCAGCACGACGACCTGCCGGATCGCTTGAGAGTCCACCAGCTGGCACGGGCGTTGGGAAGCACCAACAAAGAGGTGCTGGCGGCGCTCAACACAATCGACGGGCGGACCCGCAACGTGCACTCCGGCGTGGCCCGTGAGGATGCACTCCGGGTGCGCGAACTGCTCTTCGCCCAACCCCTGCCCAACATCCCCGGCTTCAGCAGTGCGGCCGCCGCAGAACAACCGCTGCTGCTCGAAACCTCAAGCGAGGGGCGGGATTACATGCCGCTGTTCGTCGCGCCGCAGTTAGTCGAGACCGGCGGCGGCCGCGACACCGACTCGGACGATGCGGGGCCCGACTCCGATGAGTCCGACATCGATGACGAAGAGCAGTCCGACCGGCAGGCCAACCGGCGGCGGCGCCGCGGCCGCCGCGGGCGTGGCCGCGGTCGCGGCGAACAAGGCGGACCCGACGGCCAAGACGCCGACGATGACGCCGACTCCGAGGATGCCGACGAGTCCGACGACGCCGACGACGACGAGAACGGATCCTCGGAGGCCGCCACTCGGCGCCGCCGCAGGCGCCGGCGGCGCAAGTCGGGATCCGGCGACGACAACGACGAGGGTCCGTCGCCCGACGACCCGCCGAACACCGTGGTGCACGAGCGGCCGCCGCGCACCGGCAAGAACGGCAGCGATGCGAACGGCAGCTCCAGCGCCGAGATCAAGGGCATCGACGGCTCCACTCGGCTGGAGGCCAAACGGCAACGCCGCCGCGACGGGCGCGACGCCGGACGGCGGCGCCCGCCGGTGCTGACCGAAGCCGAGTTCTTGGCGCGCCGCGAGGCCGTCGAACGGATGATGGTCGTGCGCGACCGGGTACGCACCGAGCCACCGCACCCCGGCGCGCGCTACACCCAGATCGCGGTGCTGGAAGACGGCATCCTCGTCGAGCATTTCGTGACCTCCGCCGCCTCCGCCTCGTTGGTGGGCAACATCTACCTCGGGATCGTGCAGAACGTGCTGCCCTCGATGGAGGCGGCCTTCATCGACATCGGCCGCGGCCGCAACGGCGTGCTCTACGCCGGAGAGGTCAACTGGGAAGCCGCGGGATTGGGCGGGTCCGACCGCAAGATCGAACAGGCCCTCAAACCCGGCGATTACGTCGTCGTCCAGGTCAGCAAGGACCCCGTCGGCCACAAGGGCGCCCGGCTGACCACGCAGGTATCACTGGCCGGTCGCTATCTGGTTTATGTGCCGGGCGCGTCGTCGACCGGGATCAGCCGCAAGCTGCCCGACACCGAACGCCAGCGCCTCAAGGAGATCCTGCGCGAGGTGGTGCCGTCCGACGCCGGGGTGATCATCCGCACCGCGTCCGAGGGAGTCAAAGAAGAGGACATCCGCAAGGACGTCACCCGCCTGCAGGAACGCTGGCAACAAATCGAGGCCAAGGCCGGCGAAACCAAGCAGAAGGCCGCCGGCGCCGCGGTGTCGCTCTACGAAGAGCCGGACGTGTTGGTCAAAGTCATCCGTGACCTGTTCAACGAGGACTTCGCCGGCCTGCTCGTCTCCGGCGACGAGGCCTGGACCACGATCAACGAATACGTGAATTCCGTTGCTCCGGAACTGGTTTCGAAGCTGACCAAGTACGAACCCGCCACCGGACCGGACGAGGCGAGCGGACCGGATGTGTTCGCGGTGCACCGCATCGACGAGCAGCTCGCCAAGGCGATGGAACGGAAGGTGTGGCTGCCGTCGGGCGGCACGCTGGTGATCGACCGGACCGAGGCGATGACGGTGGTCGACGTCAACACCGGCAAGTTCACCGGGTCCGGGGGCAATCTCGAGCAGACGGTCACCAAGAACAACCTGGAGGCGGCCGAGGAGATCGTGCGCCAGCTGCGGCTGCGCGACATCGGCGGCATCGTGGTCATCGACTTCATCGACATGGTGCTGGAGTCCAACCGCGACCTGGTGTTGCGCCGGCTGACCGAGTCGCTGGCCCGCGCCCGCACGCGCCATCAGGTTTCCGAGGTGACGTCTTTG
>NZ_JAOPWB010000296.1 GCF_025965855.1 Mycobacterium sp. | reverse complement strand
CCCCAACGGCCGGTGGCCTCGTCCAGCTCGCCGCGCAGCACGCTGTTGATCTGGCCCCGGGAGGTCAGGGTGCCTTCCAGGCTCATGCCGCCGACCACGTTGCGCAGCGTGGTGGTGGTCAGCTGCTCGACGCCGACGATGTAGTTGCTGATCTGTTACACCGCCGCCTGCGGGTTGGTGACCTGGAAGTACACGACGGTATCGATGTTGACCGTCAGGTTGTCCTCGGTGATCACCGGCTGCGGAGGGAACGAGACCACCCGCTCACGGAGGTCGACCCGCGCCCGGATCTTGTCGATAAACGGCAGCAGCAATGTGAGTTGGCCCGACACGGTCTTGCTGTAGCGGCCCAGCCGCTCGATGACCGCGGCTTCCGCCTGCGGGATCAGCGCAACCGACTTGGCGACAACGATGGCGGCGAACACCACCAGCACGCCGACCAGGATCAGGCCAGCGACGGCACCTTGCATGACGGGTTCCTTCCGTTGTTTGCCCAGGCTCTTCTAGAAAACTTTTTGGACGACCGCGGTAGCACCGTCAATGTGCACGACGGTGACGTGGTCGCCCGGTTCGTAGACATCGTCGTCGTTCAACGGGCGCGCCGTCCAGACTTCGCCGTCGAGTTTGACTTGGCCCTCATGGCGGGCGACGCGATCCAGCACCAGCGCACTCTTGCCCTCAAGGGCCTTTACCGGCTCAGGCAGACCCTTGCCCGACATGAAATGCCGTCGCAGCGCGGGCCGCACCAGCACCAGCAACAGGACCGACACCACAAGGAACACCGCGCCGTGCACCCACAGGTCGTCGAAGAGAAGACTCGAACCGGCCGCTGCCAGCGCTCCGGCGCCCAGCATGAGCAGGAACAGATCGCCGGTAAGCGCTTCGGCCCCGGCGAGGGCCAGTGCGGCGATTAGCCAGATCAGCGGGACGGCCATGGCGCCAGCCTATCGCGCAGCCGACCCGATCAGCGGCTAACTACTACACTGCGAGCATCATGTGGTGCCCCAGTGTCTCGCTGTCGGTTTGGGCCAATGCCTGGCTCGCAGGCGCCGCCGCGCCTGATGACGTGCTCGATGCGTTATCGCAATGGGCGCCAAGGCATTCCGTAACCGCCTACGACTCGGTGGCCGCCGGCCGCACCGGATTGCCGTGGCCAGACCTGAACGACGCCGGCGCGGTATCAATGCTGCAGACGGTGCGCACGGCGGCAGGCCCGGCCGGGTCGGCGCCGCCGATCGGGGTGGTGCTGCCCGTCCCCGGCGACGTGCGCGGGCTCCCCGCGGGCACTCAGTTTCAACGCGACGCGGTCACCGCGGGTGAGGCGATCCTCGTCGGCACCGATCCGTCCGAAGCCGTCGGCTTGGTCCCCGACTTCGAGTACGACGAACTGGACGACAAGTCCGAATTCGAACCGGAGCCGACCGCGTTGTCGTGGACGGTCTATTCGGTACCTGGCGCGCCGACTCCGGAATACCTCGACCTCGCCGCGGCGGAGTACGCACTGCGTGCGGGCGTTCGTTCGGCCGCGGACGCGTTGGGCGCCATCCGCGCCGCAGGCACCGATGTGGCCGACCCTCGCGGGCTCGTCGAGCAGGTGCTTGAAGGTGCCAGGGGGCACCTGGTCCCCGATCACGCTCCAGCGCGAGCAGTGCGGGTGCTCGAGAACGCCGCCCACATCGACGCGATCATCACCGTGAGTTCCGGCCTGATCCCGATCGGGTTGCAGACTTCGTCCGAGGTGCAGATCGCCAGCGATGCACTGCGCCCGCTTTCCGGGGTGGTGCGATCGGCGCGGATGGCCGCGGTCAGCGCGATCCTGTACTCCGCTTGGCAGGCGTAGGGACCTAGCCGCAGTTCGGCGTGCAAAGTGCGCCGTTGACCGAAAAACCCTGCAGCGGTGGGGCATCCGGGCCGGGCGCTCGGGCGGGTTCGCGGCCGTAGCGCAGCTCGTCGATCAAATCCGCGGCCAGCCGCGCGAACCGCGAATCGGCGTTCGGCGTCGCCGCCCGCGCGAATGCGATGCCAAGTTCCGCCGCCTGCTGCCGTAGCTCGTGGTCAAGGTCCCACACCACCTCGATGTGGTCGGCGACGAACCCGATCGGGCAGACGATCACGGCCTTCGTGCCGCCCTCGGTGAGCGTCGTCAGGTGGTCGGCGATGTCGGGCTCCAACCACGGTACCTGTGGCGGCCCCGAACGTGACTGCCACACCTGGTCGTAGTCTTCATAGCCTGCCGCAGTGGCGACCAGGCGCGACGCATAGGCCACCTGGCGGCCGTACAAGTCTGGGCCGCAACGCGATCGGGCCGCGACGGGAATGGAGTGCGCGGTGAACACCAGCCGTGCCCGTTCCCTCAACTCGTCAGGCAGAGTCTGTGCTGCCGCACCGATGGCTTCGGTGAACATCTCCACGAACAGCGGATGGTCGAAGTACTGGCGTAGCTTCACCAGTTCCGGCGCGCGCTGGCCGGCCGCTGTCCTTGCCCGTGCGATGTCCTCGACGTACTGGGTGCAGCTGGAGTAGCCGCCCCACGCCGAAGTGGTGAACACGGCTGCACGGCGAATCCCGTTGTCGCGCATGGCCGCGACGGTGTCCTCAACATAGGGCGCCCAGTTGCGGTTGCCGAAGTACACGGGCAGATCGATCTCGGCTTCCAGCGCGGTGATCAGCTCGCGATTGATCCCGTTGATCGGCGAGACGCCACCGAAATGCAGGTAGTGCTCCGCAACCGCCGCCAGCCGTTCCCGCGGGATGCCGCGGCCGCCAGTGACGTTCTCCAGGAACGGCATCACCTGCTCGGGGCCCTCCGGCCCGCCGAACGACAGCAGCAGGACGGCGTCAACGGCGCCGGTGTGTTCTTCGCCCAAGAGGCTCATCACGCCATTACAGCAACTGCGTGCTGGCGCCGCCGTCGGCGTAGATGACGGTCCCGGTGGTGGCGGGCAGCCAGTCCGAGACCAGAGCCAGCACGGTGCGCGCGACCGGCGTCGGGTCCTTCATGTTCCAGCCAAGCGGCGCTCGCTGATCCCAGCCCTCTTCCAGCAGCTTTATCTGATCGCCTGCCTCATCGCCGAGCGCTCCGCCGACGATTGCGCTCATGGCGAGCGTGCGAATCGGGCCTGCCGCAACGAGATTCGACCGCACGCCATACTCACCGGCCTCGCGTGCCACGAAGCGGTTGACGGACTCCAGCGCGCTCTTGGCCACCGTCATCCAGTTGTAGGCAGGCATCGCCCTTGTCGGGTCGAAGTCCATGCCGACGATGCCGCCGCCGCGGTTCATGATCGGCAGCAGCGCCTTGGCCAGCGAGGCGTACGAGTACGCCGAGATGTGGATGCCCTTGGCGACGTCTTCGTACGGCGCGTCGAAGAACGGGTTGATGCCCATCCCGGACTGCGGCATGTAGCCGATCGAGTGCACGACGCCGTCGAGCTTGTTGCCCTCGCCGATCACCTCGGTGACGCGGTCGGCGAGCGTGTCGAGGTGCTTCTCGTCCTGCACGTCCAGTTCCAGCAGCGGTGCAGGCTTCGGCAGCCGGTCGATGATGCGCTTGATCAGCCGCAGCCGGTCGAAACCGGTCAGCACCAACTCCGCGCCCTCTTCCTGGGCCACCCGCGCAATATGGAAGGCGATCGAGGAGTCGGTGATGATCCCCGTGACGAGGATGCGCTTGCCTTCGAGAAACCCTGCCATGTGAAAGTCCTTACCTCTCCTAGTGGCCCATGCCCAAGCCGCCGTCGACCGGGATCACCGCGCCGGAGATGTAGCCCGCGTCCTCCGATGCCAGGAAGCTGATCACCCCTGCCACCTCTTCGACGTAGCCGATGCGCTGCAGCGGGATCGCCGTGAGCGCCGTCGCCTGCTGCTTCTCGTCGAGCGCGCGGGTCATCTGCGTGTCGATGAACCCTGGCGCAACGACGTTCGCGGTGATGGACCGCGAGCCCAGTTCACGGGTCAGCGAGCGCGCCATGCCCACAAGGCCGGCCTTGGATGCCGAGTAGTTGGCCTGGCCCGGCAGGCCGGTGAGCCCGGCCACCGAACCCATGAAGATCATCCGGCCGAAACGCTTCTTGATCATGTTGCGCGACGCCCGCTTGGCCACCCGGAACACACCGGTCAGGTTCGCGTCGATGACCTTGGCGAAGTTCTCCTCGCTCATCCGCATGATCAACATGTCGGCGGTGACGCCGGCGTTTGCCACCAGCACCTCGACCGGGCCCTGGTGCTCTTCGACCGCGGTGAACGCGGCGTCGACGGCCGCGCTGTCGGTGACGTCACACTCGACGGCGAACAGATCGTCGTCCGGCGCCCCGGAACCGCGATGCGTCACGGCCACCTTGTGCCCGTCGGCGGCCAGTCGCCGCGCCACCGCCAGCCCGATGCCCCGGTTACCGCCGGTCACCAGGACCGAACGGGCGACGAAGGGCGGACGGCGACCGGCGGTATCGGCTGGATTGTCGGTCACATCTGCCCTTTTGCTCCTCGCGTCCGCATCTGCCTCTTTGCTCCTCGCGTCCGCATCTGCCCTTTTGCTCCTCGCGTCCGCAGTCATCCCCGCCAACTTAATGCCTGGCCTGCGTCAGCCCGAAATCGGCTAAGTGGGCAGCCGCCGGTTGATCAGCAGCGCGGCCAGCGCCGCCAGCGCCAGCACCACCGCGCCCAGCCGCAGCCAGCCAACGCTGGCGTCGCCCTTGATGGTCTCGTAGCCGATCTGCTCCTGGAGGTTGGTGAAGACTTGCTTGAGCTGCTCCAGGCTCGAGGCGGAATAGGAGTCGCCGCCGGACAGCGCGGCGATCTTCTTGAGCATCACGTCGTCGACGGGCACGGGCTGGCGCTGGTCGTTGATCTGGACGTAGCCGTACGGGGTGCCGAACGACACGGTCGAAATCGGCACGCCCTGATCCTTGGCGGTTCTGGCGGCGGTGTAGGCGCCCTTGGGGTTGTCGGGATTGGACGGCACGGTCTCCTTGCCGTCCGACATCAGCACGATGCGCGCAGGCGGCGGGGTGTCACCCCCGCCGATCACCGCGCCGACGGTGGCGATGGCCTGCAGCGCAGTGAAGATGCCCTCACCGGTCGCGGTGCGGTCGGCCAGCTGCAGCTTGTCGATGGCGTTCTTGGTCGCGTCACGGTTGGTGGTCGGCGACACCAACACGGTGGCGGTGCCCGCGTATGCGATCAGACCAAGGTTGATGCCGGGCGTGAGCTGGCCAGCGAACTGCTTGGCGGCCTCCTGCGCGGCGGCCAGCCGGCTCGGCGACACGTCGGTGGCGCGCATCGACTGGGACACGTCGATCACCAGCATCACCACCGCGCGGTTGCGCGGAATCCGGACATCGTGTGTGGGTCCTGCCATCGCGACCGTGAACATCAGCAACGACAGCACGAGCAGGATCGCGGGCAGGTGCCGCCAGCGCGACGGGCGTTTGGGCGCAACGCTTTCCAGCAGCTCCATGTTCGCAAAGCGCAGCATCCGCCGGTGCCGGGCCAGCTGCACGACGATGTAGAGCCCGATCAGCCCGAGGACCACCAAGAGAAACAGAAAGAACCAAACGTGTTCGAAGCCCGACATCGTTATCGGTCCGAGCAACGGTAAAGTCATGTGCTACTTGTCATTTCAGTCGAATAACGGTCATCGGCCGGCCATGGCACCGCGGCGACGGCCGGCGACGAACCGGACCACGTCGGCGATCCAGTCCCGGTCGGTGCGCAGCGAGAGCAGCGGCGCGTCGCAGCGCCGCAAGGTGCGCGCCACCTCGGCGCGGTGGGCCGCCGCGGCCTTCTCGAAATCGTCGCGCAGCTGTGAGTCGATGGTGAATTCTCGCGTGACGCCGCTTTCGGCATCCTGAAGGATCACGTCGCCGACGTCGGGAAGCTCGACGTCGCGCGGGTCGAGGACCTCGATACCCAGCACCTCATGACGCCCGGCGATGGCCCGCAACGGACGCATCCAGTTGATCGGCCCCAGGAAGTCGCTGATGATCACCGCCATACCGCGGCGCCGCTCCGGCCGGCGCAACGCGTCGATGGCGGCCGCCAGGTCGCCCCGCACCCCCGTCGGCGCCTTGGGCATCGTGGCTATGGTGCGCAGCATCTCCTGCTCGTGGATGCGGCCCGACAGCGCAGGGACCCGCCGCACGGAGTCGCCGTTGTCGATCACCGCGCCAATCCGGTTGCCGCCCCCGCTGTTGAGGAACGTGATCGCCGCCGCGGCCGCCACCGCCAGATCCCGTTTCTCGCAGCCGACGGTGCCGAAGTCCAGGCTGGCCGACATGTCGATGACCAGCCAGGTCTCCAGCTCGCGGTCGGCGATCATCTGCCGGACGTGCGGATGCGTGGTGCGCGCGGTGACCGACCAGTCCATCCGGCGCACATCGTCACCGGGCTGATAGATCCGCGACTCCCCCGGCTCCGATCCCGGGCCTGGCAGCAGGCCGAGGTGGTCACCGTGCAGCACGCCGTCGAGCTTGCGGCGCACTGTCAACTCCAGCTTGCGCAGCGCCGCCGTCAGCGCGGGGTCACGGATTTCGCCGCGCTTCAGTGACGGCAGATCAACGGTGCGTCTGGACCGTGAAAGGGGTGAAGGGGTAGTCACAGAGCGCTATCACCGACCGCTGGCTGCGGCGGCCGCGGCTGGCATCACCGGTTGCACCGAATGACCTTGCTGCGGAATCGCATTCACCTGCGGCAGGGCGACCGTCTGCATGATCCGGCTGATCACCGTCTCGGCGGAGATCTCGTCGGCCAGCGCGTCATAGGTCAGCACCAGCCGATGCCTGAGCACATCCGGAATGACCTCGACGACATCCTGCGGGACGACGTAGTCACGCCCGCGCACCAAGGCAAGGGCCCGCGCCGCCGCGATGATGCCAAGCGAGGCGCGCGGCGAGGCGCCGTACGCAATCCACGCCTTGGCGTCGGGCATGCCGAACTTCTCGGGGTGCCGAGTCGCGGTGACGACGCGGACCACGTAATCGACGAGCGCGTGGTGGACGAAGTTGTTGGAGGCCACGTCCTGTAGCCGCACCAGGTCACCGGGGGCAAGGATCTGCTTCGGCGTTGGTGGCGTGACACCCATCCGGTAGACGATCTCGCGCTCTTCCTCGGGCGTCGGGTAGTCGATGTTGAGCTTGAACAGGAAACGGTCGCGCTGGGCTTCGGGCAGCGCGTAGACACCTTCCTGCTCGATGGGGTTCTGGGTGGCCATCACCAGGAAAGGGGCGGGCAGGGGGAATGTCTTGCCGCCGATCGAGATCTTGCGCTCGGCCATCACCTCCAGCAACGCCGACTGCACCTTGGCTGGTGCGCGGTTGATCTCATCGGCGAGCAGGAAGTTGACCACCACCGGGCCGAGCTCGATGTCGAACTCTTCCTTGCCCTGCCGGTAGATCCGAGTGCCGACGATGTCGGTGGGCACCAGGTCGGGCGTGAACTGGATGCGGGCGAAGGTCCCGCCGACCACCTTGGCGAAGGTTTCGACCGCGAGTGTCTTGGCCACCCCCGGCACACCTTCGAGCAGCACGTGCCCCTTGGCGAGCAGTCCGACCAGCATCCGTTCGACCAGTTGATCCTGGCCGACGATGATCCGCTTGACCTCGAAGATCGCCCGCTCGAGCGTGTGTACTTCTTGTTGCAGGCCGCCATTGTTGGGGGGTGCCGCATGAGAGCCGGGAGGAGGATAGCCCTGCGCCGGGCCTGGTCCGGAATATCCTCCGGCGCCCTGCGTCGGCCCACTCGGTGACGTCATCAACGGTCCTTCCACATCATCTATTAAGACGCTGGTCGCAACGGCGTCGGCCGGAGTTGGCCACACGCTCGCCGTCAACTATTCCAGGCAGTTCGGAATCCGTCGACGTCGCCCAGCGAAGTGTCGCCTCAGCGAAGAGCATTCATCACTAGTGCTCAGGATCAACTCAGGCCAGGCTCAGCTTTCGATTATCAGGGTGCGGCGACATGCCCGCGGTGCGCGCGGGGCCGCGTCAATACTCAATTATTCGGGTCACATACGGTGTCATGCCGGCGCTCCGCACCGGCGCCACCCTGATCGGCACCCCGGTGTCGTACGCCTCCAGCATCTGGCCGTTACCGAGATACAGGGTGACGTGCTGGCCGCCGCCGGGTCCGTAGAAGATCAGGTCGCCGCGTTTGGCCTGCGACGGCGGGACGTGCCGGCCGGCGTTGTACTGATCGCCGGAGAACCGCGGCAGCAGCACGCCAACACCGGCGAACGCATAGCGAACCAGCCCGGAGCAGTCAAAGCCGACCGTGTCGGCGCCGTCCCCGACGCCTCGGCTCGGGCCGGTCAGCGACCCGCCGCCCCATGAATACGGCACACCCAACTGAGAAAGCCCACGCCGGATCACATACTCGGCCGCCTGCCTGCCGTAAACCCGGCTGCCTCGACCCGGAACGGCGCTGCTGTTGTCACTGACAAGGCCCAGACTGGCAAGGAATTTGTGCCCCATGTCGAGGGTCGTCTGCGTCGCGAGTTCGCTGGCCTGCAGGGATGCGTTCGCGATCGCGACCGGGTCGCCGGGGGCGCCTGCGCTCAGCAGTTTGGGCAAGCTGGGGTCCCACCCATCATCGGGAGCGGCGTACCCGATCGGGCTCGCCGACAGCGCGGCTCCCAGCGAGAGCGCGGCAGCGGCGATCACCAGAACCAAGAGCTGTAGCCAGCGGAATAGCTTGTGCCGCAAAGTATTTCCCCGATCAGTATTCGATGTATCTGAGGACGTACGGGGTCATGCCGCTCGTGCGCACGGGCGAGACTTTCACCGACGACCCGGTGTAAGGGGCCTCCAGCATCTGGCCGTCGCCGAGGTAGAGCGTCACGTGCTGGCTGCCGCCTGGACCGTAGAAGATCACGTCGCCACGCCGCATCTGCGACGACGGGATCTTGCGGCCTTCGTTGTACTGCGAACCCGAGTAGTGGTCCAGCTTGATCCCGACGCCGGCGAACGCGTACAGGATCAGGCCCGAACAGTCGAAACCGACTGTGCCGGCACCGGAATCGATGCCGCCACTGGGCCCCGCAGCATTGCCGCCGCCCCACGAATACGGCACACCCATTTGCGACACCGCGCGGCGGATGACGTACTCGGAAGCCTGTCGGCCGTAAACGCGGGGAATCGCGCCGTTCGTGTAGCCGCTGGGTGTCGGGGCGAGGCCGAGCTGCTGTAGGAAGTTGTGGCCCATCTGCTGGGTCGCCTGCGCCGAGGTGGACGCGATGCCCAGCAGTGAGTTGATGATCGCGATCGGGTCACCGCTGACGAACGCGCTCGGAATCGCGGGCAGCGTGGGATCCCATGCCGAGTCCCAAGTTCCGGCGCGCGCGTCACGCGAAGCGGGCGCCCGGTCCCAGTTCGCGGACGCGTCGCCGGTGGCCGCAGCGGCCGGCTGGGCAGCGGCTGGCTGGCCGCCCGCGGGGGCCGACCAGCTGCGGGCCTCGTCCAGCTTGGCCCGTGCGGCCGCGCGTTCGGACGTCAGCTGATCCAGCTGGGCCTGCTGGGTCTTGAACGTCTGCTGCGCGTTCGCGAGCGCCGAAACCGCGTTCTGTTGGCTGGTCTCGGTGTCGGCGACGGCCTTGTCGGCATTCTGCTTGGCCAATCGCGCGGCCGATTCCTTATTCACTTGTTCGGTGCGGGCGCGCTGCAGATCGATGATCACCTGCTGGGAGCTGACGGACAACGTCTGCCCGGCGGCCGCGGTGTTGATGATGTCGGCGGGGTCGGACGCGGTCAGGTACGAATCCGAAGGACCGTTGACATACGTTGCGGCAGCGAAGGTGTCGAAGCGCTGTTGGGCCGCCGTGATCGCGGTGTTGGCCTCCGTGACCCGCTGTGCGCTGGCATCCACTTCCTGCTGCGATGCGGCGGCATTGTCCCGCGCCGCCTGCACGTCGACGATCGCCTTGTTGACGCCTTCCTGTTGCGCCTGGATGGCGGCGCCGAGGTCCCCGAGCTTCTGGTTGGCGTTGGCGACGGCGGCGACGAGCCCGGCGAGATCAGGACTACCCGGCTGCGCGGCGGCAAGGCCGGGCATGGCGAGCAGCAACCCGATGATCATCGGAACCGCACACATCCGCCATGGCAGCCGGGAAGCAGAGGCGCCAGGGGTGCGTCTCACTCAAGTCTCCTAAGGCTCAACGCGAACGTGCCGGCACATTCGTGGGTTTCTGTGAGCAGTCACAAAAATCACAACTGCAACATCAGCCACCGATTGCACCGTACGTCACATCTGACGCCAAAGAAACTTTAGTCACAAATTACAGGTCTGTAATTGAATGTAGCGTTATCGAATGGTGACGTCTGAATTTGCCGGACGCCACAAAGGGGTCAGTCGGCGGTGTCCGACGCTGCGTCCGCCGCGGCCGCGCGTTTGCCACGAATCCGCAGCACGCGAGTGGCGACAACGGCCGCCAGCACCGCCACTACGAGGACAATCGTGAATGGCGTCCACGGAAAATGCTGCGTCGTCAACTCACTAACAAAATTCTTCGACGCCTGCACCGGATCGCCGTTCTTGGCGACATCCTGGCCGGCCTCGAGCGTGACGCGGTCGAAGTGCGTGCTGTAGGTGCCCGCGAACGACGGACTGATGGCGAGCACGGTGGCATCGGGATGGGCCTTGCCGACCTCGGTGGCGATGTCGCGAAGTGGGGTGTCGATGGGCGGGTTGTGTTCGATGACGACGATCTTGAGGTCGATGCCGTCCTTGCGGGCCTGCGCGACCACCTGGCGCAGCGCAGGCGCATCTGCGGCGTCGGAGGGGGGCACGCTCACCCCGCCGTCGGCCACGTCGGCCTTCACCTGATTTATGTCGACGTCGGGCGGGATGTACGACGGCAGGAACGGGATCACGTGCGGTCCGGTCACACGGGCACGGTACGCGATTTGTGGGTATCTAGGTGGCAGCACGCGCTCGCCAGGACAAGACTTGAACCACCCATGGGGTGCATTGCAGGACAAGCGTACTGTTAGAGTTGAGAGCGCCGACGACACAGCCCGTCGCGGCGAGATCTAGCCGGGAGTTGATGTGAGCAGCGGTATTACGAAGAATTCGTCCCTAAACTCTTTTGATGCCCGCGACACCCTGACGGTCGGGGAGAACGATTACGAGATCTACCGCCTTGACGCGGTGCCCGGTACCGAGAAACTTCCCTACAGCCTCAAGGTGCTGGCCGAGAATCTGCTGCGCACCGAGGACGGCGCCAACATCACCAAGGACCACATCCAGGCGATCGCCAACTGGGACCCGTCGGCCGACCCGAGTGTGGAGATCCAGTTCACCCCGGCGCGGGTGATCATGCAGGACTTCACCGGTGTGCCCTGCATCGTCGACCTGGCCACCATGCGCGAGGCCGTCGGCGACCTCGGCGGCAATCCCGACAAGGTCAATCCCCTGGCCCCCGCCGACCTGGTCATCGACCACTCGGTGATCGCGGACCTCTTCGGTCGTGCCGACGCCTTCGAGCGCAACGTCGAGATCGAGTACCAGCGCAACGGCGAGCGCTACCAGTTCTTGCGTTGGGGGCAAGGGGCATTCGACGACTTCAAGGTGGTGCCGCCGGGCACCGGCATCGTGCACCAGGTCAACATCGAATACCTGGCGAGCGTGGTGATGGCCCGCAGCGATGATGCGGGAAATATCACTGCGTACCCCGACACCTGCGTGGGCACCGATTCGCACACCACGATGGTCAACGGCCTCGGCGTGCTCGGCTGGGGCGTGGGCGGCATCGAGGCCGAGGCCGCGATGCTGGGCCAGCCGGTGTCGATGCTCATCCCCCGGGTCGTCGGCTTCAAGCTGAGCGGCGAGATCAAGCCGGGCGTCACCGCGACCGATGTGGTGCTCACCGTCACCCAGATGCTGCGCAAGCACGGCGTCGTCGGCAAGTTCGTCGAGTTCTACGGCGAAGGCGTGGCCGAGGTGCCGCTGGCCAACCGCGCCACCCTGGGCAATATGAGCCCCGAATTCGGTTCCACCGCAGCAATTTTCCCGATCGACGAAGAGACCATCTCCTACTTGAAGTTCACCGGCCGCAAGCCCGAGCAGGTGGCGCTGGTCGAGGCCTACGCCAAGGAACAGGGCATGTGGCACGACCCCGAGCACGAGCCCGCCTACTCGGAATACCTCGAACTCGACCTGTCCGACGTGGTGCCCTCGATCGCCGGCCCCAAGCGCCCGCAGGACCGGATCGCGCTGTCGGACGCGAAATCCACGTTCCGCGAGCAGATTCCCAACTACGTCGGCGACGACCCCGACAAGAAGGACTACTCGAAGCTGGACGAGATGGTCGACGAGACGTTCCCGGCGAGCGACCCCGGGGCGCTGGAGAACGGGCACGCCGACGACCACAAACCGGTGGAGTCGGCCGCGAAGCACGCGAAGGGCCGGGTGAGCAACCCGGTGACGGTGCGCTCCGACGAATTCGGCGAGTTCGTGCTCGACCACGGCGCGGTGGTGATCGCCGCGGTCACGTCGTGCACCAACACGTCGAACCCGGAGGTGATGCTGGGCGCGGCGCTGCTGGCGCGCAACGCCGTCGAGAAGGGGCTGGCGTCCAAGCCGTGGGTGAAGACGTCTATGGCGCCGGGCTCCCAGGTGGTCAGCGACTACTACGACAAGGCCGGCCTGTGGCCGTATTTGGAGAAGCTCGGTTTTTATCTGGTCGGCTACGGTTGCACGACGTGCATCGGCAACTCCGGCCCGCTGCCCGACGAGGTCTCAAAGGCCATCAACGACAACGACCTTTCGGTGGCGGCGGTGCTGTCGGGCAACCGGAACTTCGAGGGCCGCATCAACCCCGACGTGAAGATGAACTACCTGGCGTCGCCGCCGCTGGTGGTCGCCTACGCGCTGGCCGGGACCATGGACTTCGACTTCGATCAGCAGCCGCTCGGTACAGATAAAGAAGGCAATGATGTCTTCCTCAAGGACATCTGGCCGTCGCAGAAGGACGTCTCGGACACCATCGCCTCGGCGATCAGCCAGGAGATGTTCACCAAGAACTACGCCGACGTCTTCAAGGGCGACGAACGCTGGCGCAACCTGCCGACCCCCAGCGGCAACACCTTTGAGTGGGACGAGGACTCGACGTATGTGCGCAAGCCCCCATACTTCGACGGCATGTCGGCCGACCCGGAGCCGGTCGGCGATATCTCCGGCGCCCGGGTGCTGGCACTGCTCGGCGATTCGGTGACCACCGACCACATCTCCCCCGCCGGCAGCATCAAGCCGGGCACCCCGGCGGCGCAGTACCTCGACGAGCACGGCGTCGACCGCAAGGACTACAACTCCTTTGGCTCGCGGCGCGGCAACCACGAGGTGATGATCCGTGGCACGTTCGCCAACATCCGGCTTCGTAACCAGCTGCTCGACGACGTCTCCGGCGGCTACACCCGCGACTTCACCCAGGAGGGCGCCCCGCAGGCGTTCATCTACGACGCGGCGCAAAACTATGCGGCACAAAACATCCCGCTGGTGGTGCTGGGCGGCAAGGAATACGGGTCCGGCTCGTCACGCGACTGGGCGGCCAAGGGCACGCTGCTGCTGGGCGTGCGGGCGGTGATCACCGAGTCGTTCGAGCGCATCCACCGCTCCAACCTGATCGGCATGGGCGTCATCCCACTGCAGTTCCCCGAGGGCAAGACCGCCGGGGACTTGGGGCTGGACGGTACCGAGGTCTTCGACATCACCGGCATCGAGGCGCTCAACGACGGCAAGACGCCGAAGACGGTGCATGTCAAGGCCAGCAAGGACGGTTCCGAGGCGATCGAGTTCGACGCGGTGGTGCGCATCGACACCCCCGGCGAGGCCGACTACTACCGCAACGGCGGCATCCTGCACTACGTGCTGCGCAACATGCTGAAGTCCGGCTAACCCGAGCCGACCCAAGCCCTGGCATGCCAAGAGTCAGCGAGGACCATCTGGCGGCTCGCCGCCGCCAGATTCTCGACGGTGCCCGCCATTGCTTCGCCGAATTCGGTTACGACAAAGCCACGGTGCGTCGGCTGGAGAAGGCGATCGGGATGTCGCGCGGCGCGATCTTCCATCACTTCCGGGACAAGGACGCGCTGTTTTTCGCGCTCGCGCACGAGGACGCCGAGCGGATGGCCGACGTGGCGTCCCGCGAGGGCCTGATCCAGGTGATGCGCGACATGCTCGCCGCGCCGGAGGAGTTCGACTGGCTGGCCACCCGGCTGGAGATCGCGCGCAAGCTACGCAATGACCCCGTGTTCAGCCAGGGCTGGGCGGAACGCTCCGCGGAACTGGCGGCGGCGACGACCGATCGACTGCGCCGGCAGAAGGAGGCGCACCGGGTGCGCGACGACGTACCCGGCGACGTCCTGCAGTGCTACCTAGAACTGGTTCTCGACGGCCTGGTGGCCCGGCTGGCATCCGGCGACGACCCGCGCCGGCTGGCCGCGGTCCTCGACCTGGTGGAAAAGTCGGTGCGGCGCAGCGATTCTCGCGATTCACGCGATTCTGGCCGCGAGCGTAACGCCACTGCGAATGAGGGGACGTAATTTCGCAGTGACGCTACGTTCGCGTGGACTGGCGCGGTCGGGAAGTGTGGTTGGCGCCGCCGCGGGCGCGCAGCGTGGTGCCGGACTCGAGCAGCATGCTGTGAATCGATCCGTACGACCTGCCGGTGGTGGCCGCCAGGTTGCGGATACTGGCGCCGCGCTCGTACGCGTTGCGCAGCTCGTGCAACTCCTGCTTGCGCGTCTTCTTCGGCTTTCTCACTGAGCTCTTCAAGGTCCCCCTCCACGCTGGCTCGACCCCCAAGCACATAGAGTAAGAAGCCGCTGCCGGCCGCGGGCCGATTTGGCGAAATCGCCAGCGCCCATTTATTCGAGCCTTAGCGGATCACGCCAGCTCGATGAGGTCCCGATACTCGCCGGACCAGTAATCCTCGGTGCCGTCGGGCAACAGCACGACGCGTTGCGGGTCGAGGGCCTCGGCCGCGCCCGGGTCGTGGGTCACCAGCACCACCGCGCCGTGGTAGCTGCGCAGCGCGTCGAGCACCTGTTCGCGCGACGCGGGATCGAGGTTGTTGGTGGGTTCGTCGAGCAGCAACACGTTGGCCGTCGACGCCACCAGGCCGGCCAGCGCGAGCCGGGTCTTCTCCCCGCCGGACAGGGTCCCCGCCGGTTGGTCGAGCTGCGGACCGCTGAACATGAATGCGCCGAGCAGGCCGCGCAGCTCCTGTTCGCCGGACTCGGGCGCGGCATGCCGGATGTTCTCCCAGACGGTCGCGTCGTTGTCGAGCGTGTCGTGTTCCTGCGCGAAATAGCCGATCCGCAAACCGTGTCCGGGCTCCAGCCCTCCGGCGTCGGGATTCTCGGCACCGGCCAGCAACCGCAGCAGCGTGGTCTTGCCCGCCCCGTTGAGACCCAGCACGACCACCCGCGAGCCGCGGTCGATGGCCAGATCGACACCGCTGAACACCTCGAGCGACCCGTACGACTTGCTCAGCCCCTTGGCGACCAGCGGCGTGCGCCCGCATGCGGCCGGGGTGGGGAACTTGATCCGGGCCACCTTGTCGGCGGCCCGCTCCTCGTCAAGCGCGGCCATCATCCGATCGGCGCGGCGCAACATGTTCTGGGCCGCAACGGCTTTGGTGGCCTTGGCGCCTAGCTTGGCGGCCTGCGTGCGCAGCGCGGCGGCCTTGCGCTCGGCGTTGGCGCGTTCCCGGCGACGGCGCTGCTCGTCCGTCGCCCGGGCGTCGAGGTACTTCTGCCAGCCCATGTTGTAGACGTCGACCTCGCCGCGCACCGCGTCCAGGAACCACACCCGGTTGACAACGTCGGCGAGGAGTTCGACGTTGTGGCTGATCAGCACCAGCCCGCCGGTGTGTGCCCGCAGGAAATCGCGCAGCCAGCCAAGTGAATCCGCGTCGAGGTGGTTGGTCGGCTCGTCGAGCAGCAGCGTTGTACCTGAACCTGAAGCCCCGGCTCCGCCTTCGGAAGCGGCGAACAGGATGCGCGCCAGTTCCACCCTGCGCCGCTGACCGCCGGACAGCGTGCGCAACTGCTGGGTCAGCACCCGTTCCGGTAGACCGAGACTCGCGCAGATGCGGCCGGCTTCGCTTTCGGCACCGTAGCCGCCCAACGCCACGAAGCGCTCCTCCAGCTGCCCGTAGCGACGGATCGCGCGGTCCCGCGCATCGTCGTCGGCGACCTCGGCCATCAGCGCCTGCTGCTTCTCCATATCGGTGAGCAGGACGTCCAACCCGCGAGCCGACAGGACCCGGTCGCGGGCCAGCACGTCGAGATCGCCTTCCTTGGGATCCTGTGGGAGGTAACCTATTTCGCCGATCTGGGCCACCGATCCCGCGTACGGCTGGGCCTCCCCGGACAGGATGCGCAGGGTCGTGGTCTTGCCCGCGCCATTGCGACCGACCAAACCGATGCGGTCGCCGGGCTGCACGCGCAGGTCCGGGCCGTCGGGTGAGAGCAAAATGCGCGCACCAGCGCGGACCTCGAGGTCCGTGGCCGTGATCACAGTCGCTCCCCTTGTCGTGTGGTGGCTATTTGTCGTCGGTGAACACCGGCGGCCTCTTCTCCGCGCGCGCGGCTACCGCTTCTTCGAAGTTGGCGGTGAGCAGGCGGACGAAGAGCTGTCCTAGGCCTTCGGCTTGCATGTGCCCTTCCAGGCTACCGGCGTCCAGTCCACTCCACAGTGTGCGCTTGGTCAACTCGATTCCCGGGCGCGAGAAGGCCGCTATTCGCGCGGCGATCGCGTAGCAGGTGTCCAGCAGCTGGCCCTCCGGTACCTGACACGACACCAGCCCGATGCGCTCGGCCTCCTCGGCGGTGACGTCGCGACCGGTCAGCATGATCTCGAACGCGCGCGACGACCCGATGGCCCTGGGCAGCAGGTAGCTCAGCCCCAGTTCGCTGGCGGTCAGGCCGTTGTTGATGCCCGCGGCCCGGAAATACGCGCTGGTCGAGGCCACCCGGATGTCGGCGGCCAGCGCCAGGCAGAGTCCGCCGCCGATGGCGGCGCCGTTGACCGCGGCGATCACCGGCTGGTGCAAGCGCCGCAGCGCCAAAATGACGTCGTCGAGAAGCTCCATGGAGCGCAGCGCGTAGGTCGGGCGGGTCAACCCGGCGACGTGGGGCACCGTTCCCGCGGACTTGTGATCGGCGCCCGAGGAGAACCCCCGACCCGCCCCGGTCAGCACCACGACGCGCACGGAGTTGTCGTAGGTGACCTTCTCGAGGGCCTCTTTGAGCGGCACCATGACGTCGAACGCCATGGAGTTCATCCGTTCGGGCCGATTGAGGGTTATCAGCGCGACACCGGGCCGCGGTTGCTCCACCAGTACCAGACTCACCCGTGAAAGGTAACGCGTGGCCGAACGCGCTATGGCTCAGACGTGGCCCATGCCGGTCGTCATCAGGAAAACCCCCAGCGCGGCCACGACGACCCCGAGGACCGCCCGCCTGCGGGCCTGCACCCAGTCGTGCACCCGCGACATCACCGCGCCGGTCCGTGCGGGCGCCGCCAAATGGCAGACCAGGGGGATCTCGGCAAACGCCAGGCCCACCACCGTGTACGCCGCTGCCGCGCTGACCTGCGTGCCCAGCGCGGCCCCGGAGGCCAGGATCACGGTGAGCGCCGCCAAATACCGGAAGTCGGTCGTTATCCCCACCCCGACCAGGAACGTGATCCACGGCGGCCCGCCCTGCAGCGCCCGCAGGGCGCGCGTCGACAACCGCGAGAACGTCGTCGGCCCGGCCTGCAACGATGGACCATCGGCGGGCACCGCCGCAGGTTGACGCACCGAAAAGCCGATCGCGATCGCCGCGGCGACCACCAGCGCGAGCACGCCCATCGCGATCTGAATCCGCGCGGCCGCGGAGCTCGAGGTGGCAAGCTCCACCCTGTCCATGACGCCGAGGACGACGTCGTGCAGCCCAAAGAGCACACCCAGGGCCAGGACAACGCCAACCGCCACCCCGCCCAGCCACAGCGCGAGCAGATGAAGCACGGCCCGTCGCCGCGAAAACAGCAGGAGGGCGATCCCGATTCGTCCCGGGTCCAGCCCGGCGACCAGCGCCAACGCCAGCACCGTGCCCCACATGGGCGCGACTCTACCGCGGCGGGGCGGGGCCGCGTTCGTACTTCCGGGCGATTGAGCGGCAGGTGCGTGACGAGCCGACGGATCGCGGTCCCGGCGCGCAGACGGGTACGTTAAATGTCTGGGAAACGCCCCACCCGGGTTCGTTTGGTCTGCTACCTTTAGCCACCGTTGGGCATGTGTCAGCTACGACTCAATGGCACGCCTTGGTTTGCCGCACGAGCGACAGTAGCAAGGGCACTGGCGCGGAATGCGCTGGCCGGCAACAGGATCCGACCAATGGAGGTAGGCACTCGACAATAGAGCTGTTGCGAGTTCTATGAGTCGGCTATGCCCGGCCGGGGAAGCAGACAGGGAGGGTATGTGTTCATCCCAGGGGAAGAGGCGTTCGGGGCCATCGACGAGTGGGCACCGGATCCAGGTTCGGTCGTCTGTTGGCATCCATCGCCCGCCTCGCTCGCCAAGGTCCGGCAAGCCCCGGTCAGCGCTGTTCCGGCCAGCCATCAGCAGGCCCGCCACTTGCGAAACTTCAGTGATCATGCGAGCCGTGGCGTCGACATGTCGCGGCTGTGCATCGGCAGCTGGGAGATGCCCGGCCAGTGCGACATCCGGGTCCTGACGTACGTCATCAACGCACATCTTCGGCGGCATGACACATATCACAGCTGGTTCGAATTTGCCGACGGCGACCGGATCCTGCGGCACACCCTTCGCAAACCCGCCGATATTCAATGCGTTCCGATCAAGCACGGCGAGATGACGCCGGAGGATTTTCGCGAGCACATAGTGTCCACGCCGAGCCCGTTGGAGTGGGATTGCTTCCGCTTTGCCATAATTCAGCGCGCGGATCACTTCACCTTCTGCTTCAGCATCGACCACCTCTACATCGACGCGCAGTTTCTTGGCGCGATGCGCATGGAGCTTTATCTGATGTATACGTCCCTGCTGGCCGGCGGGGCGCCGCCGTCCCTTCCGGCCGCGGGCAGCTACGAGAAGTACTGCATCCAGCAACACGAGTACACATCCGCTCTGACCCTGGACTCGCCGCAGGTGCGGGCCTGGGTCGACTTCTTCGAACAGAATGACGGCACCCTTCCGGACTGCCCGGTGTCACTCGGGGATGGGTCGGGGCCCTGCGACCTGATGTTCGTCCGGCTGATGGATGAGCGACAGACGGCCGATTTCGAGTCCGCTTGCATAGCGGCGGGTGCCCGCTTCAGCGGCGGCGTGTTCGCCTCCGCGGCCCTTGCGCAATACGAATTGACCGGTGCTGAAACGTATTACGGACTTGTGGCCTGTGATACCCGCAGCACTCGGGCGGAGTTTCTGACGATCGGTTGGTTCACCGGCTTTGTCCCGATCACCATCCCCGTCAGCTCATCATCGTTCGCTGCCGCCGTCCGGGCCGCGCAGCAGTCGTTTGATTCGGGCAAGGCCCTGGCAAACGTGCCGTTTTCTCGCGTGCTGGAACTGGCGCCGTGGCTGAGGATGCCTCAGGGGCGCGTTCCGTTGCTGTTCCACCTCGACGCCAGTAGCCCACCCCTGTCCACCATCGTCAAGTCGGAATGGGGCGGCTCCAACATCAGGGTTCATCACGACGGCGGGGTTCCGGCTCGTTTCGATTTGCGGGTGAACCGGTATGAGAAGGAGACCCACGCAATGGTGTTCTTCCCCGACAATCCGGTCGCGCGCGAATCAGTAACTCGCTACATCGAGACGCTGAAATCCATTTACCTCCGCGTCGCCGAAGGGCGCGGCGGAGCTGCAGCGTTGTGGGATGTCGCCGCGCTGCAGCGGCAACTGGTTTAGGCCTGCTCGGACTGGGCGGCTTCGGCGGCGTCGACGTCGAAGGCCTTGACCTGCTGAACCAAGTCCTCCAGGGCCGCCGCCGGTAGGGCCCCGGCCTCGCTGAACAGCAGCTTGCCCTTCTTGAAGGCCATCAGCGTCGGGATGGACCGGATCTCCGCGGCCGCCGCGAGCTGTTGCTCGGCCTCGGTGTCGACCTTGGCGTAGACGACGTCGGGATGCTTCTCCGACGACGCCTGGAACGTCGGCGCGAATTGGCGGCATGGACCGCACCAGGAGGCCCAGAAATCGACCAGCACGATGTCGTTGCCCTCGATGGTTTCGTTGAACTGCTCAGCAGTGAGATCCCGTGTTGTCACAACCGGCCTAACGTCCCCAGCTGCCCCTATGTTCCCGAGGGACTGGCCACGCCGCCCATCGGGACAGCGCGCGTCGGCGCCCGCGCGGTACGGCATTGAACGGCCTCTGGCACAAGGTCGTCCGAGCCGCCGCACAGGTTACGGTTGCGTACGTTTTCCCACGTCGGACACACTTGACCCTGACGATCCGCCTGCTTTTCGAACAGTGAGGGAATCGCCTTGAGTCACTACATCGCGAATGTCCGCGATCTCGAGTTCAACCTGTTCGAGGTTCTCCAAGTGGGTGCCGTGCTCGGCGCCGGACGCTACAGCGACCTCGACGAGGACACGGTCCGAACCATCCTGGCCGAGGCCGCCCGCCTGGCGGAGGGTCCGGTCGCGGAATCCTTCGCCGCTGCCGACCGCAATCCGCCGGTATTCGACCCGGTTGAGCACACGATCAGCGTGCCGGACGAGTTGGCCAAGACGGTGCGGGCGATCAAGGAGGCCGGGTGGTGGCGGCTCGGCATGGCCGAGGAGATCGGCGGCATCCCGGCACCGCCCCCGCTGGCCTGGGCGGTCAACGAAATGACCGTCTGTGCCAACCCCTCCGCGAATTTCTTCAACTTCGGTCCGTTCATGGCCCAGGCACTGTTCGAGGAGGGCAACGAGCAGCAACGGCAGTGGGCGGCGATCGGCGTGGAGCGCGGTTGGCAGGCCACCATGGTGCTCACCGAGCCCGACGCCGGATCCGACGTCGGGGCGGGCCGCACCAAGGCCATCGGACAGTCCGACGGCACCTGGCACATCGAGGGCGTCAAACGGTTCATTTCCGGCGGCGACGTGGGCGAGACCGCCGAGAACATCTTCCACCTCGTGCTCGCCCGGCCGGAGGGTGCCGGCCCGGGCACCAAAGGCTTGAGCCTGTTCTATGTGCCCAAGTACCTGTTCGACCCCGAGACGTTCGAACTCGGTTCCCGCAACGGCGTTTTCGCCACCGGGCTGGAACACAAGATGGGCATCAAGTCCTCGCCGACGTGCGAATTGACTTTTGGCGACGGCGATGTGCCGGCGGTCGGCTACCTGGTCGGCGACGTGCACAACGGGATCGCGCAGATGTTCACCGTGATCGAGCAGGCCCGCATGACGATCGGCGTGAAGGCCGCCGGCACCCTGTCCACGGGCTACCTGAACGCGCTGGCCTTCGCCAAGGAGCGCGTGCAAGGTGCCGACCTCACCCAGATGGCCGACAAGACCGCGCCGCGGGTCACGATCATCCACCACCCCGACGTGCGTCGCAGCCTGATGACTCAGAAGGCGTACGCCGAGGGGCTGCGGGCGCTCTACATGTATGCCGCCGCGCATCAGGACGGCGATGTGGCGCAACGGGTTTCGGGCGCTGACCCCGGCATGACGCACCGCATCGACGACCTGCTGCTGCCGATCGTCAAGGGGGTTAGCTCCGAGCGGGCCTACGAGATCCTGACCGAGTCGCTACAGACGCTGGGCGGCTCGGGTTTCCTGGTCGACTATCCGCTCGAGCAGTACATCCGCGACTCCAAGATCGATTCGCTCTACGAGGGCACCACCGCCATCCAGGCGCTCGACTTCTTCTTCCGCAAGATCGTCCGCGACCGCGGCGAGGCCCTGCAGTTCCTGACGGCGCAGATCAGCACCACCATCGAAACCTGCGACGAGGCGCTGAAACCGCAGGCCGAGCTGGTGCAGACCGCGCTCGACGACGTCACCGCGATGACGGGCGCGCTGACCGGATTCCTGATGTCGGCAACGCAACACCCGACGGAGATCTACAAGGTGGGGCTGGGATCGGTGCGCTACCTGCTCGCGGTCGGCGATCTGCTCATCGGCTGGCGGTTGCTGGTGCATGCCGGTGTCGCCCACGCCGCGCTGGCCGACGCGCCGTCGACGAGCGACAAGAGCTTCTATCAGGGGAAGATCGCGACGGCGACGTTCTTCGCCAAGAACATGCTCCCCAAACTGACCGCGCAGCGCACGGTCATCGAATCCATCGACGACGACATCATGCGAGTGTCCGAAGACGCGTTCTGACAGGCCATCACACACAGTTCAGGCACAGCTCCAGCGGGTAAACCTTTTCGTGGTCCACTCACGATTGGGGGAAACGTTGATATCTGCCAGCTGTCCCGCGCCTCGGCTCACCCGGCTAGCCGTTCTCGCCGTCACGGGAGCCGCCGCGCTGTCGGTCGCCGCGTGCGGTTCGTCGAATCAATCGAGTCCGACGTCGACATCCACCTCGACATCCACCTCGACTTCGACGGTGACCTCGACAACCACAACACCGACACCCAACGGCGAAGCGCGGGTCAGCGGCCTGATCGCGTCCGTCGCAGGCAACTCGATCCAGGTCACCAAGGAGGACAACGGGAAGGCCACCGTGAATTTCACCTCGACGACCAAGATCACCGAGGTCGGCCCCGCCACGCTGAGTGACGTCACCTCGGGTAGCTGCATCACCGTGCGGCCCACCCGGGAGGCCCAAGGCGGGCAGCCGGTCAACGCGGCATCCGTCCGGGTCAGCCCGTCCGTCAACGGCACCTGCCCGAAGCCCAAGGAGTCCGGCCCCGCTTCCGGCCCCGGTTCCAGCCCACCCGCACCCTCGGGGTCGCCGACGCCGGCGCCCCCCATGCCAGCGCCGGTGCGAGGCTCGGTTGCTTCCGTGACCGGAAACAGCATCAGCGTCGCGGGCACCGACGCCAGCGGCAACACCACGCAAACGGCCGTGACGGTCGACGACAAGACCAAGTACTCCAAGCTGGCCACCGCCACTCCCGACGCGATCGCCGCGGGCAAGTGCGTCACGGCGCGCGGAACCATGGACGGCGCCACGCTGCAGGCGACGACCATCAACGTGCGGCCGGCCGTCGACGGTAAATGCCCGGGCAGGCCGCGGGGGTAATCTGGGTTACGGTTCGGTGAAAATCGTGCTCCGAGCGGGTATTCCCGTTCGGATCTGCAACCCACGATCGGAGCCACGTCGATGCCCGCCAGCAGGGTCAAGCCTCGACTGACTCAGCTTGCGCTCGTCGCGGTCATCGCCGCCATGGCGTTGGGTGTCGCCATGTGCCACTCGGAGGGCACGGCGAGCAACAGCAACACCGGGAAGCCGACGGTAACGGCCATCCCACCGAGCCCGGCACCGAGCGCGCCACCGAGCGCGCCACCCCCGTCGGCCCCCGCGCCACCG
Organism: Mycobacterium sp.; assembly: GCF_025965855.1. Classification (GTDB taxonomy): domain Bacteria; phylum Actinomycetota; class Actinomycetes; order Mycobacteriales; family Mycobacteriaceae; genus Mycobacterium. The sequence goes on along the minus strand of NZ_JAOPWB010000296.1, from coordinate 704 downwards.
CCCGTCCCCAAGGACTACGTCGAGGGACTGGTCCAGTCGGTCTCGGGCGGCACCATCCAGCTCAGGACGAGGACCGGGTCGGCCACGGTGGACTTCACGCCGTCGACCAGGGTCGTCGAGGTCACCCCGGCCCAGCTGACCGACGTCACCCCAGGTAGTTGTGTCAACGTGCGCGCCACCCCGCAGAGCGCGCCCACCCCCGGCGCGATCACCGCGGAATCCGTGACCGTCACCGCCGCCGTCGACGGCAAGTGCCCACCGCCCGCCGGCTTCTACGGCACGGTGAGCTCGGTCTCGGGTAACACCATCGCCGTCAACGGCTTGGGTTCTGGGGGCGCCCAACCGACGCCCACCAACGTGACGGTCGCCAGCGCGACGTCCTACCAGAAGCAGACGGCTTCTGACGCCAAGGCGATCACGAACGGTAAGTGCATGGGGGCTCAGGGAGCCCAGGAGGCCGGGGTGCTGCACGCGATGACGATCAGCCTTCAGACGTGCCCGCCGATGGGTAGCCCGCATCACCACCTGCACCTGCCCCACCTCCCCTTCCACTTCTAGTGGCGATCGCAAGCGCGGCGTAGCCGGGCGCGGCGGGTCGCCACCATCCGCCTCTAGTGGCGATCGCAAGCGCGGCGTAGCCGGGCGCGGCGGGTCGCCACCATCCGCCTCTAGTGGCGATCGCAAGCGCGGCGTAGCCGGGCGCG
>NZ_JAOPWB010000112.1 GCF_025965855.1 Mycobacterium sp. | reverse complement strand
CAGCGGCGGCGGCGGCGGTGTTAATGCCGGTGCTGCGGCCGGCGCCGGAACTGCGGGCAGCGATTACGGCAGCGCCGCCAACGCCACAGATGCCAACCCCGGCGTCGCAACCACGGGGGGCAGCTACCTCGGCACCGGAAACGTCGGCGCGGCCAACGTCGGTGCTGTGAATGTGAGTGGCGCAAGCGCGGGGCTGCTCGGCGCCGGCGGCATGGGAGCGATGATGATGATGGGGGCCGCGGCATCGGGCTCCTCGACCTCCGCGACCACGACCTCGGCACCGCAAATCCCGCCTGCCAAGGCGGCGGAGGAGACCGCGCCGCCGGCGGAGGAAGCCTTGGCGCCGGAGGCCGAGGAAGCAATGACTCCAGCGGCCGCAACACCCCTCGCGACGACGCAGGCCGCGGCTGGACCGGCCGCAGAGATCTCGGCGGCCAAGGCCAAGGCTGCGAAAACACCGGAGGCGGGGGAGCGGCTCGCGTTGGCGACACCGCTCGCGGAGTCGCGGGAACCGGAAGCTCGGGCCAACTAACCTCCTGCAGACCCTGGGGGACGGCGATTCGGGCGTCGCAAACACCGGGTTGTGGAATGCGGGCACCGTGAACGCCGGTCAGGGATTCGCCACCTACGGCGCCGCCGTCAACTCAGGCTTCTTCAACACGGGCACCGACATTCCGCGCTTTGGAAACTCCGCCGGCGATTCCGGGATAGGGGCCATCTCAGGCATCGGCTTATTTCTTGTAACGGGCGTTCGGGCGCTGGCAGCGGAGTCGGATCCACTGCCGCGGCCGCGGGTAGTCTTGATCGCGACGTCTGTACGAAGGAGCGATCCGATGACCGTGAAAACCGTCAGCCCTCTTCGGCGCGGACTCTACGGCCTGGTTGCCGCCGGTCTGCTGAGCGCCACCGCCCCGGCGATGATTGCGTCGCCGCTGGCCAACGCCGATCCGCAATGCGATCAGACCGTGGGTCAATCCATCGACTCGTACCTAACCCGACATCCCGATGTGAAAGCACAACTGCAGGCCAGGTCTCAGGCCGAGGGCGGCGGCGGCAACGTCATCGACTACCTCAACCGCCATCCCGACGTGCGGCAGCATCTGATCGACCTGTCCCAGCAGTGCGCGCCCTAGCGAGCGGGCGTCGTCTCCAAACGGCGTCGACGACGCGCGGGAACGTTCGCCATTGACTAAAAAGTAGAACACGTTCTAGCGTCTAGGCGTGTTCGCAGATTCCTTTTCAGGCCCGCTCACCGAAGCGATCGCCGAAGCCGAGCAGCTGGTGGCCGCCGCGCCGCACATCGAGACCGAAGCCGACCTACTCGAAGGACTGCAGTACCTGGCCGGCTGCATTGCGGGCTGCATGCACCTGGCCTTCGACTACGAGCGCGACCATCCGCTGCTGCAGTCGGGCACCGGGCCGTTCACCAAGATGGGCCTGGACAACCCCGACACCCTCTACTTCGGCACCCGGGTGCAGGCCGACCGCGAGTATGTCGTCACCGGCAGGCGCGGCACCACCACCGATCTGAGTTTCCAGCTGCTGGGCGGCGAGTACACCGACGACAATGTGCCCGCCAGCCAGGCCGCCTTCGACGACCGGGAACTCGAGATCGCCGCGGACGGTAGCTTCGAGTGGCGGGTGCGGCCCACCAGCCCTGGGCAACTCGTGATCCGCGAGGTATACGGCGACTGGTCGGCGCAGCGCGGCACCCTCACCATTTCCCGGCTGGACACCGCCGGCACGGCACCGCCGCCCCTGACCCGACAGGTGATCGAAAAGCGCTATGCCACAGCGGGTAAGCAGCTGGTGAACCGGGTGAAAACGTGGTTGCAGTTCCCGCAGTGGTTCTACCTCGACATCCCGGTCAACACCATGGTCGCACCCAGGCTGACCCCCGGTGGCCTGGCGACCCAATACTCGTCGGTGGGGCATTTCGATTTGCGACCCGATCAGGCGCTGGTGATTACGATCCCGGTCTCGGATGCTCCCTATCTGGGCTTCCAGCTGGGCAGCCTGTGGTACATCTCGCTGGACTACATCAACCACCAGACATCGCTCAACAACACTCAGGCCCAAGCGGATCCGGACGGCAAGGTCCGCATCGTCGTTGCCGACCAGAACCCGGGCGTGACCAATTGGGTGGAAACGCTCGGCCATCGGCGCGGCTTCTTGCAGTTCCGCTGGCAGCGGGTGTCGCGTGAGCTCACCGAGGCCGACGGGCCCACGGTGGAGCTCGTCGACTTCGATGCGGTACCGGGCGCGCTGCCGCACTTCGAGCACAACAAGATCTCCGAGGATCACTGGCGCGAACGAATCGCGTTGCGCCAACAGCAAATTGCGGCAAGGATGCTGGGGTGACGATGTCAGGAATGCTCAAGCGAAAGGTCGTCGTCATCAGCGGCGTCGGGCCAGGGCTCGGCACCACGCTGGCGCACCGGTGTGCGCGTGACGGTGCCGACCTCGTGCTCGCGGCCCGCTCCCTTAAACGGCTGGAGGCCGTCGCCAAGGAGATCAACGACTCGGGGCACAAGGCGTTGGCGGTGCGCGCCGACATTACCGACGACGAGGAGGTGGGTTACCTCGTCGAGAACACCATGGCGGCTTACGGCAAGGTCGATGTGTTGATCAACAACGCGTTCCGGGTGCCGTCGATGAAACCGTTGGCCGGCACGTCGTTTCAGCACATCCGCGATGCGATCGAGCTGAGTGCGCTGGGGGCGCTGCGGCTCGTCCAGGCCTTCACGCCCGCGCTGGAGGAGTCGTCGGGATCGATCGTCAACGTCAACTCGATGGTGCTGCGGCACTCGCAAGCGAAGTACGGTGCCTACAAGATGGCCAAATCTGCCTTGCTGTCCATGTCACAGTCGCTGGCCACCGAGCTCGGCGAGAAGGGAATTCGCGTCAATTCCGTTGCGCCCGGCTATATCTGGGGCGACACCTTGCAGAGCTACTTCGAACATCAGGCCGGCAAGTACGGCACCACGGTCGACCAGATCTACCAGGCCACGGCCGCGAACTCCGACCTCAAGCGGCTGCCCACCGAGGACGAGGTGGCCTCGGCGATTTTGTTCCTGGCCAGCGACCTGTCCAGCGGCATCACCGGGCAGACCGTGGACGTCAACTGCGGGGAGTACCACACCTGATGACCGACCGCACCGATGTCGGCACCGTCGCCGAGCTGCACGCTTCGGCCACCAAGCTGACCGGCCTAGACGACTTCGGTGCGGACGACGACAACTATCGCGAGGCGCTGGAGGTGCTGCTCGACTCCTACCGGCGCGAAGCTGACCTAACGGTGTTGGGCAGCAAGATGAATCGGTTCTTCCTGCGCGGCGCGCTGGTGGCCCGGCTGCTGTCCCAATCCGCGTGGAAGCAGTACCCCGAGCACGCCGACGTCGCGATCAAACGGCCGATCTTTGTGACCGGGCTGGTGCGCACCGGCACCACGGCGCTGCACCGACTGCTCGGCGCCGACCCGGCGCATCAGGGTCTGCACATGTGGCTGGCGGAGTTCCCGCAGCCGCGCCCGCCCCGGGAAACCTGGGATTCGAACCCGTTCTATCGCCAGCTCGACACGCAATTCACGCAGCATCACGCGGAAAACCCCGGCTACACCGGCCTGCACTTCATGGCCGCGTACGAGCTGGAGGAGTGCTGGCAGCTGCTGCGGCAGTCGCTGCATTCGGTGTCCTACGAGACCCTGTCGCACCTGCCCAGCTACTCAAAGTGGTTGTCGCAGCAGGACTGGACGCAGTCGTATCGTCGGCACCGCAAGAACCTTCAACTGATCGGACTCAACGACGCCGACAAGCGGTGGGTGCTGAAGAATCCCAGCCACCTCTTCGCGCTGGACGCCTTGATGGCGACCTATCCCGACGCGCTGGTGATCCAGACCCACCGGCCCGTCGAGACGATCATGGCCTCGATGTGCTCGCTGGCACAGCACACGGCGGAGGGATGGTCACCGACCTTCGTCGGCGCCCGGATCGGCGCCGACTCAATGGAAACCTGGTCGCGCGGGCTGGAAAGATTCAACACCGCGCGCGCCAAGTACGATCCGGCTCAGTTCTACGACGTCGACTACCGCGAGCTGATCGCCGACCCGACGGGCACGGTGGCCGACATCTACCGGCACTTCGGTCTGACGCTGACCGACGAGGCGCGACTCGCCATGGAAAAGAGTCACGCCGAAAGCCAGTCCGGCGAGCGGGCGCCCAAACACACGTATTCGCTTGCCGACTACGGGCTGACCGTCGAAGCGGTTAAGGAGCGGTTCGCGGGGCTGTAGTCCGGTTGCCGGTCACAGGTGCCACGTGCGACTCGGCGTCGGACAAGGCAGACAATTCGGGCACAACGGGTCCCGGTCCGCAGAGAGACCTATGTGGCGCATGTGACCAGACGCCTGCGGCTATGAGCATCGCTCGATCCGCCGCCGGGTTGATTCAATCCGGATCGTCGGGGTGGTCCAGGTAGCCCTCCGCGGCCGCGTGCTCGATGCTGTCGCTCAGCTTCGGGCATGCGCGCGCACGCGCGGTGTTCCCGCCTGACTCGCGGATTTCGCTGAAGTACGCGCAACGCTGCGCCGCCTGGGTGTTCCACTGGACCGCGGTGTGACCGGGACCCAGCCTTTTGACCGTGACCGTGATATGGCAGAACCGGCAATCCACCGGCAGCAGCCCCGACGTCAGGTAGCGCTCACGATCGGCGCGGGTGGCGTCGGCGACGGCGGCGGCGCGTTGCGGGTCGTTGGCGAAATCCCTTGACTTCAACCAGGATCCGGACCCGTCGTTTCGACCCGGCGATTCATCGTGATCGTGATGATCGCCATGCAGCATCAACATCGACCGGGCGAGCCGATCGACGTCGGGCACTGCCGGCTGATCTTCGGGCATGGTCCTAGTGTTGCTCGGCGGGAACGTCGTCCGACGGCTCCCTTGCCTTGAGGTTCTCCTCGACCTCGGCGTTCCAGTACTCGTTGGCGCGGGTGGTATCGACTTCGATCTCGAAGCGCTCCACCATTTCTGGCGCGACGTCGGCGACGTCGACGTAGAACTGCTGGTACCAGCGGCGCAGCTGGTAGACGGCGCCGTCCTCCTCGACCAGCAGCGGGTTGTCGATCCGCGTCTTGTGTCTCCAGATCTCGACGTCCTGCAGGAAGCCCTTGCTGACCCCTTCGGTGAAGACCCGCGACAGCTTGTCGGTCATCGCTTCGTCCATGCCCTTGGGCTTTTCGACGATGACCCCCCACTGCAGCATGAACGAGTTCTGCGTGACCGGGTAGTGACAGTTGATCAGGATCGACTCGGCCTTGTAGCCGCCGTAGCTGTTGTGCAGCCAGTTGATCATGAACGACGGCCCGAAGTAGGACGCCTCCGAATCCAGATGCGCCTCACCGTAAGACGTCCCCAGATCGTTCACGTCGGGGCGGCCCACGTTGTGCAGGTACTGCGAGGCGATGTGGCCCTCGAAGACGTTCTTGAAGTACGTCGGCAGCCCGAAATGGATGTAGAAGAAGTGCGCCATGTCGGTGACGTTGTCGATGATGTCGCGGCAGTTGGACCCCTCGATGAGGATGCGGTTCCAGCGCCACTCGGTCCATTCGCCGCTGTGGGCTTCGGCAATCTCGGGGATCCTGACCGCGGGGTCCGGCGGGTTGCCCTCGTGGTCGTGCCAGACGAACAGCAGGCCGCCGCGGACGTCGGTCGACCAGGACCGGGTGCGCGCGGTCTTGGGAGTGCGCTTGGCGTAGGGCACCAGCTTGCAGCGGCCGTCGCCGCCCCAGCGCCAGTCGTGGAACGGGCAGGCGACCTCGTCGCCCTTGATGGTGCCCTCGGACAGGTCGCCACCCATGTGCCGGCAGTAGCCGTCGAGCACCTTCAGGTCCCCGTGCGAGTCGGCGAAAACCACCAGCTTGGTGCCGAATGCCTGCACGGCGTGCGGCTTGCCGTCCTGGAAGTCCTTTGCGACGCCCAGGCAGTGCCAGCCCCGGGCAAACCTAGTCGGCAAGGCGCCGGGATCTATTTCCCGGATGCCGGCGGCCTTGGTGTCGGTACTCAACCTGTTACCTCCAGTGGTCTCTAACTAGAACACGTTACAGTTTTTGACCTCGATGGCGCAATGACGGCGGGTCTGCGTGCGGTATCAGCGGCGGATTGACGCTGGGGTATATCTAAACGATGCCGCTGTTTGCTTTCGAGGGCCGGTCGCCGCAGATCGATCCGACGGCCTTTGTGGCCCCGACCGCGACGCTGATCGGGGACGTCACCGTCGAGGCGGGGGCGTCGGTCTGGTTCAACGCCGTGCTGCGCGCCGACTATGGTCCGATCATGGTGCGGGAAGGCGCCAACATCCAGGACGGGTCGGTATTGCACGCGCCGCCCGGCATCCCCGTGGACATCGGTCCGGGCGCGACGGTGGCGCACATGTGCGTCATCCACGGCGCCCACGTCGGGAAGGAGGCGCTGATCGCCAACCACGCCACCGTTCTGGACGGCGCGGTGATCGGCGCGCGCAGCTTGGTTGCCGCCGGGTCCCTGGTGCTGGCCCGCACCCAGATTCCGGCCGGGATGCTGGCGGTCGGAGCGCCGGCGCAGGTGAAGGGCCCGATCGCCGGAACCGGCGCGGAGATGTGGATCAACGTCAACCCGCAGGCGTATCGCGAACTGGCACAGCGGCATTTGGCCGGGCTGGAGCCGATCTAGGCGCATCACGCCTCTTTGTCCGAGCCTGGTGAGTGGCCTGCTCTGGTGCCGCGAAACGGGCCCGCGCTCTAGATGCGTCGAGTGCTCGCGGCGGCGCGGTCCATCTCCCAGTACGCCCGCAGGGCGACCATCTTGCCCTCGTCGTTGGCCTTGTAGGTGAACACGCCTTCGGCGGTGACCTGATAATCGCCCGTCGTGATGAGGATGTGCCCGACGTTGGCTTCCTCGTTGCCGCATTGGTAGGTATCGCGGAAGACGAACTCGATCTTGGTGGTAGGGGCGATGGCCATGTCCCAGAACGCCGAGATCGCGTCGCGCCCTCGGTGCCCCTTGCCTTCGGGGTCGAATGCCGACGGCCCGATGGGGTCTTCGACGATCGCGTCGTCGGCGAACACCGCCAGCCACGCTTCCTTATCCCTGGCGATGACTGCCTCGCGCGAGCGGCGACCGGCCTCGTGGGCGGGGCGCTTGGTAGTGCTCTCGATGGTGGTCATGCTGGCACCTTTTCGGGTTTGACGGGCTTATCAGAGGAGACCACCCACATGGAGTAGTACTGCGAGCCGCCGCCGTAGGCGTGGCCCAACGCCTTTCGTGCGCCGGGAACCTGGTGATCCCCGCCCTTGCCCATCACCTGAATCGCAGCCTCCGCGAAGCGAATCAGGCCCGACGCGCCGATCGGGTTCGACGACAACACACCGCCCGACGGGTTCACCGGTAGGCGGCCGCCGATCTTGGTCTCGCCCGCCTCGGTGAGCTTCCAGCCCTCGCCCTCGGGGACAAACCCGAGGTTTTCCAACCACATCGGCTCGAACCAGGAGAAGGGAACGTAGATCTCGGCGGCGTCGATCTCGTCGATCGGGCTCGTGATGCCCGCCGCCTTCCACAGCGCGGCGGCCGCGTCGCGCCCCGCCTGCGGGCTGACCTGGTCGCGGCCCGAGAACTGCAGCGGCTCGGTGCGGAGCGCCGTGGCATGGATCCACGCCACCGGTTGTCCTTGTGTCAAACGGGATTCGGCAATCTCCTCGTTGCCGATGACGACCGCGGCCGCACCATCGGAGGATGGGCAGGTCTCGTCGTAGCGGATCGGGTCCCACAGCATGGGCGACTCCATCACCTTCTCCAGGGTGATGTCGGGCTGGTGCAGGTGCGCCAGCGGGTTGCGCGCACCGTTGAGCCGGTCCTTCACCGCGACCATGGCACCGATGTTCAACGGGGCGCCCGACCGGCGGATGTACGACCGAACGTGCGGGGCGAAGTAGCCGCCGGCGCCCGCGCCCACCGGCTTGATGAAGGGGATCGGAATCGACAACGCCCACATGGCATTTGACTCCGACTGCTTTTCCCAGGCCATCGCCAGGACGCGTCGGTACTTTCCGGACTGCACCAGGCTGGCGGCCACCACCGCGGTGGACCCGCCGACCGAACCCGCGGTGTGCACCCGGATCAGCGGCTTGCCGGTGGCCCCCATCGCGTCGGCCATGAACAGCTCGGGCATCATGACGCCCTCGAAGAAGTCCGGCGCCTTGCCGACCACGACCGCGTCGATGTCGTCGAAGGTCGAACCGGAGTCTTCCAGTGCACGGTCGATCGCCTCGCGCACCAGGCCGTTCATCGAGACGTCTTTGCGCTTGGCGACATACTTGGTCTGCCCGGTACCCAGTACCGCGGCGAGGTGTGCCCCTGCACCGGCCATCAGTTCTTTCCTTCCATGACCGCGACCAGGTTCTGTTGCAGGGCAGGCCCGCTGGTGGCGTGCGCCAGCACCCGCTCGGCCGAACCGTTCCAGATGTGTTGCGCCGCAAAGCCGATCCGCTCCAGGCCGGCGACGAACATAGGGTTGGCCGCCAGCGCGCCACCCGAGGGATTCACCTTCGTCTCCCCCGGGAGGTTGATCGCCTCCGCCAGGATCAGGTGCTGATGGGTGAACGGCGCACAAATCTCGGCCACATCGAGGTTACGGGTGTTTCCACCGGTGGCCACCCGCGCCGCGGCCTTGGCCGACGGCGACTCCGTGAGGTTGCGAACGCCCAGCGACGGGGATTCGATGCGGTGTTCGATACCGGTGATCCAGGCCGGGTTATCGCGTAACTCGCGCGCCCGGTCGCCGGCGGCCAGCACGATCGCGGCGGCGCCGTCGGTGATCGGCGCGATGTCGTGGCGGCGCAGCGGGTCGGCGAAGAACGGCCGTTCGAGCAGTTCATCGATGCTCTTGGCCGGTTTCTCGGAATCGTTTCGTTCGGCGTGTGCGAACGAGTCGAGGGCGACCTGAGCCATCTGTTCGTGCGTCCATTTGCCGGAGTCGAGACCGATCCGGGCCTGCAGTCCGGCCATCGACACCGAATCCGGCCACAGCGGGGCGACGGTGTAGGGGTCGGTCTGCCGGGACAGGATCTGGCGCAGAATTCCGGCCGAGGACTTTCCGAAGCCATACACCAGGGCGGTGTCTATCTCACCGGTGAGGATCTTGATGTAGGCCTCGAACAGCGCCCACGCCGCGTCCATCTCGACGTGCGACTCGTTGATCGGCGGAACGGCGCCGATCGAGTCGATTGCCGAGATGAAGGAAAACGCCCGGCCGGCAAGGTAATCCGACGAGCCAGAACACCAGAAACCGATGTCTCTCTGGCCGATACCCAGTTCTTCGTAGAGCTGGGCGAAGCACGGCATCAACATCTCGACGCCGTTGGTGGTGCCGTCGGTGCGGCGGACATGCGGGGCGTGGGCGAACCCGACGACCGCCACTTTGCGTTCGCTCATGTGGAAGTAAGCCCTTTACAGGTGGTGTTTGTAGGTGTCGTACTCGGCGTCGGGTTCGCCGGTGGGCCGGAAGTATTCGATGTTGTCGATGCCAAATCCCCACTCCTCGCGGGGTTTCCACACCGCCTCGACGCGCATGCCCATCCGCGCCTCGTGCGCATCGATGTCGGCGACCAGATGCAGGAACGGGATGTCGGCACCGTCGAGCAGCACGTAGGCCGCCACGTAGGGCGGCTTGATGCGCTGGCCCTGGAACGGGATGTTGATGATCGCGTACGTCGTCACCGTGCCCTTGTCGGGCAGCTCGACGAACTCGGTGGTCGGCAAGCCGGTGGCCGGGTCCGCGCCGTGCGGCGGGAAGTAGACCTTTCCTGTTTCGCCGGTTCGTGCGCCCAGCAGCTTGCCCTCGGCGATGGCGCGTAGGTAGGCGCTCTCCTCGTGCGAGGCGGTGTGCTGAATCGTCAGCGAGATCGGCGTGACGATCATGGTGACCGGTTCCTGGTCGCCCCCGGGCGATTCGGGGACGGGCTCTGCCTCGTCGCCGAGCCCGAAGTAGGCGATGTCGGTGATGGCGCCCACCGTTTCGTCGGCCCAGTGCACGTGGACCCGGGTGCCGGTGCGGATGGCGTCCGGCTCGCCCGCGTCCACCGCGTGCACCAACAACGTGTCCGCGCCGTCCAGCTTGATCAGCGCCCAGGCGAAGGCCCGGTCCAGCGGCTGGCCCTCCAGCGGCTCGGGTTGCCACGTCCAGGACGCGACGGTGCCGACGCTCGACACCGGTACCATCTCGCCCAGCGGCTCATAGGTAACCGGGTCATATTCCGCGGGCGGGACATGCACCCGGCCATCCGATCCGCGCACCCCGAGAACGCGGCGCTCACGCAACGCGGTGAAGAACTTGCCAAGCGTGGGTCCCACCGAACGGGTGTAGTCGAAGGACAACGTCAGTGGTGCGGAAAGTGGTGGCTGAGGGTGATCGATCAAGGTCGGACTGCTTGAGCTGGCTGTCACGCCTTCGAGTAGAACAGGTTCTAAGAATCGTTTCAACACCGGGTCGGACATGAAGGGCAGAGGCTATGAAGCTGGGTTTGCAGCTGGGGTATTGGGGAGCTCAACCACCGGAGAACCCCGGGCAGCTCGTCGCCGCGGCCGAGGCGGCCGGATTCGACGCCGTCTTCACCGCCGAGGCGTGGGGATCCGACGCCTACACCCCGCTGGCCTGGTACGGGTCCTCGACGACGCGGGTGCGGCTGGGCACGTCGGTGATCCAGCTGTCCGCGCGGACCCCGACGGCCTGCGCGATGGCCGCCCTGACGCTTGACCACCTCTCCGGGGGCCGGCACATCCTGGGGCTGGGCGTGTCCGGCCCGCAGGTGGTGGAGGGCTGGTACGGCCAGTCGTTTCCCAAGCCGCTCGCGCGCACCCGTGAATACGTCGACATCCTTCGGCAGGTGTGGGTCCGGGAAAAGCCGGTGACCAGTTCCGGGCCGCACTATCCGCTGCCATTGACGGAGGTAGCCGGACGTCCGGTCACGGGACTGGGCAAGGCGCTCAAGCCCATCACCCATCCGCTGCGGGCCGACATCCCGATCATGCTGGGCGCCGAAGGCCCCAAGAACGTGGCGCTGGCCGCCGAGATCTGCGACGGCTGGCTGCCGATCTTCTACACCCCGCGACTGGCCGACATGTACAACGAATGGCTCGACGAAGGCTTCGCCCGGCCCGGCGCCCGTCGCAGCCGCGAGGACTTCGAGATCTGCGCGACCGCCAACATCGTCATCACCGACGACCGCAGCGCCGCCTTCGCGGCGATGAAGCCCTACCTGGCCCTCTACATGGGCGGCATGGGCGCCGAAGACACCAACTTCCACGCCGACGTCTACCGCCGGATGGGCTACGCCGAGGTCGTCGACGACGTGACGAAGCTCTTCCGCAGCAACCAGAAGGACAAGGCCGCGACGGTCATCCCCGACGAGCTCGTGGACGACGCCGCGATCGTCGGCGACATCGACTACGTGCGTAAGCAGGTTGAGGTCTGGGGGGCCGCGGGCGTCACGATGATGGTGGTTTCGGGGCGCAATATCGAGCAGATCAGCGAGCTTGCCACGCTGATTTAGGCATTCCTTGCCAGGGGAGTAGAACGCGTTCTAGATTGGCCCGATGACAGCCTCGCAACACACCATCGCGGGCACGGTACTCACGATGCCGGTGAAGATCCGCAAGGCAAATCAGCACATGGCGATGTTCTCGGTGGACGCCGACGCCGCGCAGCGCCTGATCGACTACAGCGGCCTGCAGGTCTGCCGCTACTTGCCCGGGCGCGCGATCGTGGTCCTGACGTTCATGCATTACATCGACGGCGACCTGGGCCAGTACTACGAATTCGGCACCAGCGTGATGGTCAACCCACCCGGGTCGGCGGCGAGCGGGCCCCGCGCCCTGAAGTCGGCCGGCGCCTTCACTCACCACATGCCCGTCGACCAGGAGTTCACGTTGGAAGCCGGAACCAAGATTTGGGGATACCCGAAAGTCATGGCGGACTTCACCATTCGCGAGGGCCGTCAGTTCGGGTTCGACTGCAGCGTTGACGGGCAACTGGTGGTCGGCATGGAATTCCGTCCCGGCCTGCCTTTCCGGCTGACTCCGCGCACGCAGACGCAGCGCAGCTACTCGCACCGGGACGGCGTCACCCGTGAGACCGGCTTCGAGCACACGCTCGACGGCGTGCGGACCCGATTCGGCGGGGTGCGCGTCCGGCTGGGCGATCACCCCTACGCGAAAGAGCTGGCGTCGCTGGGCCTTCCGAAGCGCGCGATGCTGTCCAGCTCGGTTGAGAATGTACAGATGACGTTCGGCGATGCTCAGGAGATCTCATGACAGTGGCTTCAACGACACGACCAGACGTCGATCTGACGGACGGCACGTTTTACGCGGGTGACTCCCGGGCCATCTACCGCTGGATGCGGGAGAACGAACCGGTCTTTCGGGACCGCAACGGGCTGGCCGCCGCATCGACGTATCAGGCCGTCATCGAGGCCGAGCGCAACCCCGAGTTGTTCTCCAATGCCGGCGGCATCCGACCCGACCAAGACGGCGTCGAGATGATGATCGAGATGGACGATCCACAGCATCTGTTGCGCCGCAAGCTCGTCAACTCCGGTTTCACCCGCAAGCGCGTGAAAGACCAGGAGTCAAAGATCCTTTCACTGTGTGACACACTGATCGACGCGGTGTGCGAACGCGGCGAGTGCGACTTCGTCTGGGACCTCGCCGCGCCGCTGCCGATGGCGGTCATCGGGGACATGCTCGGTGTGCGGCCGGAGGAACGCAAGATGTTCCTCAAGTGGTCCGACGATCTGGTCGGCGCATTGAGCAGCACTGCGGCGCAAGAGGATATCCAGGTCACCATGGATGCCTTCGCGGCCTACAGCGAATACATGATGGGAATGATCGCGGAGCGCAAGGAGGAGCCGACCGACGATCTGGTCAGCGTCCTGGTTCATGCCGAGGTTGAAGGCTCGCGCCTGGAGGACCATCAGATCGTCACCGAGGTTCTGCTGCTGCTGATCGGCGGCGACGAGACGACACGTCACACGCTGTCCGGCGGAACCAGGCAGCTGCTGCTGCATCCCGATCAGCACTGGCGTCTGGTCAACGATTTGGGCTTGCTGCCCAACGCGATCGAAGAGATGCTTCGCTGGACGGCGCCGGTGAAAAACATGGCCCGCACCATGACCGCCGACACCGAGTTCCACGGCACTGCGCTGCGCCAGGGCGAGAAGATGATCCTGCTGTTCGAGTCGGCGAACTTCGACGAGACGGTCTTCGAGGATCCGGAGAGCTTCGACATCGAGCGCTACCCGAACAACCACCTCGCGTTCGGCTTCGGGACGCACTTCTGCCTGGGCAACCAGCTCGCCCGGCTGGAGCTGTCGATCATGCAGACGAGGCTGCTGCAGCGCCTTCCGGACCTGCGCCTGGCGTCGGATGCCGCGCTGCCGCTGCGGCCGGCGAACTTCGTGTCCGGCCTCGAGAAAATGCCGGTGGCGTTCACGCCAAGCCCGCCGCTGGGCTGAGGGGCTTCCTCCGCGAGCATTCCTCCGCGAGCAGACGCAAAAGCCCCCGTTTTCGTGCCGAAAAGGGGGCTTTTGCGTCTGCTCGCGCTACCAGGCGCTAGCGGTTCTGGAAGTTGGGCTTGCGCTTCTCGGCGAACGCCTTCGGGCCTTCCTTGGCGTCGTCGGACAGGAACACCTTGATGCCGATCTGGGTGTCGATCTTGAACGCGTCGTTCTCGTTCAATCCCTCGGTCTCCCGGATCGCCCGCAGGATCGCCTGCACGGCGAGTGGGCCGTTGTTCTCGATGATCTCGGCGATCTCCAGCGCCTTGGTCAGCGCCTGCCCGTCGGGGACGATATGTCCGATCAGGCCCATCTCCTTGGCCTCGGCGGCGGTGATGTGGCGTCCGGTCAGCAACAGGTCGCAGGCGACCGTGTAGGGGATCTGCCGCACCAGCCGCACCGCTGAACCGCCCATCGGGTACAGGCTCCACTTGGCTTCGGAGATGCCGAATTTGGCGCTTTGACCGGCGACCCGGATGTCGGTGCCCTGCAGGATTTCGGTGCCGCCGGCGATCGCGGGTCCTTCGACGGCCGCGATGAGCGGTTTGGTCAGCCGACGCCCCTTCAGCAACGCGTCGATGCGCGACGGGTCGTAGCTGCCGTCCTTGAACGAGTCGCCCGGCGGTTTCTTGGTTGCTGTCTTGAGATCCATGCCGGCACAGAAGTAGCCACCGGCCCCCGTCAGGATGCAGCACCGGATGTCCGGGTCGTTGTCGACGCGATCCCAGGCCTGCACCATGATTTCCATCATTTCGGTGCTCAGCGCGTTGCGTGCGTGCGGCCGGTTCAACGTGACGATCAGGGTGTGCCCGCGCTGCTCGACGAGCGCGTCGGGCCCCGCTTGTTCGTTTGCTGAACCTTCAGCCACGGCTACCGCCTTTCGGTCGACGTTGGGGGTGAGCTTGTCAAGAAATGTAACACGTTCTAATTTGGTGGCCGTGGCCCTGAATATTGCCGACCTTGCCGAGCACGCCATCGACGCTGTGCCCGACCGTGTAGCCCTGATCTCCGGCGACCAGAAGCTGACCTACGCCCAACTGGAGGAGAAGGCCAACCGACTCGCGCACTACCTGATCGATCAGGGGGTCAAGAAGGACGACAAGGTCGGCCTGTATTGCCGCAACCGCATCGAGATCGTCATCGCGATGCTCGGCATCGTCAAGGCCGGCGCCATCCTCGTCAATGTCAACTACCGCTACGTCGAGGGCGAGCTTCGCTACCTGTTCGACAACTCCGACATGGTTGCGCTGGTTCACGAGCGCCAGTACTGCGACCGGGTCGCCAACGTGCTGCCGGACACCCCGAACGTCAAGACGATCCTCGTCGTCGAGGACGGCTCGGATGTTGCAGACGACGCCTACCAGCGCTACGGCGGCGTCGACTTCTACTCGGCGATCGCGCAGGGCTCACCCGAGCGCGACTTCGGAGAGCTTCTAGGTGAGCGGAGTGCCGACGACATTTATATCTTGTACACCGGCGGCACCACCGGCTTTCCCAAGGGAGTGATGTGGCGCCACGAGGACATCTACCGGGTGCTGTTCGGTGGAACCGACTTCGCCACGGGCGAATTCGTCAAGGACGAATACGACTTGGCCAAGGCCGCCGCCGCCAACCCGCCGATGATCCGCTATCCGATTCCCCCAATGATCCACGGCGCCACCCAATCCGCGACCTGGATGTCGATCTTCTCCGGCCAAACGACCGTGCTGACACCGGAATTCAACGCCGAAGAGGTGTGGCGCACGATACATGACCACAAGGTGAACCTGCTCTTCTTCACCGGCGACGCCATGGCGCGGCCGCTGCTCGACGCGCTGCAGCAGGACAACGATTACGACCTGTCGTCGTTGTTCCTGCTCGCCAGCACCGCCGCGCTGTTCTCGCCGAGTATCAAGGAGAAACTGCTGGAGCTGCTGCCAAACCGGGTCATCACCGACTCAATTGGCTCCTCCGAGACCGGGTTTGGCGGCACCAGCATTGTCGCCGCGGGTGCGCCGCACAGCGGTGGCCCCCGCGTGACCATCGACCACCGCACCGTAGTGCTCGACGAGGACGGCAACGAGGTGACGCCCGGGTCCGGTGTGCGCGGATTCATCGCCAAGAAGGGCAACATCCCGGTCGGCTACTACAAGGACGAGAAGAAGACGGCCGAAACGTTCAGGATTATCAACGGCGTTCGCTACGCGATCCCGGGGGACTGGGCGCTGGTCGAGCAGGACGGCTCTGTCACGATGCTGGGCCGTGGCTCGGTGTCGATCAACAGCGGCGGCGAAAAGATCTATCCCGAGGAGGTGGAGGCGGCCTTGAAGGGCCACCCCGACGTCTTCGACGCCCTGGTGGTCGGTGTGCCGGACCCGCGTTATGGGCAGCACGTGGCCGCGGTCGTGCAGGCCCGGCCGGGCTGCCGGCCGTCGCTGGCGGAGCTGGACAGTTTTGTGCGCTCCGAGATCGCGGGATACAAAGTGCCACGCAGCCTTTGGCTGGTCGACGAGCTAAAACGTTCGCCCGCAGGCAAACCCGATTACCGCTGGGCCAAGGAACAAACCGAGGCGCGGCCCGCCGACGACGTGCATGCGAGCCACGTGACAACCTGACGCGCGCCTAGCGGCGTGACGACGTCGTCAAGCACCACCCGGGCCCGCCCATCGGCCGCCAGCGGGCCGACGTCTACAGTCGAAGCGCGATGACGATCGATGTCTGGATGCAACACCCGACGCAACGGTTTCTGCGCAGCGACATGTTGGCCTCGCTGCGGCGCTGGACCGGGGCGTCGATCCCCGACACCGACATTCCGATCGAGGCAACCCTCGCGGCGATGGACGCCGCCGGCGTCGGCTTCGGCCTGCTGAGCGCGTGGCGCGGCCCGGCCGGCCAGGACTTGGTCTCCAACGACGAGGTCGCGGAATGGGTCCGGTCACACCCAACCCGGTTCGCCGGTCTGGCCACGGCCGACCTCGACCGCCCGATGGCGGCGGTCCGCGAGCTGCGGCGCCGGGTGAGGGAAGGATTCGTGGGTCTGCGGGTGGTGCCCTGGCTATGGGACGCGCCGCCCACCGATCGCCGCTACTATCCGCTGTTCGCCGAATGCGTGGAGTCCGGGGTTCCGTTCTGCACCCAGGTCGGTCACACCGGCCCGCTGCGACCGTCGGAGACCGGGCGCCCGATTCCCTACATCGACCAGGTGGCCCTCGACTTTCCCGAGCTCGTCATCGTCTGCGGCCACGTCGGCTATCCGTGGACCGAGGAGATGGTCGCCGTCGCCCGCAAGCACGAGAACGTCTACGTCGATACCTCGGCCTACACGATCAAGCGGCTACCGCAAGAGCTGGTCCGCTTCATGAAAACCGGTACCGGGCAACGCAAAGTCCTATTCGGCACCAACTACCCGATGATGACCCACACGCACGCTCTGGCCGGATTGGACGAACTCGGGCTCGGCGATGAGGCCCGCCGAGACTTCTTGCGCGGCAATGCCGAACGTGTATTCGGACTGGAGGCAGACAGGTGAACGGCGCTCAGGCCCTGATCAACACCCTGGTCGACGGTGGCGTCGACGTGTGCTTCGCCAACCCGGGCACCTCGGAGATGCACTTCGTGGCCGCACTGGACACCGTTCCCCGAATGCGTGGCGTGCTGGCCCTTTTCGAGGGTGTGGCCACCGGCGCGGCCGACGGCTATGCGCGCATCGCCGACCGGCCGGCCGCGGTGCTGCTGCACCTTGGCCCGGGATTGGGCAACGGCCTTGCCAACCTGCACAACGCCCGCCGCGCCCGGGTGCCGATGGTGGTGGTGGTCGGTGACCACGCCACCTATCACAAAAAGTATGACGCCCCACTGGAATCCGATATCGACGCGCTGGCGGGCACCGTTTCGGCATGGACGCGCCGCACCGAGAAGAGCGCCGACGTCGCGTCCGATACCGCCGAGGCGATCGCCGCCAGCCGATCCGGCTCGCGCATCTCGACCCTGATCCTGCCCGCCGACGTGTCCTGGTCCGACGGCGCGCAACCCGCGCGAACACCGCCCGCCCGGCCGCCGCGACCCAATCCCGCCCTGGCGTCCGAGGCGCTCGACGTGCTGCGCTCGGGGGAGCCCGCGGTGCTCATGATCGGCGGCGACGCCACCCGTGGGCCCGGGCTGGCCGCCGCCGCGCGCATCGCCCAGGCGACCGGGGCCCGGTTGTTGTGCGAGACGTTTCCGACCCGGCTGGAGCGCGGCGCGGGCGTCCCCGCCGTGGAGCGGCTGGCCTATTTCGCCGAGGCGGCCACCGCCCAGCTCAACGGCGCCAAGCATCTGGTGCTGGCGGGCGCAAAGTCGCCGGTGTCCTTCTTCGCCTACCCGGGCATGCCGAGCGACCTGGTGCCGGCCGGCTGCGACGTGCACCTCCTCGCCGAGCACAGCGGGGCGGCCGAGGCGCTTGCCGCGCTGGCCGAGCAGGTGGCGCCCGACACCGTCGCGCCGCTGGCGCAGGCCTCGCGTCCGCAGTTGCCGACGGGTGCCCTGACGTCGGCGTCGGCGGCCGAGGTGATCGGGGCGCTGCTGCCCGAGCGGGCCATCGTCGTCGACGAGTCGAACACGTCCGGTCTGCTGCTGCCGCAGGCCACCGCCGGCGCTCCGGCCCATGATTGGCTGACGCTGACCGGCGGCGCGATCGGGTACGGCATCCCCGCCGCGGTGGGTGCCGCGGTGGCCGCCCCCGATCGCCCGGTGCTGTGCCTGGAATCCGACGGGTCGGCGATGTACACGATTTCGGGGTTGTGGACCCAGGCACGGGAGAACCTGAATGTGACGACCGTGCTCTACGACAACAGCGCCTACGACATCCTGCGGGTGGAACTGCAACGCGTCGGGGCCGGGTCCGCCCCCGGGCCCAAGGCGCTCGATCTACTCGACTTATCCCGCCCCACAATGGATTTCGTCAAGGTTTCCGAGGGCATGGGAGTTCCGGCGCGTCGCGTCAGCACCGCCGAGGAATTCGCCGACGCCCTGCGCGCCGCCTTCGCCGAACCTGGGCCGCACCTGATCGATGCGGTGGTGCCGTCACTGCTGGGTTAGCGCCGGGAGATGGCCGACGAGCCAGTCCGTCATCGTGTTAAGGACCTCGACGCCGGCCTCGAACGCGCGCGCCTCGGCCGCTAGTGCCACACCCAGGTGGCCGGACTCCGTTGGCACCACGCCGAACTGGCGGACCAAGTAGTCGTCGCGCACACCCGGACCCCAACCGCCCTTGGCGGCAACGCCTTGGGCGGCCAGGCCCCACCGCTGGCCGCGGGTGAGGCGGCGCATCAGGTCGATGACGGTGGCCGCCCCGGCGATGCCCGGCAGCTGCGCGGCGAACCGGGCCTGCCGATCAAGGGGCCATTGCGTTTGACCGAACGTGGTGAAACCGGGGCGAATTCGTTGCGATTCGACCACGGTGGCCGTGTCGCCGCATTCCTCCACGACGTCCTGCACCTGCCGGGCCGCATCCGCCGGCTCACCCAGCTGCGACCACAATTGCTCGGACGCATGGTTGTCGGATTCGGTGATGGCCTTGACGACCAGGTCCTGCGCGCGCGCCGGATCGCGATGCAGGGCCGCAATCGCCAACGGCACCTTGATGGTTGACCATGCCACGCCGGACGACCAACGGCCCAGCGAGTACACCTCGGCATCACCCGGACGAGCGGTCGCGATGCCGATGATCGCGGGGACGGTGGCGGCAAGCTCCTCGAAGCTCGCCTCTACCGGCGAATCGGCCACACCGGGTCACCGCAGTCGACACCCTGGGCCGACAACTGCCGTTTGAGCACCTTGAAGGTCACCGTCCGTGGCAGCTCCGCGCTGACGCGGACGTACGACGGCCACTGCTTGGGTCCCAGGTCGGGCTGTTCGGCCAAGAAGGCCCGGAACTTGTCCGGGTCGAACTCGACGCCCGCCGCCATGACCAACGCGGCCATCACCTGATCGCCGACGACGGGGTCGGGCACCGCGTACACCGCCACCTCCGTGGCGTCGGGATAGCGCAGCAGCACCCGCTCGATCGGCGCCGCACCAAGGTTCTCGCCGTCCACTCTCATCCAATCACCAAGCCGCCCAGCGAAGTACGCGTAGCCGCCTTCGTCACGATAGGCGAGGTCGCCACTGTGGTAGATGCCACCGGCCATCCGCTCGGCCTCGGCGGCCTCGTCGTTGTAATAACCCTCGAAACGGCCCGGCCCGGCGGTGTTCACGATCTCGCCGACCACCCCGGCCGGGCACGGCTCGCCGGTGTCGGGGTCGACGATCTCAATGCCCTCCGGCAGCCGGCCCAACGCCTCCGGTGGGGTGTCGGGGGTGCGGGCGATCGCCACCCCGCCCTCGGTCGAGCCGAACCCGTCTTGTACGACGCACCCGAACCTGCGGCCGAAGCGATCGATGTCGCCGGGCACGCCCTCGTTGCCGTATACCGCCCGCAGCGGGTTGTCCGCATCGTCGGGCCGCTCGGGTGTGGCGAGCACATACGACAACGGCTTGCCCACGTAGTTGGCGTAGGTGGCGCCATAGCGGCGGACGTCGACCAGAAAGTTCGAGGCAGAGAACTTGCGCCGCAACGCCATCGAGCCCTGGCACGCCGCGGCCACCGCCCAGCCGACCAGCACGGCGTTGGAGTGAAACAACGGCATCGACACGTAGCAGACGTCGTCGCGCCCGAGGTCGAAGCGCTGCGTCATCGTCACGCCGGCGATGGCGACCTTGCCGTGGCTGCACTTCACCGCCTTGGGCTCCCCGCTGGTGCCCGAGGTGAAGATCAGCATGAAGAGGTCCGCGGCCGACGCGGACTGAAAGCGGAGCTCCGCGTCGTGATGCGCGTCTACCTCGGAAGCCCACGCGGCGGAGTCGACGTTGACATGCTCGATATCGCCCAGCGGCGCGGCCGATTTAGAATCGGCAAGCACCACTTGGCAGTCGGCGTGCGCGATGTCCCGGGCCAGCGCCTCACCGCGGCGCACCGGGTTGAGCCCCACCGGCACGATGCCGGACATCCCCGCCGCCACCAGCATTGCCGAGAAGAACGGGGTGTTCTCCAGCAGCACGCCGACGTGCGGCGGCTTGGCCGGGTCGAGGCGCTCACCCAGCGCCGACGCAATCGCGGCACCGTGCCGGACATGATCGCGCCAGCTGACAAACGAGTCTTCGAAAGAGACGCCCCGGTCGTCGATTTCGGCCAACGGGACCAGCAGTTTGGTGACGGTCGGGTCGGCAGGAATCACGAATCCCACTTAACCCGCTCCCCGCTAATCGCTCGCACGCTCAGGCGGGGGTCTCCGCCAGTTCACGGCCGATCCGGCGCAGCTGCCCGGTGGCGCCGTGCAGTGCGAACTCGATTTCCTTGGCGGCCAGGAAGTAACGGTGCACCGGGTGATCGGTGTCGACGCCGACGCCCCCGTGCACGTGCACGATGGTGTGCGCCACCCGGTGCCCGGCATCGGCGGCCCAGAACGCCGCGCTGGCCACGTCGATCTCGGCGGGGACGTCCTCGGACACGCGCCAGGCCGCCTGGGTCAGCGTCAGCCGCAACCCCTTGACGTCGATGTAACCGTCGGCCAGCCGCTGTCCCACCGCCTGGAAGCTGCCGATCGGGCGGTCGAACTGCTCACGGGTGCGCGCGTATTCGGCCGTCATGTGCAATCCCCGCTCGAGGACCCCGAGCTGGAATGCGCTGCGCCCCAATGTGCTCAGCGTCTCGAGCCAAACCGCCACAACACCGTCGCCCACAATTCGCCCGCCGTCCACCTGCGTCCCATCCAGCCTCAGGTGCCCCACGCTGCCCAGGCCGGTGGTCTTCAGCGCCGTCACCGTGACCCCCGGATCGTCGGCGGTCACCAGGAAAACGGCTGCGCCGGAATCGGTTTCGGCCGGAACCAGGAAGGCGTCGGCGACGGGTCCGAAGCCGACCTGCGTGCGCGTCCCGGTCAGCCGGTGGCCCGCACCGGCGCTAACGGCCTGCACCGGCCCCTCACCCATCTCGCCGTCGAGCGCGACGGTGAGGATCTTCTCGCCCCGCACCGCCGGCACGCCCCAGCCCTCCTGCAGTTCCTCGGAGCCGAACCGGGCCAGCCCCCCGGCGCCCAGCACCACCGACTCCAGGTAGGGCACCGCGGCCAGCTGGTGGCCCAGCGCCACCAGAACGGCCACCTGCTCGAGCACGCCGAAGCCGTCGCCGCCCAATGACGACGGCGAAGCGCTGGTCAGGATGTCGGCCTCGACGAGCTTGCCCCACAGCGAGCGGTCGAATCGTTGCTCGAGCCCGTCCAGCTCGCGTTGGTGCTGCGGCGTGCACACCGCGTCCACGATGGTGTCGACCAAACCGCCGAGGTCGTGTGCGGCTTCTGTTGTCGTGAAGTCCATGAATTCTCGTCCTTATATATAGAAGCTCAGCGGTTGGCTCGGGGCAGTCCCAGCGCGACCATCCCGATGATGTCGCGCTGCACCTCGTTGGTGCCGCCGCCGAAGGTCAGGATCAGGCAGGCCCGGTGCATCCGCTCGACCCGGCCGCGCAGCAACGCGCCCGGCGAATCCTGCCGCACCGTCGCCGCGGTACCCAGCACCTCCATCAGCAGCCGGTAGGCCTCGGTGGCCAGCTCGGTGCCGAACACCTTGGCCGCCGACGCATCCGCCGGCCCCAGGGAGTCCCCCTTCGCCGACGCCAGCTCCCAGTTGATGAGTTTGAGAACCTCGGCCTTGGCGTGCACCCGGGCCAGGTTCAGCTGCACCCACTCCGAGTCGATCAGCCGGGCCCCGCCGGAGTCCTTGGTGTTCTGCGCCCACTCGCGAACCTCGCGCAGGGCCAGGAAGATCGGTTGCGGCGACACCAGGGCGACCCGCTCGTGGTTGAGCTGGTTGGTCACCAGCTTCCAGCCGCCGTTCTCCTCACCGATCAGGTTGGTCACGGGGACTCGCACGTCGGAGTAATAGGTGGCGCTGGTGTCCACGCCGGCCATGGTGTGCACCGGCGTCCAGGAGAAGCCCTCGGCCGTCGTCGGCACCGCGATCATCGAAATGCCGCGGTGCTTCTTGGCCTCCGGGTTGGTGCGCACCGCCAGCCACACCCAATCCGCATACGCGATCAGGCTGGTCCACATCTTCTGTCCATTGATCACGTAGTCGTCGCCGTCGCGCACGGCAGTGGTGCGCAGGGCAGCCAGGTCGGTGCCGGCGCCCGGCTCGGAGTAGCCGATGGAAAAGTGCAGCTCGCCGGCAGCGATCTTGGGCAGGAAGAATTTCTTCTGCTCGTCGGTGCCGAACGCCATCATGGTCGGCGCCACGCTGTTGATCGTCAGGAACGGTACCGGCACGCCGGCGATCGCGGCCTCGTCGGTGAAGATCAGAGAGTCCATCGGGGAGCGGTCCTGGCCGCCGTACTCCTTGGGCCAGTTCAGGGTCAGCCACCCGTCCTTGCCCATCTGCGCAACGGTGTCGCGATACGCAGTGCCGCTCCCGACCTCCCCCTGCGTCGAGGTGAGCGCCTCGCGACGTTCCGGGGTCATAAGCGTGGTGAAGTACGACCGCAGCTCGCGACGCAGCTCCTCCTGTTCAGGGGTGTAACTGATGCGCATTCCAAGCCGTCCTTGTCGTTAGGCGTCGGTTTCGATCAAATGCCACGTCACGCGCCGCAGCTCAACCAACGGCTACCCGTTCGTCTCCCCGGTTGTAACACGTTCTAGTCTGGGAATCCAGCGACCGTTTCGCCTGGCGCAGCGGGGCCCTATGGTGGACCTACCAACCGATGGGGCGTGTGCCCAGGTTTAAGGCCAGGTTCAAGGAGGGTGCCGTGCGGGTGATCGTGGATCGTGACCGGTGTGAAGGGAACGCAGTGTGCTTGGGAATCGCGCCCGACCTGTTCGACCTGGACGATGAGGACTACGCCGTCGTGAAGATCGATCCGATTCCGTCCGACCGGGAACAGCTGGCCGAGCAGGCGATCGCCGAGTGCCCGCGCGCCGCGCTGCTGCGTCAAGACTAACCACAGACTAGAGGTATTCATAAATTGACTAGCAGCACAAACGCGACCGATCTATCCGGGAAGGTCGCGGTGGTGACCGGTGCGGCCGCGGGACTGGGACGGGCCGAGGCCCTCGGCCTGGCCCGGCTCGGGGCCACCGTCGTCGTCAACGACATCGCCGCCGCGCTGGACGCCTCCGACGTCATCGACGGGATCAACTCGGCGGGCGCCAAGGCTGTCGCGGTGGCCGGCGACATTAGCCAACGCGCGACCGCCGACGAACTGGTTGCCACCGCCGACGGGCTGGGCGGCCTGGACATCGTCGTGAACAACGCCGGGATCACCCGCGACCGGATGCTGTTCAACATGTCCGACGAGGAATGGGACCTCGTCATTGCCGTGCATTTGCGCGGCCACTTCCTGCTGACCCGCAACGCGGCCACCTACTGGCGCGCCAAGGCCAAGGACGCGGGTGGGCAGGTTTTCGGCCGGATCGTCAACACCGCGTCGGAGGCCGGCCTGGTGGGGCCGGTGGGCCAGGCCAACTACGGCGCTGCCAAAGCGGGCATCATCTCGCTCACGCTCACGGCCGCTCGGGCGCTGGGCCGCTACGGGGTGTGCGCGAACGCGATCTGTCCGCGGGCCCGCACCGCGATGACGGCCGACGTCTTCGGCGAGGCCCCGGAGATCGAGCAGGGCGGCATCGACCCCCTCTCGCCCGAGCACGTGGTGAATCTGGTCAAGTTCTTGTCATCGCCGGCTGCCGCGGAAGTCAACGGGCAGGTGTTCATTGTTTACGGACCGCAGGTGACGCTGGTCTCCGCACCTACGGCGGAGCACAGATTCAACGCCGACGGGCCGGCGTGGGAGCCCGGCCGGCTCAGTAGCGCACTCCAGGAATACTTTGCTGGACGCGATCCGGAGCGGAACTTTTCCGCGGTCAACCTGATGGAGCAATGACCGTGTAAGGGCACTTTACGGGGGGGAATTGGCAAGTAGAACATGTGTCAGATTGAGTCAGCAGTATTACCTCTGACCTGGACTAATTAACGGTTCGGATGCGGAAATGCTGTTCATTGACAGCGTGCACTTCTTCTGGGTTAATATGATCCGGTTTACACCGAGCCGCATGCGACCGAAGACAACGTAAAGGCGATACACAGGCTTCGCCGCGAGCAGCAGAGGGGGGTGGCCAAGTTGATACAACAACTTACGGTTCCCGCCCGCGCTGTGGGCGGGTTCTTCGAGATGATGATCGAGACCGGCCGTGCCACTTTCCGCCGGCCGTTCCAACTCGGTGAGTTTCTCGAACAGACGTGGATGATCGCGCGCGTTTCGCTGGTTCCGACGCTGCTGGTGTCCATCCCGTTCACCGTCCTGGTCGCGTTCACCCTCAACATCCTGTTGCGCGAAATCGGCGCGGCCGACTTGTCAGGCGCCGGGACGGCATTCGGCACCATCACCCAGCTGGGCCCGGTGGTGACGGTGCTGGTCGTCGCCGGCGCCGGCGCCACGGCGATCTGCGCAGATCTGGGCGCACGCACCATCCGCGAAGAAATCGACGCGATGCGGGTGCTGGGCATCGACCCGATCCAAAGGCTCGTGGTGCCACGGGTTTTGGCGTCCACCGTGGTCGCACTGCTGCTCAACGGCCTGGTGTGCGCCATCGGCCTATCCGGTGGTTACGCGTTTTCCGTCTTCCTCCAGGGAGTCAACCCCGGTGCCTTCATCAACGGGTTGACCGTGCTCACCGGGCTGCGCGAGCTGGTTCTGGCCGAAGTCAAAGCGCTGCTGTTCGGCGTGATGGCCGGGCTGGTCGGGTGCTATCGCGGCCTGACCGTCAAGGGCGGCCCCAAGGGCGTCGGCAACGCGGTGAACGAAACCGTCGTCTATGCATTCATTTGCCTGTTCGTCATCAACGTGGTGATGACCGCCGTCGGCGTGAAGATTACGGCCAAGTGATGAGGCGAGTGAGCATCCGATGAGCTACGACCTCACCTACCGGATCCGCAATATCCTGTCGAGGCTGCAGGGGCCGGTTGACGACTTCGGCGAGCAAGCGCTGTTCTTCGGGCAAACCATTCGCTGGGTTCCCAACGCGATCACCCGGTACAGGAAAGAGACGATCCGCAACATTGCCGAAATGACGCTGGGCGCGGGGGCGCTCGTCATGATCGGCGGCACGGTCGGCGTGGCGGCCTTCCTGACGCTGGCCTCCGGCGGGGTCATCGCCGTGCAGGGCTACGCGTCGCTGGGCAACATCGGGATCGAGGCGCTGACCGGGTTCCTGTCGGCGTTCCTCAACGTCCGCGTCGTCGCGCCGGTGATCGCCGGTATCGCGCTGGCGGCCACGATCGGCGCCGGCGCCACCGCCCAACTGGGCGCCATGCGGGTGTCCGAGGAGATCGACGCTGTCGAATCCATGGCGGTGCACTCGGTGTCCTATCTGGTGTCCACCCGGCTGGTCGCCGGCCTGATCGCGATCATTCCGCTGTATTCGCTGTCGGTGCTCGCCGCGTTCTTCGCCGCGCGGTTCACCACGGTGTATATCAACGGGCAGTCAAAGGGCCTGTACGACCACTACTTCAACACCTTCCTCATACCCTCGGACCTGTTGTGGTCGTTTCTGCAGGCCATTGTGATGGCCATCGGGGTCATGCTGGTCCATACCTATTACGGCTACAACGCCAGCGGCGGCCCGGTCGGGGTCGGTATCGCGGTGGGCCAGGCCGTGCGGACCTCGCTGATCGTCGTGGTCGTCATTACTTTGTTCATCTCGCTGGCCGTGTACGGCGCGTCCGGCAACTTCAACCTCTCCGGGTAAAGGAGGCCCCAAAGCGACATGGCGGACGGCGGATCACGCACATCTGTTCGGCTGGCAGCGGCGCTGCTGGCCAGCTTGATCGTAGCCTTCGCCGCCGTGACTTACCTGTCGTACACAGCGGCTTTCGCCTCGACCGACACCGTCACCGTAGCGGCGCCGCGGGCGGGGCTGGTGATGGACAAGGGCGCCAAGGTCAAGTACCGCGGCATCCAGATCGGCAAGGTCACCCGCATCGACTACTCCGAGGACCAGGCGCGGCTCACGCTGGCCATCAAAAGCGACCAGATGCACTTCGTCCCCTCCAACGCGACGGTGCGCATCGCGGGCAACACAATTTTCGGCGCCAAGTCGGTGGAATTCCTTCCGCCCCAGGCGCCTTCGCCGACGTCGATGCGCCCGGATGCGCATGTGGAGGCCTCGGCGGTGGCGCTCGAGGTCAATACTTTGTTCCAGTCGCTCATCGACCTGCTGCACAAGATCGACCCGGTCGAATTGAACGGGACGCTGAGTGCCCTCTCCGAAGGCCTGCGTGGCCACGGCGACGACTTCGGCTCGCTGTTGGCGGGACTCAATACGCTGGCGCGCCAGGCGAACCCGAAGCTGCCCGCGCTGCAGGAGGACTTCCGCAAGACCGGGATCGTCACCAACACCTACGCCGACGCCGCCCCAGACCTGAACACCGTCTTCGACAACTTGCCGACGATCAACAGGACGGTCGTCGACCAACAGAAGAACCTCAACGACACGCTGCTGGCGACCATCGGCCTCGCCAACAACGCCTACGACACGTTGGAACCCGCCGAACAGAACTTCATCGACGCCATCAACAGGCTGCGCGCCCCGATCAAGGTGGCCCACGACTACTCGCCTGAATTCGGCTGCTTTTTCGCCGGTGTCGACCGCGGCATCAAAGAGTTCGCCCCGCTGATCGGTGTCCGCAAGGCGGGCCTGTTCACGTCGTCGAGTTTCGTCCTGGGCGCGCCCTCGTACACGTATCCGGAGTCCCTGCCGATCGTCAACGCGTCCGGAGGCCCGAACTGCCGCGGATTGCCCGACATCCCGACCAAGCAGACCGGCGGCTCGTTCTACCGAGCGCCCTTCCTGGTCACCGATAACGCCAACATCCCGTACGAGCCATTCACCGAGCTGCAGTTCGACGCGCCCTCGACGCTGCAGTTCCTCTTCCACGGCGCCTTCGCGGAACGGGACGACTTCTGATGGCGGCCGCGGGGATACCGTCGCACCGGTCGATGCTGATCAAGGTGAGCATCTTCGCGGTGGCCATGCTGCTGGTGAGTGCGGCGCTGGTGGTGGTGTTCGGGGACTTCCGGTTCGGGGCCGAAAGTAGTTACCACGCAACGTTTACCGACGTGTCGAAGTTGAAGGCCGGCCAGAAGGTTCGCATCGCCGGAGTGCCGGTCGGTGCGGTGTCGGGCGTGAAGCTCAACCCGGACAACACGATCGACGTGAAGTTCGGAGTGGATCGGCGCTACACGCTGTACTCGTCCACGCGCGCGGTGATCCGATACGAAAACCTGGTCGGCGACCGCTATTTGGAGATCACGTCGGGTCCGGGGGAGCTGCGTAAGCTGCCGGCGGGCGGCACGATCAACTCCCAGCACACCCAGCCCGCACTGGATCTGGATGCGCTGCTGGGCGGGCTGCGGCCGCTGGTCAAGGGCCTGGACGCCGACAAGGTCAACACCGTCAGCAGCGCGGTCATCCAGTTGTTGCAGGGTCAGGGTGGGGCGTTGTCCAACGTGCTGGCCGACACCAGTGCTTTCTCGTCGGCGCTGGGCCAGCGCGACCAGCTCATCGGTGACGCGATCACCAACCTCAACACGGTGCTGGGCACCGTCGACCAGAAGAGCGCCCAATTCTCGGCCAGCGTCGACCAGCTGCAGCAATTGATCACCGGGCTGGCCCAGAACAAGGACGCGATCGCGGGGGCCATCCCGCCGCTGGCGTCGACCACGACGGACTTGACTGAGCTGCTGAAGAATTCGCGCCGACCGCTGCAGGGCATCCTGGAAAACACCCGGCCGCTGGCCACCGAGCTGGACGACCGCAAGGCCGAGGTGAACAACGACGTCGAGCAACTGGGCGAGGACTACCTGCGGCTGTCGGCGCTCGGCTCCTACGGGTCGTTCTTCAACATCTACTTCTGCTCGGTCACGATCAAGATCAACGGACCGGCCGGCAGCGACATACTGCTGCCGCTTGGTGGCCAGGTAGATCCCAGCAAGGGGAGGTGCGCCTTTGCCAAATAAAGGAGTGGTGCCAAATAGCGGAGAGGCGCCGAATACGCCAAGGCGTGAGCGCGATCCGCTGCGTACCGGCGTCTTCGGTGTGGTGCTGGTGGTCTGCGTCGTGCTCATCGCGTTCGGGTACGCGGGCCTGCCGTTCTGGCCGCAGGGGAAGATTTACGACGCTTACTTCACCGACGCCGGCGGCATCACCCCCGGCAACGCCGTTTACGTGTCGGGCTACAAGGTCGGCAAGGTGGCGTCCGTCGGCTTGGCCGGGGACAGCGCCAAGGTGACCTTCAACGTCGATCGCCACGTCGTCGTCGGTGACCAGTCGATGGCCTCGATCCGCACCGACACCATCCTGGGTGAGCGCTCCATTGCGGTGACCCCAGCCGGCGGCGGCAGGGCGACCACCATTCCGCTGAGCCGGACTACGACGCCGTACACGCTGGCCGGCGCCCTCGAGGATCTGGGCAACAACGCCAACAACCTGAACAAGCCGCAGTTCGAGCAGGCTCTCAACGTGCTCACCGACACGCTGCACGACGCCACACCCGAATTGCGCGGCGCGTTGGACGGGGTCACATCGCTGTCTCGCACGCTGAACCGTCGTGACGAGGCGCTGCAAAGCCTGCTGGCGCACGCGAAGTCGGTGACGGCGGTGTTGTCGCAGCGCGCCAACCAGGTCAACAAGCTGGTCGACGATGGCAACGAGTTGTTCGCCGCGCTGGACGAGCGGCGCGCTGCGATCGGTCAGTTGATCTCGGGCATCGGCGGTCTCTCGACACAGATCTCCGGCTTCGTGGCCGACAACCGCAAAGAGTTCGGCCCGGCGCTGAGCAAGCTGAACCTGGTGCTGGCCAACCTCAACGAGCGCCGCGACTACATCACCGAGGCGCTCAAGCGGCTGCCCAGCTACGCCACCTCTTTGGGTGAGGTCGTCGGCTCAGGGCCCGGGTTCAATGTGAACGTGTTCAGCGTTTTGCCCGCGCCGATGGTGGCGATGGTGTTCGACTTCTTCTACCAGCCGGGCAAGCTACCGGCCAGCCTCTCCGACTACCTGCGCGGGCTGATCCAGGAACGCTGGGTGATCAGGCCGAAGTCGCCATGATGAAGCGGATCGCCGGCAGCAGGGGGCTGCGTTACGCCACCATCATCGCGCTGGTCGCGATGGTGGCGGGGGGCGTGTTCGTGCTGTCGTCGCAAGGCAATAACCGCACCGTCATCGGCTACTTCACGTCCGCCGTCGGTCTCTATCCCGGCGACCAGGTCCGCATCCTCGGGGTGCCGGTCGGTTCGATCGACACGATCGAGCCGCGTCCGTCCGACGTGAAGATCGTCATGTCGGTGTCCAAGGACGTGAAGATTCCGAAGGATGCCCGGGCCGTCATCATTTCGCCGAACCTGGTGTCGGCGCGGTTCATTCAACTCACCCCGGCGTACACCGGGGGGGCGGCGCTGCCCGACGACGGCACCATCGATCTGACCCGCACCGCGGTCCCGGTGGAATGGGACGAGGTCAAGGAGGCCCTGACCCAGCTGGCCGTTCAGCTGGGCCCGACGGGATCGGTTGGGGGGTCGATGCAGGGCCCGCTGGGCGCCGTGATCAACCAGGCCGCCGACACGCTCGACGGCAAGGGCGAGTCGTTCCACAACGCGCTGCGCGAGCTCTCGCAAGTCGCTGGGCGGCTGGGGGATTCGCGCAGCGACATCTTCGGCACGGTCAAGAACCTGCAAGTGCTGGTCGACGCGCTGTCGGCGAGCAACGAACAGATCGTGCAGTTCGCCGGAAACGTCGCGTCGGTGTCGCAGGTGCTCGCCGACAGCTCGCGGCACCTGGACAACACCCTGGGCACGCTCAACCAGGCGCTCTCGGACATCCGGGGATTCCTGCACGAGAACAACTCGACGATCATCGATACGGTCAACAACCTCAACGACTTCGCCCAGACGTTGAGCGACCAGAGCGACAACATCGAGCAGGTGTTGCATGTGGCCGGCCCCGGCATCGCCAACTTCTACAACATCTACGACCCGGCGCAGGGCACCCTGAACGGTTTGTTGTCGATACCCGAGTTCGCCAACCCCGTTCAGTTCATCTGCGGTGGCTCCTTCGAGACCGCCGCCGGACCGAGAGCGCCCGACTACTACCGGCGCGCCGAGCTCTGTCGTGAGCGGCTGGGCCCGGTGTTGCGCCGGCTCGCCGTGAATTACCCGCCGGTCATGTTCCACCCGCTCAACACGATCACCGCGTACAAAGGCCAGATCATCTACGACACCCCGGAGACCCAGGCCAAGGCGGCCACTCCGATACCGCAGCTGACCTGGATACCGGCTCAGGGTGCGCATATGGCGCCGCCCGCCGAGAACCCGGCGGATCTGCAGGCCCTGCTGGTCCCGACGGCACCGCAGACCGGCACCCCTCCGGGCCCGCCGCCGGCCGGCGCGGGCCCAGCTCCAGCGCCGGGCCCCGGGCCTCCGAACGCGTTCGGTCCGCTGCCCGGCCCCCCGCCCGGTCAGGCGCCTGCCATGGCGCCGGCCGACCAGGGCGGTGGCGGATGAACCGGATCTGGTTGCGGGGCAGCGTGTTAGCGGCGGGCAGCGCGCTGCTGGCCGGTTGCCAATTCAACGGGTTGAACTCCCTGGCGATGCCCGGCACCGCCGGCCACGGCAGTGGCGCTTATTCGATCACCGTCGAGATGCCCGACGTGGCGACGCTGCCGCAGAACTCGCCGGTCATGGTCGACGATGTCACCGTCGGCAGTGTCTCGGGCATTTCAGCCGAGCAGCGGGCCGACGGATCGTTCTATGCCGCGGTGAAGTTGGCGCTTAACAAGAACGTGGTGTTACCGGCCAACGCGACCGCGACGGTGGCCCAGACGTCGCTGCTGGGTTCGATGCACATCGACCTGGCGCGCCCCAAGGACAAGCCGGCGACCGGCAGGCTCAAGGACGGGTCCAGAATCGCCGAGGCCAATACGGGCCGCTACCCCACCACGGAAGAGGTGCTTTCGGCCCTGGGCGTCGTCGTCAACAAGGGCAATCTCGGTGCGCTGGAAGACATCACCGACGAGACCTACCAGGCCGTCGCCGGCCGCCAGGACCAGTTCGTCGACCTGATCCCCAGGCTGGCGGAATTGACGGCGGGACTCAACCGGCAGACCAACGACATCATCGACGCGGTCGACGGGCTGAACCGATTCTCGGCGACCCTGGCGCGCGACAAGGACAACCTGGGCCGGGCGCTGGACACACTGCCCGAGGCGCTTCGCGTGCTCAACAAGAACCGGGGACACATCGTCGACGCGTTCGCCGCGCTCAAAAAGCTGGCGACGGTGACCTCCCACATCCTGGCAAAAACGAAGGTGGACTTCGCGGAAGATCTCAAAGGCCTGTACTCGGTCGTCAAGGCCCTCAACGACAACCGCAAGAACTTCGTCACCTCGCTGCAGATCTTGCTGACGTTTCCCTTCCCTAACTTCGGCATCAAACAGGCGGTGCGTGGTGACTACCTCAACGTGTTCACCACCTTCGACCTCACCCTGCGCCGGCTCGGTGAAACGTTCTTCACCACCTCGTATGCACTTGACCCGAACATGATGCACATGGGCGAGGTCCTCAATCCGCCCGATTTCTTGACCGGTGAACTGGCCAACCTGTCCGGGCAGGCGGCCGATCCGTTCAAGATCCCGCCCGGCGCGGCTTCGGGTTCTGATGGGCAGTAGGGGCTGGCGCAGATGATCGACAAACTGACCAAGGTGCAGCTCGGCATCTTCGCGGTGCTCACCGCCATCACGCTGACCGTGATGGGCATCTTCTACCTGCGGCTGCCGGCCACGTTGGGCATCGGGACGTACGGCGTGCGCGCCGATTTCGTCGCCGGCGGCGGGCTGTACAAGAACGCCAACGTCACCTACCGCGGGGTCGCCGTCGGCCGGGTGGAGTCGGTGGGCCTGAACCCCGGTGGCGTTACCGCCGAAATGCGGCTCAACAGCGGGACTCCCATTCCGTCGAACGTCACCGCCACCGTGAAGAGCGTGTCGGCCGTCGGTGAGCAGTACATCGACCTGGTGCCGCCGGGCAAGCCGGCAGCGACCAAGTTGCACAACGGATCCCGCATCGATGTGCAGAACACCCGGATCGGCCAGGACGTCGCCGAACTGTTGAAGCGGGCCGAGGCGCTGGTCAATAGCCTGGGCGACACCCGGCTGCGCGAACTGCTGCACGAGACGTTCATCTCGGCCAACGGGTCGGGGCCCGAGCTGGCCCGGCTGATCGAATCCGCCCGGTTGCTGGTGGACGAGGCCAACACCAATTATCCGCAGGTCTCGCAGCTGATCGATCAGGCCGGCCCGTTCCTGCAGGCCCAGATTCGCGCCGGCGCCGACATCAAGTCGCTGTCCGACGGGTTGGCGCGGTTCACGTCCGAGGTGCGGCAGGCCGACCCGCAGCTCCGCTCGACGTTGGCCACCGCCCCGGGCGCGATCGACGAGGCCAGCACGGCGTTCTCCGGTATCCGCCCCTCCTTCCCGGCGCTGGCCGCGAGCCTGGCCAACCTGGGCCGGGTCGGCGTCATCTACCACAAGTCGATCGAGCAGCTGCTGGTCGTCTTGCCCGCCCTGTTCGCCGCGATCACCACGGCCGCGGGCGGCGCCCCGCAAGACGAGGGCGCCAAGCTGGACTTC
The DNA here is from genome assembly GCF_025965855.1 of Mycobacterium sp. GTDB lineage: Bacteria > Actinomycetota > Actinomycetes > Mycobacteriales > Mycobacteriaceae > Mycobacterium. Next base: position 43,683 of record NZ_JAOPWB010000112.1, on the reverse strand, counting down.
AAGCTCGACCTCAACGACCCGCCGCCGTGCGCCGTCGGCTTCCTGCCCCCGCCGCTGATGCGCACGCCGGCCGACGAGACGCTGCGCGAGCTCCCGAGGGACATGTACTGCAAGGCCGCCCAGAACGATCCCAGCACCGTGCGCGGCGCCCGCAACTACCCGTGCCAGGAGTTCCCCGGTAAACGGGCGCCGACGATCCAGCTGTGCCGTGACCCGAACGGCTACGTGCCGGTCGGCCGCAACCCCTGGCGCGGACCGCCGGTGCCCTACAACACACCGGTGACAAACGGGCTGAACGTGTTGCCGCCCAACAAATTCCCGTACATCCCGCCGGGCGCCGAACCCGATCCGGGCACCCCCATCGTCGGGCCGCCGCCGCCCGGCGTCGTGCCCGGGCCCGGGCCGCTGCCGAACCACCAGCCGGCTTACGATCCGCCGCCCCCCAACGACAGCGGGCCGCCTCCGGGCAACCCGTCGTGGATGCCGCCGGGGGTCCCGCCGGTGCCGCCGATACTTCCGTACCCGAAGTGGCTCCCCCCGCCGGCACCGCCGGAGGGGATCAATCCTCCGCCGGCGGGCCCGGGACCGGAGAAGCCGTGGGGGCCGCCGCCCGGCCCCCAGCCGCAGGCCAGCGGCCCCGCCTACACCACCTATGACCAGCACACCGGAGCCTTTGTTGACCCGGCGGGCGGCAATGGTATTTTCGCGGCCGGCGCCGGCGCATCCAGTGCAGAGAATTGGGTGGACCTGATGCTTGATCCAAGGCCCCTTTGAAGGACCCAGTAGTGACTGATAACCAAACGACGACGCAGCGTGTCCGTCGCCGGGCGTCGCGCGCGGCGGGCCCGGCCAGGAACGAGTCGAGTGGTGCCGCGACGGTTCAGGTTGACGTTCCCGCCGCGGAGAAGCAGCCGGCGACGGCGAAGCCGGCCGCCAAGCGCGTGCAGGAGCTGAAACCGGTCAAGCCGCCGCCGCGGCGGCGGCCGCACCGGACCCTGGTGCTGTGGACCTCGTTCGCCGCCGCGCTGGTGGCGGTCGGCGCGCTGGCCGGCTGCCTGGTCGCGCTGGTCGTCCAGCAGCGGCACGCCGAGGCGACACAGGCGCGTGGCCAGCGCTTCGTCGACACCGCCACGCAGACGGTGGTCAACATGTTCAGCTACAAGCAGGACAACATCGACGAGAGCGTGAACCGGTTCTACAACGGCACCAGCGGCCCGCTGCGCGGAATGCTCGGTGCCAACAACAACATCGACAACCTCAAGGGCCTGTTCCGCTCCACCAACGCGACCTCGGAAGCCGTCGTCAACGGCGCTGCGTTGGAGGGCATCGATTCGGTCACCGACAACGCGTCGGTGCTGGTGTCGGTGCGGGTCACGGTCGCCGACATCGACGGAACGAACAAGCCGTCCATGCCGTATCGGCTGCGCGTGATCGTGCACGAGGACGAGCAGGGCCGGATGACCGGCTACGACCTGAAGTATCCCGACGGGGGTAACTGATGCGGTGGCTGATCGCCGTCGCGGGTTCCCTCCTGGTGGCGGGGTTCGTCGGCCTGTCCGCGGCGGGCGGCTGGTTCTACTGGGAGCGGGTGCAGACGCGCGGCGAGGCGGCGGCACGTGCGGTGTTGCCGGGGCTGGCCGCCAAGGAGATACCGGAGGTCTTCGCCTACGACTACCAGACCGTCGAACGCAGCCTGTCGGCCGCCTACCCGTTGCTGACGCCCAACTATCGCCAGGAGTTCCAGAAGAGCGCCAACACGCAGATCATCCCGGAGGCGAAGAAGCGCGAGGTGGTCGTGCAGGCCAATGTCGTTGGGGTAGGGGTCATGTCGGCCAAGCGCGATTCGGCGTCGGTGATCGTGTACTTGAACCGGACCGTGACCGACAAGTCACGCCAGCCGCTCTACGACGGCAGCCGGTTGCGGGTTGACTTCACGAAAATCGGGAAGCAATGGCTGATCGCCTACATCACTCCGATCTAGCACCGGGGCCCGATTCATACTGGCTCAGAAGCATATCGCAATGTCATTGCATCGCAACGGGTAACGCTGGACCGGGCTGGGCGGAGGCCCGGTGAGCGCCAGCGAGAACGGTTGCTTCTTCATGTCGGATTGCAGCCCGCAGACCGGACCGTGGAGGATGGTGTGGGTGCCGCTCATCGTTTCGTCGCTGAACGCGTAGGTTTCGGTGGTCGGCGCGGTGCCGCCGCCCGGACATGTCACGCCGTCCGCCTTGTCGACCTTGAAGGTCCAAAGCATGCTGGACATCCGAGCCCTGCCGCTGAAGTTCTGCAACTTGTCCGCCGGGCTGATCTTTTCGGGTGTCGAACTCACGATGTTCAGGGCACAGTTCATCGCAAACACGATCGGGTCGGAATAGTCGTTCATGTTTCGGGTTCCGGATGGCTGATCGCACAGCGCTGAGATGGTCCAGCTAACCTCCGATGCACCCGCCTCGTTCAAGGTGTAAGTGCCATCCGCCGGTGGTCCGACCGCGCGCGCCGGATCGCCCGATTCCAACGTGATTCCGAGTGCGACGGCCGAGAGGATGCCGGCGCCGGCGGCCAGGCGGCGACGAAGTTTCACGGTGTCCTCCCTTCGGGCCTACCCTTCACGCTGCATCGAGTATCACAGCGTTTCGGTCGCAGCACCATGGCTACTTAAGGTCTCGCGGATGCGACTCGGCGAGCGCGTCGAGGAACGAGCGTGCCCAGCGGTCGACGTCGTGGACGAGCACCTGCCGGCGCAGCGCACGCATGCGGCGCCGTCCTTCCTCGGGGGACTGGTTGAGCGCCGCTTCGATCACGTCCTTGACGCCATCGGTGTCGTGCGGGTTGACCAGGTACGCCTGCCGGAGTTCGGCTGCGGCGCCGGTGAATTCGGATAGGACGAGCGCGCCACCGAGGTCGCTGCGGCAGGCGACGTATTCCTTGGCCACCAGGTTCATCCCGTCGCGCAGCGGGGTCACCAACATCACGTCACTGGCGACGAAGAACGCGATGAGCTCGTTGCGGGGAACGGGCCGATGGATGTAGTGCACCACCGGATGACCGACCTCGCCGTATTCGCCGTTGATGTGGCCGACCTCGCGTTCGATGTCGTTGCGCAGGATCTGGTAGCTCTCCACGCGTTCGCGACTGGGCGTCGCGAGCTGAACCAGCACGGTGTCGTCTCGTTTCGCGCGGCCCTCGGCCAGCAGCTCGGAAAAGGCCTTTAGGCGAACGTCGATGCCCTTGGTGTAGTCGAGCCGGTCGACGCCGAGCAGGATCTTGCGGGGGTTGCCCAGCTCGGCGCGGATCTCCCGCGCGCGGCGCCTGACGTCGCGGTCGCGGGCCGCATGGTCGAGCGCGGTGGAGTCGATGGAGATGGGAAAGGCGCCCACCCTCACGTTGCGCGATCCGAGCTCCACCTCCCCGAATCGCGACCGCACCCCGACCGATCCCCGCGAGGTGTTGACGCCGATCAACTGCCGGGCCAGGAACAGGAAATTCTGGGCACCGCCGGGCAGATGGAAGCCCACCAGGTCGGCACCGAGCAGGCCCTCGACGATCTCGGTGCGCCAGGGCAGCTGCATGAACAGCTCCACCGGCGGGAACGGGATGTGCAGGAAGAAACCGATGGTCAAGTCGGGCCGCAGTTCGCGCAGCATCTTGGGAACCAACTGCAGCTGGTAGTCCTGCACCCACACGGTTGCGCCGCGGGCCACGGCGCGCGACGTGGCCTCGGCGAAGCGGCGGTTGACGTCGACGTAGCGGTCCCACCACTCGCGGTGATAGATCGGTTTGACGATGACGTCGTGGTACAGCGGCCACAGCGTGGCGTTGGAGAATCCCTCGTAGTACTCGGCGACGTCGTCGGAGGTCAGCCGCACGGGGTGCAGCTGCAGGTCATCCTGGAAGATGGGCTGGTAATCCAGCTCGTCGTCGTCGTCGGCGACCCCCGGCCATCCGACCCACGCACCGCGCCGGCGACGCAGCAGTGGCTCTAGTGCCGTGACCAGGCCGCCGGGGCTGCGTTTCCAGGTCGTGGTGCCGTCGGGAAGTCGCTCGAGGTCGACCGGCAGCCGATTGGCGACCACCACGAAATCGGAATTGCCCAAGGGTTCGGAGTTTGACATCTTCTTCGAAGACTGGCCTCCGCCGGGAGCCATTTATGTGTCGTGTTTTGCCGGTCCGATACCGAGCATGGACAAGAAGACGCGGCACTCGTCGGCGTCGTTCGCATACGCGGCGACGACCCGCCTGGCCTGGCTTGCGGTGCTGTCGGCCAGGGGCTCCACATCGCCGAGTTCGCCAGGATCCGATTTTGTAGGCATAACACAACTGTAGGCGACGCCGATGTCCGCTCGCAGGCGTCTCGCACCGGCGACCGGCACATACGCGCCGAGAGTGAATTACGCGACGGATTCGCGGCGCGTCGCGTCGCGTGATTCACGCTCGGCGCGTGTCCTGGTCAGACGGCATTTCGTCGCGATGTCAACGGCGCGTCGGGTAGCCCACCGATCAGCGTGTTCGGAGGTGGCCGTAGTGTGCAAAGAGTCGGCCCGGGATTTACGGATCGGCGTCAACTTGTAACGAGCCCGATGACAAGGTAGGTGGGCGGAAATGACACTCTCCGACCAAGCCGGCACGCCGGCAACCGATGCCGACGCCGGCGCCCATGAGTTGGTCGCCTATGAAACCCTCGACGAGGGCCGCGTCGCCCGGATCTGGCTCAACCGGCCCGAGGCCCACAACGCGCAGAACCGCGGTCTGCTCGTACAGCTCGACGAGGCGTTCTTGCGCGCCGAGGCCGACGACACCGTTCGCGTGGTGATCCTGGCGGCGCGCGGCAAGAACTTCTCCGCCGGTCACGACCTCGGCTCGGAGCTGGCGCTGGCCGAGCGGCAGCCCGGACCCGCGCAGCTCCCGAGCTTCCGGATAAACGGCGCCACCCGCGATCCGATCATCGAGAAGACCTACCTGCAGGAGTGGCACTACTTCTTTCAAAACACCTGCCGCTGGCGCGATTTGCGCAAGATCACCATCGCCCAGGTGCAGGGCAACGCGATCTCGGCGGGCCTGATGCTGATCTGGGCGTGCGACTTGATCGTCGCCGCCGACAACGCGAAGTTCAGCGACGTGGTCGGCGTGCGGTTGGGGATGCCGGGCGTCGAATACTACGCCCACCCTTGGGAATTCGGGCCGCGCAAGGCCAAAGAGCTGCTGTTGACCGGTGATGCGCTGGACGTCGACGAGGCCTACCGGCTTGGCATGGTGTCCAAGGTTTTTCCCGTCGACGAGCTGGCGGACAAGACCCTGGAGTTCGCGCGGCGCATCGCCGAGCGGCCCACGATGGCGGCGCTGCTCATCAAGGACTCGGTCAACGCCGCCTCCGACGCGATGGGATTCACCGAGGCGCTGCGGCACGCCTTCCACATTCACGAGCTGGGCCATGCGCACTGGGCGGCCCACAACGAAAACAGGTACCCCGTCGGCCTGCCGCCCGACGTCGAGGACTGGCGTAACTCCAAGCCGACCAAGCTCGCCCGCCGCGATACGCCGTAGGGCCCCGTCACCTCCGCCCCGCGCGTCGCCTCGGCCAGAGACGCGTGTGGCAGATGTGACCGCTGGCCTATGCTAGAACCCGTTTCAGTTTCGGCGTGAGGGGCGCGGCGTGCAGCTTTCTTTCGTAAACCGGACGTACCTGGTGACCGGTGGTGGCAGCGGAATCGGCAAGGGAGTCGCCGCCGGGCTGGTCGCGGCCGGCGCCTCGGTCATGATCGTCGGCCGCAACCCCGACCGGCTGGCGGCCGCGGTCCAAGAAATCGAAGTGCTCAAGGCGAACGGCTCGATCCGCTACGAGCCCGCCGACATCACCAACGAGGAGGAGGCCGCCCGCGCTGTGGACGCCGCGACGGCATGGCGCGGCCGCCTCCACGGTGTGGTGCATTCCGCGGGCGGGTCGGAGACAATCGGGCCGATCACCCAGATCGACTCGGAGGCCTGGCGGCGCACCGTCGACCTCAACGTCAACGGCACCATGTACGTGCTCAAGCACGCCGCACGCGAACTGGTGCGCGGTGGCGGCGGTTCGTTCGTGGGGATCTCGTCGATCGCGGCCAGCAACACCCACCGCTGGTTCGGCGCGTACGGGGTCACCAAGTCGGCCGTCGACCACATGATGCAGCTGGCCGCCGACGAGCTCGGCCCGTCATGGGTGCGGGTCAACAGCGTCCGCCCGGGCCTGATTCGCACGGATCTGGTTGTGCCCATTACGGAATCGCCGGAGCTGAGCGCGGACTACCGCTCCTGCACGCCGCTGCCCAGGGTGGGCGAGGTCGAGGACGTCGCCAACCTGGTCATGTTCTTGCTCAGCGACGCGGCCAGCTGGATCACCGGGCAGTGCATCAATGTCGACGGCGGCCACATCTTGCGACGCGGCCCCGACTTCTCCGCGATGCTCGAACCAGCCTTTGGCGCCGAGGGACTACGCGGAGTGGTCTGAGCTCCCCGCGTCGCGAGCGGCCAGCGTGGCGAGCGCCGACCAGTCCAGGTCCCCGCCGCCGGTTGCAACCAGGGTGAGGAAGCGGTCTCGCAGCAGGCTGGCCACCGGCAGAGGCACCTCCAGCTGCTCGCCGGCGGCGAGCACCAGCCGGACGTCCTTGAGGCCGAGACGAGCCGCGAACCCGGCCGGCTCGAATTCCCGGCGCGCGATCAGCCCACCGTAGGTCTGATAGGCCGGCGCGGCGAACAGCGTCGAGGTGAGGATCTCGACGTACTGCTGGCGGTCGACGCCCGCCTTGGCGACCAGCGCGACGGCTTCGCCGATGCTCTCAATGGCCGACGCGAGCAGGAAGTTGCCGCTCAGCTTCACCAGGTTGGCGGTGTGCGGCCGCTCGGACACCACAAACGTCCGCTGCCCGATCGCGTCGAACAGCGAGGACAACGGCTCCAACACTTCCGGGGCGCCCGCCGCGATGACGAACAGCTTTGCGGCGGAGGCCGCTTCGGGCCTGCCGAACACCGGCGCGGCGGCGTACCGTTGACCGGCCTCGGCGTGTGCTGCCGCCAGTCGCTCCGAGAGCGCGACGCTGATGGTGCTCGACGACACGTGCGTGGCGCCCGGTGCCAGCGAAGCGACGACGCCGTCTGGGCCGAACGTGACGGCCTCGACGGCCTGGTCGTCGGACAGCATGGTGAACACCACTTCGGCGCGGCTTGCTTCGGCGACGCTGCTCGCCGCAGTCGCGCCCCGCTGGACGAGGGCTTCCGCCTTGCCGGGGGAGCGGTTGTACACGATGAGGCGGTGGCCCGCGTTCATGAGGTTCGCCGCCATGCCCCGGCCCATGTTGCCCAGCCCGATGAATCCGATGTCCATGCATCTAGCCTGCCTTGTGAGGGCCGCTCCTTACCATAGTGGGGCGGGCCAAACTGACGGGAGAAGCAGTGAAGCGACTCAAGGGCAAGAGGATCCTGGTGACCGGCGCCGCGTCCGGGATCGGTCAGGCCACCGCGCTGCGATTGCTCGACGAGGGCGCTTCCGTGGTGGCCTCCGACGTCGCGGAGGATGGCCTGGCCGCCACCCGGGCCGGCGCGGACGAGGGCGGAATCGCCGACCGCCTCACCACCGTGCCGATGGACGTCGGCAGCGAGGATTCGGTGATCGACGGCGTGGCCCGGGCCGTCGGGACACTCGGCGGCCTCGATTCGCTGGTCAACGCGGCCGGCATTCTGCGCGCCGCGCACACGCACGAGACCAGCCTCGAATTGTGGAACCGGATCGTGGGGGTCAACCTGACCGGAACGTTTCTGGTGGTCCGCGAAGCGCTTCCGGCGCTACTGGGGAATTCGCGCAGCGCGATCGTGAACTTCAGCTCCACGTCGGCCTCGTTCGCCCATCCCTATATGGCCGCCTACGCCGCGAGCAAGGGCGGAATCCAGGCCTTCACCCACTCTTTGGCACTCGAATACGCCAAGGACGGTCTGCGTGCCGCATGCGTGGCGCCGGGGAGCGTCAAGTCCGGAATCACCGATGCGACAGGGGGATACATTCCCAAAGACGCTGACTGGTCGTTGTTCCCCCGGCTCATGCCGATCCTGCCCACGACCGTCGAATCCAGCGGCGCCGGGATGGCCGAGCCCAGTGCCATCGCCGGCGTCATCGCCATGCTGGTGTCCGACGACGGCGCCTGGATCACCGGCACCGAAATCCGCATCGACGGCGGAACGCACGCCTAATTGACTTCGCGCGCCTAGTTGACGCACGGCACGCCGCCGCCGTCGATCGGTTTTCCTTGATCGGGCGTCGGATAGGTCGTGGTGGTGCCGTTGTAGTAATACGTGTTGGATTTGCTGGTCGTCGTGGTGGTCGTGGTGTCGTCCATCCCACTCTCGTCCGGGGACGGCATCGAGAAGTTGGTGTCGACGGTCACCCGGATGTGTCCGGGCTGGATGGTGGTGTTGGGTTGTTTGGCCGCGTCGAGGCCGAGCAGGGTGGCCACGTTGTGTGCGTCGGTTTCCGCGCCGGCGCCGTACTCGATGGTGGTGGCGCTCGGTTCACCCGAATTGCGGTCGCGCACTTGGCCCGCGGTGTAGCCGTGCTTTTTCAGCGCGCGGGACACCTCGGTGGCGAGCCCGCTAATGCTGCCGGCATTGATCACGTCGACGACGGTGGAAGGACTGGGTTTGGCCGCGGTGGTGGCGGGCGTGGTCGTCGGCGGCGGTGCCCCGATGGCCTCGGCCACCTCGGCCTTGATCGCCGCGGGGTCGATGATGTTGACGTCCTGGCCATCGATGTTGTCGTAACGCACCACGGGCAGCGTCCTGAATTCGAGGTTGCCGCCGGAGGCCAGCGAGCCCAGCCGTTGGATCAGGTCCTCGTCCCAACCGGATGACAGCACAACGTCTTTGCGCGCCACCGCCATCAGGCTCTTGAGCTTGTCCAGGTCGGTGAACGTGCCCGAGGCCTGCAGCTCCTGCATGACCGACGAAATGAACGCCTGCTGCCGATGCGTGCGGTCCAGGTCCCCGTTTTCCAGGCCGTGGCGCTGCCGGACGAACGACAGCGCCTGGGACGCATCCAGTCGCTGCCGGCCCGCCGGGAAGTCGGCACCCGAATACGAGTCGTAGACAGGGTGATTCAGGCACACCTCCAAGCCGCCCAGGGTTTGGGCCAGGTCGTAGAAGCCGGCCAAATTGACCTCGGCGAAGTAGTCGATCGGAACGCCGGTCAGGCTGCGCACCGCGCGCAGGGTCGCCGCCCGACCGGCTTCACGGCCCCGCGTCTCGAGTTCTTTCTGGCTGCTGGCGCCCTGGTTGGCGAGCTTGTTCGCGACGTATTGCTTCGTAAGCCCGTATGCCTCTTTGATTTTGATGTGGTTGTATCCGGGGACGCCGTTGAACGCCACCCAGTCGTCGCGGGGGATGGAAAAGGCGGCGACCTTATTGTCGGCCCCGACATGTATGAGTATGAGGGTGTTGGTGTTGTAGCCGCCGTCGTCGGAATCGCCTGCGTGCAAATGCTTCAGGATCGACCAGGGCAAGTCGTTGCCGTCCTGGTCTTTGCGAGAGTCCAGCCCGATGAGCAAGATGTTCATGTTGTCGCCGCTGGATCGCGGGTCTTCCGGCGACAGCGCGTCCGAGACGGTGATGCCGCCCAGCGCGCCGTGGGCCACGTAGTAGCCCGTCCCCGTCATCAGCACGGCCCCCACCGACACCAGCGTCATCAAGCTACGCGTCAGTCCCTTGCGAAGACGCGACGGTTGCGGAGCGGCACGATGGCGACGATGGGCACCGCCAGACCGTTCCATCAAAAACCTCGTCCTATTACCAGCGCACCACCCAGTACCGCAATAGCGGTTTGCGGTGATATCGCTTGCAGCATGCCGTCAAGTATGCGGTAGCTTGCTGTGAACGCTCCAATTCAGCAGGTCGATGTAAGGAGGCTCACCCGCGCGAGCGGCTGGATTTCAACGCCTCGATACGCCCGCTACCAGCGCTTTTGGGCGCAATCGCCGAGCTTTTCCGCCGCGGGGGTCTCGGGACGGTATCAGGATTGATCGCATTTCGTGACCCTCTGGCATCCAACGTCGGAAGTCGATGTTTGGGCGACCGAATGCCATTCAGCAATACGGGTATTCGATGTGCCATCTGCCGTTCACGTAGTCGGCCCGGTATTGACCGCCCAGTTGGGGATTGGCATCGTGGATGACGCCGGAGCCGCCGACGTAAGGCGCGAAGCCGGGGGGATCCCAGGTGATCGACTGGGGGTTGGGCGGCAGCTCCGGCGTGCAATTGATCTGCTTCTTGACGTAGCCGTCTGCGATCTTCTGCTCGGCTGTGGCTTGGTCACCACCATCGGGGGCGGGCTCGATAGGGCAGAAAGCGCTTGTCCCGCACATGCTTTGGCGCGCGTCGACGAGTGTCACGTCGTCGGCGGGTGCGCTCGACATCAGCAGGGCCGTCACGAACAGTCCTGTCGCTGCGGCGCCGGCGTGTCTGGACATGTCGCCTCCTAGCCCGCCTTCACGAGGTCTTCGCCCGAGGTGAAATAGAAGCGGATATTTGAGCCCGTGATGATTTCGGCGAGGTATACGCCGAGCGGTTCGACCTCGTAGTAGTAGTGAACATTGCCCTGCGGGTCCAGCGCCGTCGCGCAGTAAAGGCCCGGCGCACCGCATCTTTGCTTGACCGGTATCGCGAGGACGGCGATCACAAGTGCGACAAGTAGCCCGACCGCAAGCGGGATGTTGTTCACTGCGTGCCTCATCGGCACAGGATGCATCAAAGGAGTGTAAGCGTTTGCTTCGGCGGCCGCGCCCGCCACCGGACCGTCGTGCCGTGCCAGGATGTTCGACATGACTGTGGTTCTGGTGCATGGCAATCCCGAGACCGACGCCATCTGGGGGCCGCTGGTCGAGGCCCTTGGCCGCGAGGATGTGGTGCTGCTGTCGCCACCGGGGTTCGGAGCGCCGCTGCCCGACGATTTTCCGGGCACCTACCTGGCCTACCGCGACTGGCTCGAAGCCGAGTTGGCGCGGATCGACCAACCGATCGACCTCGTCGGGCACGACTGGGGCGGCGGCCACGTGGTCAACGCGGTGATGCACCGACCGGAACTCGTGCGCAGCTGGGTCAGCGACGTCGTCGGGCTATTCGACCCTGACTACGTTTGGCACGACTTCGCGCAGACGTGGCAGACGCCCGGTGACGGCGAAGAGCTGGTTAACACGCTGCTCGGCGGAACGGTCGAGGACCGCGCGGAACGGATGGCCTCCTTGGGCATCCCCGTGGACACCGCGACCTTGATCGCCCCGGAGCAGGGGCCGGAGATGGGCCGGGCCATCCTGTCGTTGTACCGCTCGGCGCGCCAACCCGCCATGGCCGAGGCCGGTCGCGAACTGCAGAACGCCGCGGCCCGGCCGGGGCTTTCGCTGCTGGCCACCGAGGACCCATTCATCGGCGTCGCCGACAACCGGCGCCGGGCCGCCGACCGGGCCGGAGCCCGCACCGAGGTGCTCGACGGGCTGGGCCACTGGTGGATGGTGCAGGATCCGGCGCGGGGCGCGGCGGCTCTGACGCGCTTCTGGGAAACGGTTGGCTAGACCACTTTTCTGGCCGCTTTTCGGCCAGGGGCGCTCGCCGTTCGGCTCCGCATCGTTTTGATACGCGCGTCCGGCGGGTACGCAGCTCTGAGCCGAATGGAGGACCGATCATGATCGACACGGAGCCAGGAACTCCGGGAGAGACGCCGGAGCGGCTGACGCCGGCAGAATCACCCGAACGGCTAACGCCGGCAGAACCGCCGGAGCGGCTCACGCCGACGGATCCGCCGGAGCGTCAGACGCCGCCATCACAGACCTGACCACAGATGGAGATGAGGCATGCGCGCTGAAGAAGGCGACGAAACGGTCAACGATTACGCCGTCGAGGGGGAGCAGACTCTCGGCCGGATCAAGGACCCCCAACGCGCCGGGAGCGCCCTTGGCAGGTTTCTCCTGCGGATAACCAAGTTCGTCGGAGCCAACAAGGCCGCCGCCGGCGGGAGACGTGCCCGCTGACTCAGCAACCCTTCGGCGACGGAAACGCCGGGAGATTTCGAGAGCGCCTTACTATCTCCTGGTGACTACCGCGCCGGAAACATTCTCGACCCGCGGAACCGGCGGTGTTCGCATCGTCGCCGACCGCCTGGGCGACGCTCAGGCGCGTGCCGTGGTGTTCCTGCACGGCGGCGGGCAGACGCGTCGTTCCTGGGCCAAGGCGGCCGCCGCCGTGGCCAACCGTGGCTGGCAGGCCGTCACGATCGACTTGCGCGGTCACGGTGAATCCGATTGGTCGAGCGAGGGCGACTACCGCGTGGTCAGCTTCGCCGCCGATGTCCAGGAGGTATTGCGCACGTTGCCGCCGCAGCCGGTTTTGGTGGGCGCGTCGCTGGGCGGGTTCACCTCGATGCTGCTGGAAGGGGAGCTCGCGCCGGGCACCGCCGGCGCGGTCGTCCTGGTCGACATCGTGCCCGATATGGAGCAATCAGGAGCGACCCGCATACACAGCTTCATGGCCGACCGGGTGGAATCGGGATTCGCGTCACTCGAAGAGGTCGCGGACGCGATCGCCGAATACAACCCGCATCGGCCCCGACCCACCGATCTCGACGGCCTGACCACCAGCCTGCGCCGCCGCGGCGATCGCTGGTATTGGCATTGGGATCCGCAGTTCATCAGCGGCACCGCGCCGTTTCCCCCGTTCGAGGTCACCGACGCCGATCGCATGCACACGGCCGTCGATGCGATATTGCGCAACGGCGTGCCGATGCTTTTGATTCGGGGTCAAGTGAGTGACCTGGTCAGCCAGGAGCGCGCCGACGAGTTCCTCGCGCGCTTCCCACAGGTCGAGTTCACCGACGTGCGCGGCGCGGGACACATGGTCGCCGGCGACCGCAACGACATCTTCGCCGAGGCCGTCCTGAATTTCCTCGCCCGCCACGTCGGCGGATGACCCGCTGGGGCCTAATCGGTTCCGAATTCCCTACTGTCCGAGCAGTCTTCGCTTCTGAGCCTCGTACTCGTCGGCGGTGAGGACGCCGCGATCGCGCAGATTCATGAGTTCCGTGAGCCGGTCCACCGGATTCCTGGCCTGCTCGGCCAACCATTGCTCGCGCATCGCCAAAGTCGCTTGTTGCGCGGCGTTTTGGGCCTCGGCCGACCGATTCAGGACGACCTTGCGGTGATCCGAAGGGTCGTAGAGCACCGGCACGACGGTGTTCAGCCAGGGCCGCTCCCGCTGCCATAGCCAGGCCTCGATTGTCGCGTCGAACTCCGGTCCCCCGTCGGGCTGCACCCTTACCGCCATCGTCCAAAGATCCGGAGTCGCTTGGGTGGGTGGGCTCTGATAAAACGGATCGTCGTTCGTGTAGAAACCGGACATCGCCCGGCGCGTGGACAGCACGGTCGCCATCGCCGCCGTTCCGTGCTGGCGTAGCTTCCGCTCGAGCCGCCGGCCACCAATACCGAACACGCATCCTCCGCTCCGAACGGGATAAGCCTACGGCAGACGACTCGGCGCGAACTCAGTTGCTGCTGTTAACATGCTGCCCTACACGAGAAGAGAGGCGGCGTGACCATGCGTTGGTTGCGGGGGCTGGGGCTGGTAGGTGCGGTGGTCATTGCCGCGACGGCGTTGGCGAACCCGGTACGGGCGCATCCGGGCGTGGAGCCGGGCATCAAGGTCGAGGATGAAAATAGCTCGTGCACAGCCGGTTTCGCTGCCCAAGGTGACGACGGCAGCTATTTCCTGATGACCAGTGGGCACTGCGACGCTCGCGACGGCTCGGCATGGACCTACGGGGATAACGTCCCGCTGGGCAGGATAACAGCCAGCGAGCACGAAGGCGACACGAGGGACGCCGCGATCATCCTTCTTGACCCGAACGTCGGCCCGCCCATGGGCCACGTCGGCGGCACGTATTTGGTCCGGGATGTGTGGAGCGCTACGCAGATTCAGGTCGGCATGCCGTTCTGCAAGATCGGTGCGGTCACGGGTGAGACGTGTGGTGCCGTCAAGGACGTAGCGGGCGACGTCGTCGAAGCCAGCGTGTACAGCCTCAACGGCGACAGCGGCAGTCCCGGCTTCGTGAAGAACCCCGACGGCACCGTCAGCGCCGTCGGCCTCCTGATGTCTTCGCCCGACGGGGACGATTACACGACGTACTTCGCGCTCGTGAATCCACTGCTCGGCAGGTGGGGCCTGCACGTGCTGCCCTGAGGCCGCCGCGCGAGAACCGACGTTTGCAAATGGTAAGAACGGGTATCCGCCGGGCGGCGTTTGGCAGCGTCCATCCATAGGAGCCAGTAAACGAAAAGGTAGCGAACCAGCGACACGAGGGAGAGCATTAGTGAGGCGTGGGATCGTGGTTGGTGTAGCGGGCGTGGCCGTGGCGGTCGCGGCGTGTGCCGGCTGTTCGAGCAACAAGTCCAGTACCGGAGCATCATCGAGCTCGGCGCCGGCGGCGGCTGGCCCCCAAGTCATCGTCGACGGCCAGAACCAGAACGTCACCGGCCAGGTCACATGCAACTCGGCTAACGGCGTCACCACCATCGGCATCGGCGACGCGACGGCCGGAGTCGGTGCGGTGGTAAGCAACGACAATCCGCCAATTGTCCATTCGGTCGGACTGGGCAGCGTCAACGGCGTCGCGCTCGGATTTTCCGACGCCGCCCCCAACCAGGCCAGCAACGCGGGGGCAGCGGTCAACGGCAAGTCCTATGCGATCAAGGGCACCGCGACGGGCACCGATATGAGCAATCCGCAGCAGCCGCAGCAGGTAACCAAGTCATTTGAGCTGGACGTGACCTGCCCGTAGCGCAGGCGATCACACCCAAGAGGGGACGCATTCCATGTCTATGAAACGTATCGTCAGCGCGGCCGCGGTCGCGGCGGGCCTCGGCATCTCCGCGCTGAACCCGGGCTTCGCCAGCTCCGCACCACTGGATCCTCCGCCACCGTGCCCGAACTGCCACGGCGGCGGTGGTGGCGGCGGCGGCGCGACGCAGGCACCGCAGAACCCGCCGCAGACGCATGAGCCGAGCACCCAAGCGCCGGCCACGCAGTCCACCCAGCCGCCGGCGACCCAGAGCACCCAACCGCCGGCTACCCAATCCACCCAGCCGCCGGCGACCCAGAGCACGCAACCGCCGGCGACCCAATCCACCGAGCCGCCGACCACTCAAAGCTCGCACCCGTCGTGGACACGGAGCAGCGAGCCGTCGACGACAGAAACCACCCAGTCCGGCGGACAAACGACGCCGCCGAGCGCACAAACCACGGCACCGGCGAGCGGACAAACCACCCCGTCGTCCAGCCCGGGGGCGCGCCCGGCGCTTACTCCGCCGAGCACGCAGCCTCCCCATCCGGCCTACGTTCCACGCCGAGACCTGGTCACGGCCAGCGCGGAAATCGGCGGCCCCGCGGGTACGGATGTCCAATTCAGCATCGTGGGCCGCGGCGCGCCACCGCCACCGCCGGCGCGAGGATGGGGTTGGAACGACGGTCCGGCTCCGCACCGCGCGCCGCCCAACTGGGAGGGCCCGCCGCCTCCCGGCGGCTGGGACGGCCCGCCGCCTCCCGGCGGGTGGAACCGCCCGTGGTACGGGCCGCCGCGCGACGTTGATTACGGCCGTAGGGATTTCGCGCCGTTCAACTACAACACCTTCACCGTTTTCCCGGTCTTCAACTGGTACTACGGGGGTTGGGGTTACTGGTTCTTCGGCGTATGGGTTCCGCTCTACTGACGCCCTCGCAGAGCCCGCAGGCATAGTTGTGAAGGCCGCCCCGGCTGCGTCGGGGCGGCCTTCAGCTGTTGGCCCGCATCGAGAAGTGAGGTCGGGAAGAGCGCATGAACACGACGGAAAAACGATTCGTCAGGTTCGGCCGCGATGGCGGCGTGGTCACCATCGAGTTGATCAACTCCAAACCGCTGAACATCGTCGGCACCGGCGCCATCGAGGAGCTGACACAGGCATTCGCCACCGTCAGCCAACACGGCGACGTGCGGGTGGTCGTGTTGCGCGGGGCCGGTGAGAAGGCGTTCATCGGGGGCGCCGACATCAACGAGATGGTCACCCTCGACCGGTCCAGCGCGGAAGTGTTCATCCGGCGGCTCGCGGGGCTGTGCGAGGCGATCCGCGACTGCCCCGTTCCCGTCATCGCCCGACTCGCGGGCTGGTGCCTCGGCGGCGGCCTGGAGGTCGCGCTGTCCTGCGATCTGCGGATCGCCGAGTCGGGAGCCAAATTCGGAATGCCGGAAGTGGCGGTCGGCATCCCCTCGGTGATCCATTCGGCGTTGATGCCGGCGCTGATCGGGGCCTCGCACGCGGCCTGGCTCCTGCTCACGGGCGAAACGATCGACGCGCGGACGGCCGCCACCTGGGGCCTGGTGCACGAGGTGGTCGGAGCCGACGCCCTCGACCGCCGCATCGCCGAGTTGACCGCGAAGCTCAGCGGATTCGGCCCGCACGCGGTCCGCCAACAAAAGAGCCTCCTCAACAACTGGTTCGACATGACCGTTCATGGGGCCATCGAGGACAGCATCGAGCAATTCGGTCTGGCGTTCCTGACCGGCGAGCCGCAACAGCACATGCGGGCCTTCCTCGCGCGGAAGAAAGGCAAGGGGTAGCCAGCGAGATAACGCTCGCAACGAAATCCGGCCTCGCCGGCAAGGTGCGCCATCTCGGACGTAGCGGTTCGCGGGCGTAACGCCACGGCGAAATCTGCGCCGTTTTCTCGCCGTGGCGTTACGCTCGCGAACTTATTCGCCTAACCAGATCGCTTCCAACACCTCAGCTTGGGGTCGGCCGCGCGCGAGTAGGCAATTACCGCGCCGAATCATCCGAGTCCCGTACTGAACGTGTGCGGAATTCGAATGTGGAATTCGGAAACCCTATTCCGTCGAAAATTTCCGCTCCGATGCGCTCCAATGCGATGAATTGACCTGCAACACTGCGCCAGTAGGCTTATCTCGAGTTTGGAAGGGTGGGAGATGGCGCGGGGATCGCTGGCGGAAGTGGTATGCAGCTTCGGTACATAAGCAAAGCTGCGCTGATCGCCGCGGCAGGGGGGGACCCCTGGGCGATCAATCAAAAACTGCAAGTCGGTCGCCCTTTCCAGATTTCGGCTTTGGCCACGGCTTTTCACGGCGCGGGGCGCTCCACCGCGGAGGCCGACGCGACATTCGACCAGGCGCGGCGGCGCTTCGAGGCGGCCTGGACCCACGAAAACGGCGAGAACCCGATCAACGACTCCGCCGAAGTGCAGCGCACCGCCCAGGCGCTGGACGCCCAGTCCGAGCAGTTGCCCAAGGTCGGGGCCCATCTCGAAGAGGTCGCCGCGGCCCTGGCCGAGGCCCAAAAAGGCGGCAAGGCAACGATTTCGGGGCTCGAATCGTCGTTGCAGGAGTTCGACGACATGATCGGCCAGGCCGTCGAGATGGAGAAGGATCCCAAACTCACCGCGGACGATCACAAAGCGCTTGATGCCTTCATTCACACGTGCGAAGACGACGCCATACAGGTCACCAAACGAGCCCTGGACCACCTGCATTCGATCCGCGACGGCTACTCCCAGATTCTGCGGAATGGCCAGTCAACCCTGGCCACGGATGGGTTTGACCCGGCCCGGGTTTGGGGTGTCGACGGCCACGAGGCCGAGACACCCGACACCGCCGAACGCGACGTGCACAATGCGCTGGGCGGCGACAAAGCGGCGGCCGCCCGAGTCAATGGGGTGCTGAGTTCGATCTCCCCCGATCAGCTGGCCGGGAAGGTTCCGCTGACGGCCGAGCAGGCCTCGGTGTTGAGCCAGCTACAGGCGCAGCAGCATGGCATGTCCATCGATGCGCTCAAGACCGCCGAGCAGCGCCTGGACGCCGAGAAGGGCATGATCGGCGATTCTTGGCAGCTGATGAGCAACCCGAACCTCGTTTTCCCCAGGACCCCGTTGACGATTGGCGCCAAGCAGGGCTCGGACACGGTGCGAGGGGGCGCCCAGCAGCTGCCGGACAGCGTGCAAGAGACCCTCAACGCGCCGGGTTGGTTGTTCGCCGATCAGACCCACACGGTCGCCGACATCGTCAAGGACGGCAATCCCGCCCTGCAGCGCAACACCGCGATCGACCAGAACCTGCTCCACAAAGCCGCGCAGATCATGACGCAGGACTGGTCGCGCAACACCTTCGACCCGACCGTCGAGGCGGTGTTCTCCGCGGCCGGACGGGACCACCCCGCCGTCAACTGGATCGTCAACCAACAGGGCGTCTGCGACCAGTCGACTCAAGACTTCCTGAAGAACATCACCCACCACGCGTGGTCCGACGGTGGTGACGCGGCCGGGTCGCTGTTCAGCTGGACCAAAGACGCGGCCGGGCCCGAAGCCCAGATCGCCGGGCAGACCGCCCAAACCTACGCGGCCTACCTCGGCCAGAACGCCCACGAACTCCTGGATCTGCCGGGCCACCACACCCTTGGCCAACTCGATCCCAAGCTGACACAGGCTTTCGCGGCCGGGCTGTCGCCCTACGTCTCCAACATCGCCGGGGGCACCAACGACCTCTCGCAGTACTTCCACACGCCGGATGCCAACCCGGACGTGGAATCGAAACTTCCCGACGCGAAGGGCATTTTCTCGGTGATGTCCACCGACAAGGACGCGTCGAACATTTTCAATGGCGCCGCGATGCAGCAGATCATGCAGGACCAGAACCGTTACGCACAGGCCGTCGCCAATCATGTGCCGGGCGCCGTCGCCAACGACGCCGATCTGCAGCAGGCGGCCACCCTGAAGGCGCTGGTCGACGTCGGCGTGAACAACGCCGTGCACGCCGAAGGGCTCAACGGCGAGCAACAGGCGACCGAGGCCTACTCCCGCAAAACGTCGGCGTATGACGCCGTGGTCAAGGGCGGCGGCACGGTGGCGGGTTTGGCGGGCAAGGCGCTGCCACCGCCTTACAACCTGATCGGCACGATCGGTGGTCCGGCGCTGACCATGGGCGGAGATGCGTTGAAGCAAGACATCATTGGCGCACCGCCATCGTCGACTGCACCGCCCGACGTCGTCATCCCGCACATGCAAGACAGCACCGCCTACTCGCAGGTGCTCGACGGGCTGATGGCCAACCACGTCCCGATCGGGCTCGGGCACGAATTCTTCGCACCGGACGTCCCCGGTGACCCCAAGAGCCCGTTGCACATCGCCACCTACGACGAATACAAATGCAACGGCGGGACGTCGGATAGTTACAAATACAACGAAACGCTGAAAGGGGCGGTGCAAGGAATACTTGGCGATGGCACAGTGATTCCGCATATGCAGCACCAGTACGACGACGTGGCGCAAATACCGAACCCGTGAGGAAAAGGTATGAACCTTAAGCGGTTCCGCGGCTTCACCGGCCTGACGTTCGTTGTGGCGCTTTGTGTTTGTGTAGCGGCCTGCGGTCCCCGGACCAATCAGCACCCGGCCGCACCGCCGCCGAAAATCCCATGGACGGGAATGCTTTCCGACATCCGGGCGGTGTGGGGCGCCGAGCCGGGGATCGATTTGCTGACGGCACCGGCCGTGGTGGTCCGCGCCTATCTCGAATCGATCTTCGTCGCGTCCAACGGCGGCGATATCGGCTACGCGTATCCCGGATTCACTCGCGCCGTCGCCCCCAACGCGCCGGAGGGCCGTCCGGACAGTGCCCGCGATCGCTGGCCCGACACCGGGCACCCGCTGCGCGATCGACTGGTCGGCACCGACCGCTATCACATCCTGCACATCGACGCGACGGGCCCTCAGGTGACCGCCGTGGTGTGCTACTGGGCGTACACCAGCGCGCTGGATCTCGGCAACGGAAACTACGGGTGGAAAATGGCGCTACCCGCCACCGATCCTGGGGCCGGGATTGCGGTGCATTGGATCGCGATGACTGCTCCCCGGGACGCCCCGACGCCGCCGCTGCCGTCGCAGAAAGGAACCGCCGCGGCCCCCGTCGACGATGTCTTCGGAACCTGGCGAATCACTGGGCACAACATGGCCGCGGACACGGTTCCGCAGCAAGACAGCGATCCGGCGGGGTGGCCCTCGGAGGTCGCCGATGCCCGATCGTGCGTGGACACGGCACCTGACCCGCTAGAGCGCCGGCTATTTCTCCGCAACGGTGTGCATCCGCGCTCCGACTTCCCGACGCTGCCGCCCTACCCCGGCTGGCCCCCGGCCGGGGCCGAATGAGGACAACGCGCCCGGTGCCGTAGCGCCCGCAATCTTTTCGTCGAAACGGGCCTCATTTCCTCGCGTGACGCTCCATGATGGCTAGGACTCAAAACCGACCGGGGGGTAAGGCGATGTCAGCGGTGCTCGTTGTGCCGGACATGTTGGAGACGGCCGCGGCCGATGTCGCGCGCATCGGTTCGGCCGTGACGGCCGGCAATCTGGCCGCGGCCGTTCCGACGACCGAGCTGGCGGCGGCCGGCGCCGACGAAGTGTCGGCGGCCATCGCGGCGCTGTTCGGCGCGCACGCCCAGGAGTTTCAGGCCGCGGCGGCGCGGGCGACGACGTACTACGAGCAGTTCGTGCGCACCTTGAGCGCGGCGGCGACGTCATATTTGGCCACCGAGGCGACCGTCGCCACGTCGCTGCAGGGGAGCCCACTGCCGGGCGGCGCGGCCAACGCCGCCACGCTTTCCAGTGAGTTGCAGACCTTCCTCAACGCGCCGATCAACACGGTCAGCGGGGCCTGGGCCAACAGCCCGTTCGGCCGCGCGATCGATCAGGCGCTGTTCGGCACCGGCGGCAACCAGCAGTCGATCGTCATCGACTTCGTGCGCCACGGGCAGTCAGTCGGCAACGCGGCCAACCTGATCGACACGGCAGTGCCCGGATTGCCACTCACAGTGCTGGGCCAGCAACAGGCGGTGGCCATCGGCAACGCGCTCCAGACTCAGGGCCCCTTCGCGGGAATCTTCGCGTCGCAGTTGATCAGGACGCAGCAGACCGCCTTTCCGTTGGGCGGGATCGTGCCGGCGTTGCCGGGCCTCAACGAGATCAGCGCCGGCGTTTTCGACGGCGCCGCCCAGATCAGCCCCCAGGGCCTGCTGTATCTGGTCGCCCCGCTCGCGTGGACGCTCGGATTCCCGATCGTGCCGATGCTGGCCCCTGGCGCCAACCCGACCAACGGGATCGTTTTCGACCAGGGCTTCACCAACGCAATGCAGACGATGTATGGCACCGCCATGACCAACCCGGTCGTCTCCGTCGGCAACGGCCAGATCACAGACGTCGCGTACTCGAGCGAATTCGCGATCGAGGTCGGCACCCTGATGAACGTCAACAACCCGAATCCCTTGCTCATGCTCACCCATCCGCTGCCCAACACCGGCACCGTCGTGGTGCAGGGCAGCCCGCAGGGCGGCTGGACGATGACCAGCTGGGACGGCATACCGGTCGGGCCGGCGACCCTGCCGACCAAGTTGTTCGTCGACGTGCGCGACCTGATCACGGCGCCGCAATTCGCGGCCTGGAACAGTTGGGCCGCCCTGGGCACCGGCGATCCCACGACGATCGTGACCGCAGTTCAAAACGGTGTCGACGACGTCGCCGCGGCGACGGTCCACTTTCCGATCGCGGTGACCCGGGACTTGATCCACGCCGTGACCAACACCAGTGTCAGTGGGCTGGAGACCGAACTGACCGGCCTGCTCTAGCGACCGCGAAAGCCAACTAGCGAAGGATTCGGCGGTGTCAGCGGTGGCGTATCCAGACGAGGGTGCCAACGACAGCTGCCAGGACGGCCACGGCCATGACACCGCCGCGTGATAGCAACGCATCTGTCGCCCGAGCGGCGAAGCGCTTCACCGGTGTTGAGTTCTCGACGTTGGGGGCGGAGGGCTCTTTCGCTTCCTGGTTCGTCGACTGCTCGAGAAGGGCGCGACGTGAGCCCGGTTGGCTCGGTTGCGTGCGCGCGGCCGGATGTTGGGGTGGGTTTGCCTGAGCGCCCGAGTCCGGCGCTGCCGCCGCGGGGGGTGATTCGGGCCTCGTCGCCGAAACAATGGCCGAGGACGCAACCGCCGACTCGGTGACCGCGTCGGAGGGGCGGGGCTGGCGCCCATCGCGGCCCCGACCCCGCCGCCGTCGCGGCGCCCAGGCCTCGTCTCCCAACTCGTCGGGAATCAGCCACATCAGCAGCCCGAGGTTGACCACCGCCAGCGCACCGTGCAGCAAGATGTCAGCAGCGTGGAACCCCATTGGCGTCGGCATCCTGCGCGCCGTGGCGACACTACTGAAAAACAACAGCATCGTGTAGGCCACCGCACTCAGCGCGGTAACGGTTACTGCCATGCGGCGGTTGCCGACCGCCGCAATGGCCACCACCCCAAAGGCCAGCAGCATGCTGCTGTGCGCCGGAGCCGATGCCAGGCCGAGAACCGGAGCGCCGGTGGTCCCGGCATGCGGGTGCAGCATCGCCGAGACCAGCCCGGCAATGCCGAAGGCGCTCACCAGCACCCCCTCGGCCAACAAGAACCAGCGCCCGCTGTGGAAACGCCTTGGGTCCGTCCGGACCCTGCGCAACCCCGACGTCAACCCGGGAACGTGGCCCGCTGTAACCGGCATCGCGAAACCTCCAGTCTGAACAATCCCTTGGCATCGGCTACCCGCTACCGCCCGGACTACTCCAGTGGTTCGGCCCGCCATCTACGGAGCTGGCGGCGGCGTTCTGTAACCATTTGTCAGTTGACTGCTGGCTTGATTGCTCGCCCGCTTGGGTACCTATGCAGTGAGATCGGCGCACGCCGAGACTGTGTCGTTCATGGAGGAGGCATCATGTTGCACAGCGTTGTCCTTGCAGCGGCACAACAACCCGAGGCCGCAGGCATCATCCTCAAGGGAATCAAAGGCATCTTCGTCGCGATCGGAAGCATCATCGCTGCCATCGTGTGCGCCGTAATCGCCGGCATGAAGGGTCGCAGCGCCCTTGGCTGGGGCATTCTCGGACTGTTCTTTTCAATCCTCACGCTGATAGTCGTCATCGTTATTCCATCGAAGAAGTCGTGATCATCCACGGACGCATTTAAGGCCGCCCCGGGGTGGTCTCGAGGAAGCGTTGCGACACAGATGCATTCGGCGCGATCAAGTCGAATGTCTGGACGGCACCTACCACCCACCCGAACCTTCACACCCCCTTTTGGGCAGTACCAAACGGCCGACTATGCGTCGTTAGCGATCGCGGTCGAGCGCGAGTACCAGCTTGCCGGTGTTCTTGCCGCCGAAGAGCTCGAGGAGAACTTCCGGGAAGTCGCCGACGTCGCCGCCCACAACGTGCTCGCGTGAGCGTAGCTCGCCGCTGTGCAGCCACTTCGCCAGCTGGCCAACGCCTTCGGCGTAGCGATCGGCGTAGTCGAAGATCACGAAGCCAGTCATCGACGCGCGCGTGACAAGCAGCTGCATGTAGTTGGCCGGTCCGCGCGCAGCGGCGGTCGCGTTGTACTGCGAAAGGGCGCCGCACAGCACGATGCGACCGCCACGGGCAAGCCCAGCCAGCGCCGCCTCGAGTGCCTCGCCGCCAACATTGTCGAAGAACACGTCGACCCCGTCGGGAGCGTGCGCTCTCAGCTGCGCCCGCAAATCGCCGGCCTTGTGATCAACAGCGGCGTCGAACCCGAGCTCCTCGACCAGCCAGCGACACTTCTCCTGGCCGCCGGCGATGCCGATCGCCCGGCAACCCTTGATCCGCGCTATCTGCCCGGCAACGCTGCCCACCGACCCGGCCGCGCCCGAGATCACGACGGTGTGACCGGGCTCGGGTCGGCCGACGTCGAGCAGCCCGAAGTAGGCGGTCAGGCCGCCGATGCCCAGGACACCCAGATGTACCGGGGCGGGCGCGAGGGTCGTGTCCACCGGGGTCACGCCGCGCCCGTCTGACAGCGCGTAGCGCTGGACCCCGAAGACGCCGTACACGTCCTCGCCCACCGCGAAGCCCGGGTGACGCGACTCGATCACGCGTCCGATGCCGCCGGCCCGCATGACCTCGCCGATCTCGACGGCCGGCACGTAGGAACGACCGGCGTTCATCCAGGTGCGCATCGCCGGATCAATGGACAGGTAGTCCACCTGCACGAGGAGCTCTCCGTCGGCCGGACTCGGCACCGGCCCCTCGGTGAAACTCCAGTCAGCGGGCTTGGGCAGGCCAACGGGCCGCGCTGCCAGACGGCATTGGCTGTTCACAAGCGTCACGATGCAATCTCCTGTTCGGGTTGTCGCTCAGTAGGAAACGTCCGGGGGAATGTCGCGTTAAACCTCGCGATGTTCGGTTCGGGCGGCCGCAACCGCACGCAGGGCCACCCGCCCGCCGGGGTCCTGGGCTGTCGAGGGCACGATCGCCACGCTGTCCGCGCCGGCCCGGTGGTAGGCCTGCAGGCGCGCGGCCACCCGATCAGCGGAACCCAGGGCACACACCTGGTCGAGCAGTTCGACGGGAATCGCCGCCGCCACCTCGAGGCGGTGGGCGCCCGCGCGGGCCCGCTGGACGAGGTCGAGAAAGCCGAGCTCGCTGAACATTTCGCCGTATCCAGGAGGGGCGAGATAGACGGCCAGCTGGGCAGCCAGCTGGCCGTGCGCCGCGTCGCCGGGATTGACTGCGACCGGAACCCAGACCGTCAGGCGCGGTGGGATGCGGCCGGCCGCGGCGGCCTCGGCGTCGATGAAGGCCCGCATGTCGGCGACCCTGGCGGGCGGAACGAGGTTGAGCACGACCTCATCTGCGTGCCGTGCCGCTACTCGTGTCATTGCCACCCCGAACGCGCCTACCGCGATTCTTGTGTCCGGCAGTGGGTTTCGCAGCCGGAAACCGTGACTGCGAACATGCCGGTCGTCGTAGTCGACCCGTGTCCCGGCCAGAATCGACCTCAGACACTCAATGGTTTCGCGCATTCGTGACGCGTGGTGCGCCCACTGGCGGTTGTGCCAACCGGCCACGATCGCCGGGCTGGAGGCGCCCAGCGCGATGTCGACGTCGCTGCCGGTGAGCGAGGCGACCGAGGATGCGCCGAGCGCCAGCGTTACCGGGCTGCGGACACCGAGGGCCAGCGGTCCGACCTTCAGATGCAAACCTGGCGCGCGGTGCCCGACCGCGGTGGCCAAAGCGAAGGCGTCGTAAGTGGCCATTTCGCCGATCCACAATGCGTCGCACTGCGCTTCACGGGCAGTCAGCGCGATGTCCAGCGCCTCCTCATCGGGCCGATCAAGCCAGAACGGCAGGGCGGCTTCGATACTTCCCCTCACAGCGTCGACACGTCGGCGGCCTGGTCGAGCAGGACACGGCCGGGTAGCTCGCGCGACGCCTCGTTGACCTGGAAATGGGCGGTGGCGGTGTACGCGTCGCGGAACCGTCGCTGCAGTGGCGCGCCGTCGTAAATCGCGCTACCGCCGGCCAGATCGAACATGTCACGGACCACGTCGGCCGAGCTCCGTACCGCGTGGGTTGCCGCCAGACGCATTCTGTTGCGCACTCCCACGGAAACTGGCTCGCTGTCCTGGCTGGCCTGCCACCCAGCCTCGATCGACTCGTAATACAGTGCCCGCGCGGCGCTGAGCGCCGACTCCGCCCTCGCCACCGCCGCTTGGGTCGCAGGGCGCTCAGCCAGCGAGCGGGACGACCCAAGCCCCTTCTTGATGCAGGCGAGCTCGATCAGGTCGTCGATCGCCGCGCGCGCATTGCCCAGCGCGGCCGCGGCAATCGACAACGCGAAGAACCCGAACACCGGGAAGCGATAGAGCGGCCGGTCCAGGATCGGTCCGTCGAACAGCGAGAACACGCGATCGGCGGGCACGAAGGCCTTATCGGCCACCGTGTCGTGGCTCCCGGTGCCGCGCAGGCCCAGCGTGTGCCATGTGTCGAGTACCTCGAGGTCCTCTTTGTGCAGCGCGACGACAGAGGGCACCCGCTGATCGTCAACCACGCAGCCGGCGAACATCACGTCCGCGTGGGAAATCCCGCTACAGAACGGCCAGCGGCCGGACACCACGACGCCACCATCCACTGAGCGCCCTGTGCCGCGCGGCGCCCAGACTCCCGCGGCGACGCCGTGCCCGTCACCAAAGAGTGCATCGCGGCTAGGGGTCGGCAAATAGGCGATCAGCAGGCTGCTGGTGATCGCGATCGACACGCACCAGCCAGCCGACGCGTCGCCGCGCGCCACCGCCTCCGCACACCGCAGCGCCACCCCGGGCGGCAACTCCAGCCCCCCGACCTCCACCGGCGCACCGGCGCGCAGGAGCCCAGAGTCCCGCAGGAGGACCACCAACTCGTCGGGGAGCCGGCGGTCGTTGTCGATCGCGCCCGACATCGTCCTCGCCGCGACAGCGATGTGCCGGGCGAGCGTCTCGATCTCGTTCGCACCACTAAACGGTGCGGTCGTCAGGTCCGTCTGATTCATGGAGGCCTCGGAATCCCAAAGTGGCAGGTGGTTCAGTCACGTTACCACTACCGGTTCAGTAACTGAACCAGTAAGCTAATTGAACTGTGGTTGCTCCCTCTGATCTGTCCCACCGCTTCGAAGCGGAGTCCGTCGGCCGAGCCCTTGAGCTGGTCGGCGAGCGATGGACGCTGCTCATCCTGCGCGAATCATTCTTCGGGGTGCGGCGCTTCGGTCAGCTCGCCCGCAACCTCAACATCCCGCGACCCACGCTGTCGTCCCGACTCCGGATGCTTGTCGAGGTTGGCCTGCTCCAGCGGGTCCCCTACTCCCGGGATCCTGAGCGCCACGAGTACCGGCTCACCGACGCCGGGCGCGACCTCTTCGGAGCAATCGTGGCCCTTATGCGCTGGGGCGACGAGCATTTGCCGCACCCGAACGGCCCACCGGTCGTCCTGCGTCACGACGCCTGCGGCGAGATCGCCGACCCCCGCCTCACCTGTGCGCATTGCGGCGAGGAGATCACTGCACGCAACGTCGCCCCCGAGGCCGGTCCCGGCTTCCACACCGAACTGGGCGCCGACGAACTCGCCTAATCTGCAACGCAAAGGAATTCCGGTTTGCCATCTTGTCGCCCCTGTGGGGCGGCGCTATCACCCAGACACGGTGTCCGACTGGGGGGCTGCGGCGTGTGCGAAGGCAGGCGTGAAGCGCATTCGGCTGCACGACGCACGGCACACCTGGGGCACGCTCATGCACCCGGAGCACAACGTGCCGGTGGCGATCATCTCGGCGTGGCTCGGGAGCCTGACCTACGATTTCGTTCTGCCTCGCCGGTCCGGGAATCGAAAGCGGTTCGCCGAGCGTCGAGTCGTTGTCGGGATTCAGGCATTTCAGCGCAACTAGTCGACGTTCGGCGCCAAAGTCGCGGCAAGAACCGCTGCGGACGGGCTTTTTCGTGCCCACAGGGGCCGAAGTCCCGATTTCCGCCGCCCGGCGTGACCGCAAGGAACCCAGTTGAGGTTGGAGCCCCCTGTCAGGATTGAACTGACGACCGCTCGCTTACAAGGCGAGTGCTCTACCACTGAGCTAAGGAGGCCGGGTAAGTCAAGCTGCCAGCCTAACCGGTCACTCGTTGCTTTCGATGATGCGTGTTGAGCGCACCGAGCGCGACGACGGACGCCGGCGGCCGGGCAGCGGAATCCGGTCGGCGATGTTGCTCAACGGGTTGACCACCATGGTGAGCGCGACGACGGCGTCTTGCAGGGTGGCGATGGCCGGCTCCAGCGCTTGCATCCCCGGCGTCAGCCGGGCCAGGGTGTCGGCGACGTCGGCGAGCTGGTCCAGCGGACCGTGCTTGGCGGTCAGCTTGTCGACCATTCCGCCCTCGGAGAGCAGCCGATCGGCCAGCCCATCCTCGGACAGCACCCGATCGATCAGCCCGTCTTCGGACAGCAGCTGATCGGCCAGCCCGCCGGGTTGCAGCGCGCGCTGCAACCCGCCGCCCTCGGCGGTCAGCCGGTCGAGCAAACCGCCCTCCGAGGTCAGCATGTCGACCACCCCGTCGGGGCGCAGCAATCGATCCAGCGGCCCGTCGGTTGCCACGGCGCGACCCAGCGGAGCGTCGTCGTCCAGCAGCCGGGCCAACCGGTTGGCGCGAGTGATCGCGTCGTCAATGCCGAACATGGCGGCCATGGCGTTGGTCCCGGACTCGCCACCGGCGTCGCCCAGCGCGCGCTTCGCCACCCCCACCGCCGTGGCGGCGACGTTCAAGCTCGCGTCGGCGGCGGCAAGCCCGGCGCGCGCTGGAGCGGTCGCAAGCGACACGATGCCTTTGGCGAGGTTCATGCCTTGAGTCTATTCGCGATAGCCCTGGTGAAGGCGCATCGTTCCAGGCTCATGCGATGATTCTTTGCAGACTGTTAGCAGACGACTGGCATCGAGCTTTCAGGAATCACACAATAATCGGAAAGGCAACGTTCACACAAAGGACGGAAGTACCTCATGACAGCGGCTACCTCGAACGAATCCACACCGGAGGCTCGCGTCCTCGTGGTCGACGACGAGGACAACATCGTCGAACTGCTCTCCGTCAGCCTCAAGTTCCAGGGGTTTGAGGTGTACACCGCCACCAACGGGGCCCAGGCCTTGGACCGCGCCCGCGACGCCCGCCCCGACGCGGTGATCCTCGACGTGATGATGCCGGGCATGGACGGCTTTGGGGTGCTGCGCCGGCTGCGCGCCGACGGCATCGACGCCCCGGCGTTGTTCCTGACCGCGCGCGACTCCCTGCAGGACAAGATCGCCGGCCTGACGCTGGGCGGCGACGACTACGTCACCAAACCGTTCAGCCTCGAGGAGGTCGTCGCCCGTCTGCGGGTCATCCTGCGACGCGCCGGCAAGGGCGGCGCCGAGCCGCGCAATGCCCGTCTGACGTTCGCGGACATCGAACTCGACGAGGAGACCCATGAGGTGTGGAAGGCCGGCGAACCGGTGTCACTTTCGCCGACCGAGTTCACCCTGCTGCGCTACTTCGTGATCAACGCGGGCACCGTGCTGAGCAAGCCGAAGATCCTCGACCACGTCTGGCGCTACGACTTCGGCGGCGACGTCAACGTCGTCGAGTCCTATGTGTCGTATCTGCGTCGCAAGATCGACACGGGTGAGAAGCGGCTACTGCACACCCTGCGTGGCGTGGGCTATGTTCTGCGGGAGCCGCGCTGAGCACGAAGCCTACGAGGATGGCCAGCAAGGTTCGTCGCGGATTGCCACTGCGGGTGGGCCTGGTGGCCGCCACCCTGCTCTTGGTGGCCTGCGGTCTCGCGGTCTCGGGCCTCGCCGTCACCTCGATCCTGCGGCACAGTCTGATCAGCCGGATCGACCAGACGCTGCTCGACGCCTCCCGCGGCTGGGCGCAGGCCCCGCGGCGGCAGTCACCGCCCCCCTACGAAGGGCCCGATCCCGGCCGGCCGCCGTCGAAGTTCTACGTGCGCGGCATCGGCACCGACGGCAGCCCGTTCACCGCCATCAACGACCACAACGCCGAACCGGCCCTACCGCCCGACAACGACGTCGGCCCCAATCCGACGACGCTGCCCTCGGTCAACGGCTCTGACATTCAATGGCGAGCGGTATCGGTGCGCGGCCCGCACGGCCTGACGACGGTCGCGGTCGACCTGTCCGACGTGCAGCACACGCTGAGCTCCCTGGTCTGGTTGCAGATCGGCATCGGGGTCGCGGTGCTGGCCGTCGTCGGGATCGCCAGCTTCGCGGTGGTGCACCGCAGCCTGCGGCCACTGACAGAGGTCGAACACACCGCCGCGGACATCGCCGCGGGCCAGCTGGATCGCCGCGTCCCGGAACGCGATGCCCGAACCGAGGTGGGCCGACTTTCGTTGGCGCTCAACGGAATGCTCACCCAGATCCAACAAGCCCTGGCCTCCTCGGAGTCTTCGGCCGAGAAGGCCCGCGGTTCCGAGGAACGCATGCGACGGTTCATCACCGACGCCAGCCACGAACTGCGCACGCCGCTGACCACCATCCGCGGCTTCGCGGAACTGTATCGCCAGGGCGCCGCGCGCGACGTGTCCATGCTGTTGTCGCGGATCGAAAGCGAAGCCAGCCGGATGGGCCTGTTGGTGGACGACTTGCTGCTGCTGGCCCGGCTGGACGTGCAGCGACCGCTGGAACACCACCGGGTGGACCTGCTGGCGCTGGCCAGCGATGCCGTGCACGATGCGCAGGCGATCGATCCCAAGCGCGCCATCACCATGGAGGTCCTCGACGGGCCCGGCACCCCGGAGGTGCTCGGCGACGAACCGCGGATCCGGCAGGTGCTCAGCAACCTCGTCGCCAATGCCCTGCAGCACACCCCGCCAAGCGCCGACGTCACTATCCGGGTCGGCACCGCGGGTGACGACGCGGTGCTCGAGGTGGGCGACAAGGGGCCCGGCATGAATCAGCAGGACGCGTCGCGTGTGTTCGAGCGGTTCTACCGCACCGACTCCTCCCGGGCGCGGGCCAGCGGCGGCACGGGTCTTGGGCTATCCATCGTCGACTCGTTGGTGCGCGCGCACGGCGGCGACGTCACCGTGACGACCTCACCCGGCGAGGGGTCCTGCTTCCGCGTCACGCTGCCCCGCGTCAGCGAAGTTCCCGCGCCGGAGCCGGTTCACGCCAGTTGAGCCAGCGCCGCCGTGATTTTGGCTTGGGCCGCATCGAGGGATTCCGCTGACGGGTTGCGGTCCACGTTGGCAAAACCGAAGTCGCTCAGGCTGCGGGTGGGGAAGACGTGGACGTGCAGATGGGGCACCTCCAGCCCGGCGATGATCATCCCGGCACGCTCGACTCCGAACGCCTTGCACACGGCCTTGCCGATCAGCTGGCTCACCGCCATGACGCGGGCGAACACCTCACCGTCGACGTCTTGCCACTGATCGATCTCGGCGCGGGGCACCACCAGCGTGTGGCCCTGTGTCATCGGCTCGATCGTCAGGAACGCGACGATGTCGTCGTCCTCGTAGACGAAGCGGCCGGGAAGTTCGCGGTTGATGATCTTGGTGAAGATCGACGCCATGGCCCCCAGCATATGTTTGGCGATCCACCGATGAGTTTGGCGGGTGTTGACGGTCCATCCTGCAACGACCAACGACGCAGCATGCTTAGGAGATCCCGCCATGTCACAGGTGCGCGTGCACAACTTTTCGGTTTCCCTCGACGGTTTCGGTACGGGCATTGGACAAAGCGTGGACGCGCCGTTCGGGCATGCCGGCGGCCGATTGCACGAGTGGTTCTTCGCTACCCGCACCTTCCGCGCAATGCACGGCGAATCGGGTGGGACGACGGGCATCGACGACGCCCTGGCCCGCATGTGGGCCCATGGCATCGGCGCCGAAATTATGGGACGTCGCAAGTTCGGGCCGCAGCTCGGCCCATGGAACAGCCAAGAGGGCGGCGAAGAATGGAAAGGCTGGTGGGGCGCCGACCCGCCGTTTCATACCCCGGTCTTCGTGCTCACCCACCATCCCCGGCCCACCATCGAGATGGAAGGTGGCACCACATTCCACTTCATCGATGCCAGCCCCGCGGAATCCCTCGAGATCGCCCGAAAAGCCGCCGGAAACCTCGACATTCGCCTCGGCGGGGGACCGTCGACCATCCGCCAATTCCTCGCCGAGGACCTCGTTGACCAGATGCACATCGCGGTTGTGCCCATCCTCTTGGGACGTGGGGAGCCGTTGTGGCAGGGACTAGAGGGCATCGAGCAGCGGTTCGCGGTGGAGTCGGTGACCAGCCCCAGCGGCGTCACACATCTGAGCCTTGCGCGCCGTTAGGCATTTGCCGCCGCGTTGCCACGCCGGCTGAGCGGCTCACTCCTCCTTGCCGAACTTCATCATGTCGAGGTTCCAGTAGCCGCGCATGTTCGTGATCAGGCCCGCGTCGTTGACCTTGTAGGTGAACACCCCGCGCACCGTGCTGGTGAACCCGCCCTCAAACTTGCTGTGCAGCACCAGGATATGCGCGATCTCGTCGGGCGAACTCGACGGGAACGTCTCCTCGCAGGTGATGGTCAGCCGGTTGGCCGCGATGTTGTTGTCGTAGAAGGCCGCGACGGCCTCCTTGCCCCGCACCCCGGTGCCGTCCGGGTTGGTGACGGACTTGCCGATCGGGTCCTCGACGACAACTTCGTCGGCCATCAGCGCCAGCCAGCCTTCCCGGTCGTGGGCCTGCACGCACCGCCACGAGGATTGCGACGCCGTCAGTGCCGGGGAGGCCTGAGATGCCTGGGATGCCTGAGACTCTGAGGTGTCGGTCATTTGCTTTCTCCTGTCGTTAGATCGCGCACGCGGCACGTGCGCCTTCCTCGGTGGCTTTGCGGATGAGGCCGAGGCCGCTGCAGTCGCCGGCCGCGTGCACGTCGGCGCCGGGCATGGCGGCGACCAGGGCATCGAGCAAGGCGGTGTCGGGCTGGACGGTGCCGGCGATGACGACGCTGTCGGCGGCCAGCGCCCGGGTGGCGCCACCGGCGGGCGCAAACACCACGGCCTGCGTCGTGATCCGTTCGACGGCCACGCGGACGTGCACGGTGACGCCGAGCCGGTCGAGACGATCCATGTGCTCGGTCTTGCGCTTGTTGCCCACCTCGGGGGCAATGTCCTTGCCCTCCTCGAGGATCGACACGAGGCGGCCCCGGCTCGCCAGGAACTCGGCGAGTTCCAGGGCGACCAGGTCGCCGCCGATGATGGCGACCCTTCGGCCTAACGGCATCCACGCCCGGGTGGCGAGCCGAACCGCGGCGGGGCGCACCAGCGCCTGCCGCCAGCCGGCCAGCAGTTTGGCGCCCAGCCGCTGCCAGGCCGGGGTACCGGGTTCGGCGTGGCCGGCGAGCAACTCGCGCAACCCGGGCCCGCTGAGCACGTGCGGCAGGCCCGCGCCGGGAATGGCGGGCACCGCGACGCGGCCGCCGGTGGCCACCACCACCGCGTCGGGCGCTTGCGAGACCACCTCGTCGGCCGAAATACGATGGCCCAGGCGGACTGTCGTCGTGCTCGCCTTGATCTCGTCGCGCAGGTATTGCAGGAAGGGCTGGTTCTCCGGGTGCAGGACCGACGCCCAGCGCAAGGCCCCGCCGAGTTGGCCGCCGCGCTCGAAAAGCGTGACACGGTGACCGCGTTCGGCGGCAACGCGGGCGGCCTCCAGCCCGGCCGGTCCGCCGCCGATCACCACCACGCGCTTGGCGCGTGCGGCGCGGGGCCCGGCCAGTTCGCGCTCCTTGCCGGTACGGGGATTGACGGCGCAGTCGACGGAAAAGCGTTGTTCCATTGCGTCGATGCAGTTTTCACAGGAAATGCACTTTCGAACCCGATGCGCCTGGCCTGACTGCAGCTTGCTTGGCAGGTCGGGGTCGGCCAGCAACGGACGTCCCATCGCGATGAAATCTGCGCGCCCCTCGGCCAGGGTCCGTTCGGCCCGGACCGGGTCGTGGATACGGCCCACGGCGATCACCGGCACGTCGACCACCTGCTTGACCGCGGCCGCGGCACCGACGTTGACCTCGTCGCCGTCGTCGGCGCCGTTCACCATCCCGGTGACGAGCCGATCGATCACCCCTCCGCTGACGTGGAACGCGCTCACGCCGGCGGCCACGAGTTCGGTGGCCAGCCGCGCGGTTTCGTAGATCGGCCGGCCTCCGGCGACCCGTTCGTAGCCGGAGATGCGCAGCGTGATCGGCAGGGCGTCGCCGACCTCGGAGCGAATCGCGGCGAGCGCCTCCAGCACCACCCGCGCCCGACCGCGCGCCGAGTCGCCCCGGTAGTCGTCGGTGCGCCGATTGCGTTGTGGGGCAAGGAAAGAGCCGAGCAGCATGTAGCCGTGGGCGGCGTGTAATTCGATGCCGTCGTAACCGGCCTCGGCGGCGCGGCGCACCGCGGCCTTGAACAGATCGAACACCTCGCAGAGCTGCCGCTTGCTGATCTCGGCCGACGGTCTACCGGTGAGGTAGGAGGGAATCACCGACGGACCCAACGAAGTGACACCGAAGATCTCCGGTCCCAGGCCGTCGGGCCCGGCGTGCACGATCTGGGGCTGGATCTTGGCGCCGTGTTCGTGCACCGCCTCGACCAGCGCCCGGTGCGCGTCGACCGCGTCGTCGGTGGCCAGGTGCAGGCCGCCGGGCGTCTCGGGATGCTGGCGGTCGACCCCGGTGGCGCCCAACGTGATCAGGCCGACCCCACCCCTGGCGCGAGCGGCGAAGTAGTCGCGGGTGCGCTGTGACGGCAGCCCATCCGGGGTGCCGTACATCGTCTCCATCGGAGACATGACCACGCGGTTGCGCACCGCCATGGCGCCGATTCGTCCCGGCGCCAACAGGTGTGGGAAGCCGGTGGTCACCGGCGAATCAACGGCGGGCTTACCGGTCGGCGTCCGTGTAGCGGATGACGCCGCGAATGTTCTTGCCGGCCAACATGTCCTGGTACCCGTCGTTGATCTGCTCGAGCCGGTACTGGCGGGTGATCATGTCGTCGAGGTTGAGCTTGCCGGCCTTGTACATCGACAGCAGTTGCGGGATGTCGTACTGCGGGTTGCCGCCGCCGAAGATGGTGCCCTGCAGGTTCTTCTGCATCAGGGTCAGCATCGCCAGGTTCAGCGTCACGTTCGTGTCCAGCAGGCTGCCGATCGCGGTCAGCACGCAGGTGCCACCCTTTTGGGTGATGTTCAGGTAGGCGTCGACGTCGGCGCCGTGCAGCTCGCCGACCGTCACGATCACCTTGTGGGCCATCAGGCCGTAGGTGACCTCGGCCATGCCCATCAGCGCGGCGTTGATGTCGGGGTAGACGTGCGTGGCGCCGAACTTCAGGGCCTGATCGCGCTTCCACTCCACCGGGTCGATCGCGAAGATGTAGCGCGCGCCCGCGTTGACGGCACCCTGCAGCGCCGCCATGCCCACGCCGCCGACACCGACGATGGCGACGTCCTGACCCGGCCGTATGTCGGCGGTGCGGACCGCCGAACCGTAGCCGGTGGTGACGCCGCAGCCGACCAGGGCGGCCACCTCGAACGGCACCGACGGGTCGATCTTCACCACCGAGCTGCGGTGCACCACCATGTACGGCGAGAACGTCCCCAGCAACGTCATGGGGAAGACGTTCTGGCCACGCGCCTGGATGCGGAACGTGCCGTCGGACACCGCGGCTCCGCCGAGCAGCCCGGCGCCCAGGTCACACAGGTTGCGCAGACCGGCCTGACAGGTCGGACAGGTCCCGCAGGACGGGATGAACGACAGCACCACGTGGTCGCCCGGGGCGATGTCTTCCACGCCGGGCCCGACCTCGGTGACGATGCCCGCACCCTCGTGGCCGCCCAGCACCGGGAAACCCGCCATCGGGATGCCGCCGGTGACCAGGTGATGGTCGGAGTGGCACATGCCCGCCGCTTCCATCTGGATCTTGACCTCATGGGCCTGCGGGTCGCCGATCTCGATGTCCTCGATGGACCACGGCTGGTTGAACTCCCAGATCAGAGCGCCTTTTGTCTTCACCTTGGACCTGACCCCATTTCGCCTTTGAATTGAGACTGCCCGACCCGTCTTGCCTGGCAGCGGTGGTGACGAGTGCCACAGGGCACCCCTGTCGGTCAGCATAGCGCGTGCGACGAAACAAGTGCTTGGTTGGTCCCGGCTCACCAGATCGGCACGGGTGCCCGGCCGAGCGGGTAGTAGCCCGGAACCTTTTCACCGGCGATGCTGCGTTCGATCCGCCTCTGCATCCCGGCGCTGAGGTCGCCGGACTCGATGAGGGTCGCGAACATCTTCGCGACGTGACCGAAGTCGAAGAAGTCACGCTGCCACTCGATGAGCTGGTCGCTGTTGAGGCGGAACCAGCTGCCGCCGATGCCGTAGATCTCGTCCTGGGTGCCGTCGGTCTTGTTGACGATCTGCTTCCAGAAGCCGACGATCTCGCCCTGCTTCTCGTCGATGAGCACCTTCTGGTACTCGTAGACCCAGTTCTCCAGGCCCTCCATCTCCAGGCCGAGCGCGATGTCGCGGATCTCGTCGACGCCCACGCACATCACGTCTTCTTTGGGACCGATGTTCCAGCCGTAGGTGGCGTCCTTGGCGTAGAAGTCCGCCAGCGGCGACCAGTCACCGGCTTTTTCGCAGTCCTTATTGGCCTGCAGCCAGCGGTCGACCCATGCCTCGAGTCCTTCGCGTGAGTGTGACGGCTGTGAATTCATGGGTTAGCCTCCGTTGTCTTCTTTGATGGACAGTGCTTGGGTCGGGCAGGCCAGCACGGCCTGCTCGATCTCCCTGCGGGCTTCGTCGGGCGGCTCGGCATCAAGGATCTCGACCTTGCCGCGCTTGGGCACCCGGAAATAGTCCGGCGCTTCCAGCTCGCACATCGCATGGCCCTGGCACAAGTCCAGGTCGGCCTCGACTCGGTAACCCATATGAACCCCTATTTCCTGAGGCGGTAGCGCACTTTGGCGGGCCTGGCCAGCTGCACCACCATCTTCGAGTGATCGTTGCGGTAGCTATCCGGGGCTTGGGCCATCTCAAACTCGTACTGGCGCAACAACACCGAGAAGATCGCCTTGATCTGCATGGTGGCGAACGCCGCGCCCACGCAGCGGTGCCGGCCGGCGCCGAACGGGATCCACGTCCAGCGGTTGAGCAGATCTTCCTGGCGTGGCTCGTCGTAGCGCTCCGGCACGAAGTCGTCCGGATTGGGGAAGTCTTCCGGGATGCGGTTGGAGATCGCCGGCGAGGCGGCCACGAAATCACCCTCGTGAATGGGAAAGCCTTCGACCTCGAACTCGCCCTTGGCCACCCGCATCAGGATGATCAGCGGCGGATGGAGCCGCAGCGTCTCCTTCAGCACGTTCTCCAGCCGCGGAATCTGACGCAGCGCATGGAAACTCACCGACTGGCCGTCGGCGTAGAGCTCGTCGAGCTCCTTGATCACCTCGGTGTAGACGTCAGGGTGGCGCAGCAATTCGATCAGCGTCCACGCGGAGGTGCCCGAACTGGTGTGGTGCCCGGCGAACATCAACGAGATGAACATGCCGGTGATCTCGTCGGCCGAGAACCGCGCGTTGCCCTCCTCGTCCTTGATCGACACCAGGACGTCGAGCATGTCGCGATCGCTCTTGTCCGCCGGCGGGTTGGCGATCCGCTGGTTCATGATCTCCTGCACCAGCGCCACCAAGCCTTTTCGGGCCTCGTCGCGCTTGCGGAAGCTCTCGATCGGCAGATTCGGGTCGACATAGCACAACGGGTCCGTGCCGCGCTCGAGCTCGTGGTAGAAGTTCGCGAACCTCGAGTCGAGCTGGTTGCGGAACTTCGTACCGATGAGGCACGACGTCGAGGTGTAGATGGTCAACTCGGCGAAGAAGTCCAGCAGGTCGATCTCGCCTTCGTCGCCCCAGTTTTCGACCATCCGGTGCACTTCGCGCTCGATGGTGGTGGCGTGACCCTTCATGTGCTCGCCCCGCAGCGCCGAGTTGTGCAGCATCTCCTTGCGCCGCTCCGGGCTGGCGTCGAAGACGACACCCTTGCCGAAGATCGGCGTCATGAACGGGTAGGCCTCGGCCTGGTCGAGATCCTCGTCCGCGGAACGGAAGAAGAATTCGTTGGCGCTCCCGCCGGACAACAGGATGATGTGCTTGTCCGCCAGCTGGAACCAACCCACGTCCCCACACTCGTCGCGGGTGCGCTGCATCAGCCCGATCGGGTCGGTGCGGAACTCCTCGAGATGGCCGTGCTCTTTTTCGCCGCCGGAAACCCGCGGCACGATAGCGGTTGTCATGACGGCATCCCATCTTCGCCGAGCGCGAGCTTCTGGCGATTCTTGTTCTCGGTCAACGGGGCTTCGGGCTGAAGTTCCATGTTCGCGATGAAGCCACCGCGCGGTGTCTCGGCGACGAACGTGATGGCTCGTGCCAGGTCCGCCGCGCGCAGAAAGTAGTCGTGGCGCGCCTGGCCCCATTTGGCCCAGTCCTCCAGCGCGGGACCGATCTTGTCGGCCGGCAGGCTCCAGCCCATCGACGTCTTCGTCGGTCCGGGGTGCACGATCGAGGCCCGCACGCCGGTGCCTTCGAACTCCATCTGGAAGTTGGTGACCATCGCGACGAGCGCGGCCTTGGCCGCACCGTAGGCGCCCATGTGCGGCCGCTGGCGCAGGGCCACGTCGGAGCCGACGAAGATCAGGTCGCCGCGCTGCCGCTCGAGCATTCCCGGCAGCACCGCGCCGGCCAGCCGGTTAGCACCGACGAGGTGGATCTGCAGCTGCGACTCGAACTCGTCGGTGGTGATCTCGGCGAGCTTGCCGAAATAGGTGTCGCCCGCGCCGGTCACCAGCACCTCAATCTCGCCTAGCGCGTCGACCGACTGCGCGACAAAGGATTTCACCGAGTTCGGGTCGGTGACGTCCAGGTGGAATCCGACCGCCTCGCCGCCCTCCGCGTTGATCTTGCCGACGATGTCGTCGAGCTTCTCGACCCGGCGGGCGCCCAAGGCGACCGGGAAGCCGTGCGCCGCCAGCTCGATGGCCGTTGCCTCCCCGATGCCGGAGGAGGCGCCCGCGACGATCGCCGGTCGACGTTCGGGCAGCGGGTCAAAGCGAGGCATCAGCGGGTCTCCACAGTGATTGGTAGATGGGCGAATCCGCGGACATTGCTGGAGTGGACGCGGACGGCGTTGGCCTCGTCGACCTCGTACCCGCGGATTCGCTTGAACAACTCGGTGAGCGCCACCCGGGCTTCCATCCGGGCCAGGTGGGCACCCAAACAGAAGTGCGCGCCGCTACCGAAACTCATGAGCTTGGAACCGATATCGCGCCCGATGACGTAATCGTCGGGGTTGTCGAACACCCGCTCATCGCGATGGGCCGAACCGGGCAGCAGCAGGAGCACGTCCCCCTCAGGGATCGTGGTGTCATACAGGGTGAGCTCGCCGGACACGGTGCGGGCCAGGATCTGGCTGGACGTGTCGTAGCGCAGCGTCTCCTCGACCCACAGCGGCACCAGTTCGGCGTCGTCGTAGACCGGTGCCAGCTGACCCGGGTTCTTGTGGCCCCAGAACGCGGCATTTGCAAGGAGTTTGGTGGTGGTCTCGTTTCCTGCGATCACCATGAGGAACATGAAGCCGAGCACTTCCTCGTCGGTGAGCCGGTCGCCGTCGATCTCGGCCTCCAGCAGCGCGGTGGTCAGATCGTCGGTGGGCGCCTTGCGCCGCTCGGCCACCATTTGCTGGTAATAGACGATCAGGTTGATGGACGCCTCGACGGCCTCCGGCGGCACGTCGGCGACTCCCTCCTCGCGGTGCATCACGCCGTCGGCCCAGGCCCGGACCTGCACGCGGTCCGCCTCGGGCACGCCCATGAGCTCGGAGATCACGTCCATGGGCAGCTTGCCCGCGAACTGGTCGACGAAATCCACGGTGGCGCCGGACGCTGAAGACCTAGCCTGTTCGAGCATGCTGTCGAGGTGCTTGACCGCGATCTCGGTGACCCGCGGTTCGAGCTCGCGAATGCGGCGCGGCGTGAAGCCCTTCGACACCAGGGTGCGCAGCCGCTGGTGGGCCGGGTCGTCCATCGCCTGGAAGCTCATCGTCTTGCTGGCGTGCGGGCCGCGCGACGCCGGATCCAGCGAGACGCCGTACTTGTTGGAAAGCGTTGTGCTATTGCGAAATCCCTGCAGCACATCCTGATGCCGCGACAGCGCCCAAAACCTGAGCTGCTCGTTGCGATACAGCGGAGCGTCGTCGCGCAGCCGCCTGTAATACGGATACGGATCCTCGTGGAAGTCGTAGTCGTACGGATCGAGGACCAGTTCGTGGTCTCCAACGTGCACGGTCATTCGGTTCTTGTCTCCTGGGTTGTCTCCCCGGCGCCGGGCAAGATCAGGCTCACCACGTAGGCCAGCCGGTCGGCGATCTGGTGATAGGTGAACTGCCCACTGGCGGCCTGCACCAATGCGCCGAAGAACGCCATCTCGAGCGCGGACACAGTGCTGGGGTCGGCGCCGGGCCCGATCGCGGTGGCGATGCGGCGGTGAATCTCCGCGCCGATCCGGTCGCGCGCGGCGCCCACCGCGGGATCGGCGCCCCCGCCGAGCAGCGCGATCGTGCATGCCGCGCCGACCTCGGGTTCGTCGGCGACGACCAGCGCCAGGTGGCGCAGCACCCTGTCCACCCGGACCGGCATCGGGTCGTTGACGTCGGTGAAGAACGGGACCTGTTGGACCAGGTCCAGGTACACCTCGGCGATCAAATGGTTTTTCGACGAGAAGTAGGTGTAGGCGGTGGCCGGGGCGACTTTGGCGCGGGCGGCGACCCCACGCACCGTCAGGTCCGCATACGACTTCTCGCGCAGGGTTTCGATGCCGGCGGCGAGCACCTTACGGAAGGTCACTTCCTGGCGGCGATTGCGTGGCGCCTGGCCGGGCGGGCGCTCGGCCTGGGATGTGACCGTAACCAGGGCATCGCTGGACACATGTCCAAGCTATCGGATGGATGGGATACGAAGCAAGCCCGCCCGGTCAATATGCGTCTTAATAAGCCGTTTTCCGGCTCTTGAGGGGCGTTGCGAAAGATAGGCTCTTGCACCGCCTACAACCTGACGGCTATCGTGCGATGGGACGATATCGGACAACTGTCCACTGAATGGCCTTGCGGATTTAACCTCCGGATTTGCACGCCAGAGACAGGAGCGGGAAATGGCCTTGTTGGCCGACGGTGTCAGCGGACTGTTTATCGACGGCAAGATATCGACCGGCAGCGCCGGCACCTTCCCGACGGTCAACCCGGCCACCGAGGAAGTGCTGGGAGTCGCTGCCGACGCCGGCGCCGGCGATATGGAACGCGCCATCGACGCCTCGCGGCGTGCATTCGACGAGACCGATTGGTCGCGCAACACGGAGCTACGGGTGCGGTGCGTGCGTCAGCTGCGCCAGGCGATGCAGGCACACCTCGAAGAGCTGCGCGACCTGACGATTGCCGAAGTCGGCGCGCCGCGGATGATCACCCGGATCGCTCAGCTCGAAGTGCCGGTCAACGACCTGGCGTTCGCGGCGGATACCGCCGAATCGTACGAGTACAGCCAGGATCTCGGCGAGGCGTCGCCGATGGGTATCCCCACCCGGCGCATCATCGCCCGTGAGGCCGTCGGTGTCGTCGGCGCCATCACCCCGTGGAACTTTCCCCACCAGATCAACCTCGCCAAGATCGGGCCCGCGCTGGCCGCCGGAAACGCCGTCGTCTTGAAGCCCGCCCCCGACACCCCCTGGTGCGCCGCCGTGCTGGGGGAACTCATCGCCGAGCACACCGACTTCCCGCCCGGGGTAATCAACATCGTCACCTCCAGCGACCACGGCGTGGGCGCGTTGTTGGCGAAAGACCCTCGCGTGGACATGGTTTCGTTCACCGGGTCGACCGCCACCGGTCGCAGCGTGATGGCCGACGGCGCCGCGACCATCAAGAAGGTCTTCCTCGAGCTGGGTGGCAAGTCGGCGTTCATCGTGCTCGACGACGCCGACTTGGGCGGCGCGGTGGGCGTGGCCGGGTTCTCGGTCTGCATGCACGCGGGGCAAGGATGCGCAATCACCACCCGGCTGGTGGTGCCGCGAGCGCGGTATGACGAGGCCGTCTCCATCGCGGCCGCAACGGTGGGCGGTATCAAGGCCGGCGACCCCACCGACCCCGGAACCATTTGCGGTCCAGTGATTTCGGCGCGCCAGCGTGATCGGATACAGGGCTATCTCGACTCGGCGATCGCCGAGGGCGGGACGTTTGCGTGCGGAGGAGGCCC
Source organism: Mycobacterium sp. (assembly GCF_025965855.1). Classification (GTDB taxonomy): domain Bacteria; phylum Actinomycetota; class Actinomycetes; order Mycobacteriales; family Mycobacteriaceae; genus Mycobacterium. The sequence goes on along the minus strand of NZ_JAOPWB010000112.1, from coordinate 1,964 downwards.
GCCGGCCGACCGCGAAGTCGGTTTCTTCATCGAGCCCACCGTGATCGCGGGGCTGGGCAACGACGCGCGCTGCGCGCGCGAGGAGATCTTCGGCCCGGTCTTGACGGTGATTCCGCACGACGGCGACCACGACGCTGTGCGCATCGCCAACGACTCGCCATATGGGTTGTCGGGTAGCGTGTTTGGCGCTGACCCGGAGCGCGCCGCGAAGGTGGCCGCGCGGCTGCGGGTGGGCACCGTCAATGTCAACGGCGGCGTGTGGTACTCGGCCGATGCACCCTTCGGGGGGTACAAGCAGTCCGGCAACGGACGTGAGATGGGCCTGGCCGGTTTCGAGGAGTACTTGGAAACCAAGACCATTGCGACAGCGGTTAACTAGAGGAGCTTGAGAGCATGCGGTTTGAAAACAAGGTTGCCATCGTCACCGGTGCCGGTGGCGGAATCGGTCAGGCCTACGCCGAGGCGCTGGCGCGGGAGGGCGCGGCGGTTGTCGTGGCCGATATCAATGCGGAGGCGGCCGAAGGGGTGGCCAAGCAGGTCGTCGCCGACGGCGGCACCGCGATCAGCATCCCGGTCGACGTTTCGGACCCGGCATCGGCCAAGGCGATGGCCGACCGCACGCTGGCCGAGTTCGGCGGCATCGACTACCTCGTCAACAACGCCGCGATATTTGGGGGCATGAAGCTGGATTTCCTGCTCACCATCGACCCCGAGTACTACAAGAGGTTCATGAGCGTGAATCTCGATGGCGCGCTGTGGTGTACCCGCGCGGTGTACAAGAAGATGAGCAAGCGCGGCGGAGGTGCGATCGTCAACCAGTCCTCGACCGCGGCGTGGCTGTACGCGAACTACTACGGTCTGGCCAAGGTCGGCATCAACGGCCTGACCCAACAGCTCTCCCGGGAGCTAGGCGGCCGAAATATCCGGATCAACGCGATAGCTCCCGGCCCCATCGATACCGAGGCGAACCGCACCACCACACCCAAGGAGATGATTGACGACATCGTCAAGGGGCTTCCGTTGTCGCGCATGGGAACTCCCGACGACGTAGTCGGCATGTGCCTGTTCCTGCTGTCGGACGAGGCGGCGTGGATCACCGGGCAGATCTTCAATGTCGACGGCGGACAGATAATACGGTCATGACAGATCTGAAGCTGGGGTACATCGGGCTTGGCAACATGGGCGCGCCGATGGCTACGAAGATGACCGAATGGCCCGGCGGGGTGACGGTTTACGACATTCGGGCGGAGGCGATGACGCCGCTGGCCGAGAAGGGCGCCGGCCTGGCCGACAGCGTCGCCGACGTTGCCGCCGCTGACATCATCCACGTCACCGTCTTGGACGATGCGCAGGTGCGAGAGGTCGTCGGTGAACTGGCGGCGCATGCCAAGCCCGGCACGGTCATCGCGATCCACTCGACCATCAGTGACACCACGGCTGCGGGACTGGCAAGCGACCTCAAGCGGCAGGGCATCCATGTCGTCGACGCACCGGTCAGTGGTGGCGCGGCCGCTGCCGCCAAGGGCGAGCTCGCCACCATGGTGGGAGCCGAACGCGAGGTTTACGAGCGGATCAAGCCGGCTTTCAAACATTGGGCGGCGCTGGTCATCCATGCCGGCGAGCCGGGCGCGGGGACGCGTATGAAGCTGGCCCGCAACATGTTGACGTTCACCTCCTACGCCGCGGCGTGTGAGGCCATGAAACTGGCCGAGGCGTCCGGGCTGGATCTGCAGGCGCTGGGCCGGGTGGTGCGCCACACCGACGCCCTCACCGGCGGACCGGGGGCAATCATGGTCCGCGACGACATGAAAAACCTTGTGCCGGAACACTTCTTATATCAGCCGTTCATGCACACCCGGGGTCTCGGAGAGAAAGACCTGAGCCTGGCACTGGCGCTGGGTCAGGCGGTATCGGTCGAGCTACCGCTGGCCCAGCTGGCATTGGAACGGCTGGCGGCCGGCCTG
>NZ_JAOPWB010000212.1 GCF_025965855.1 Mycobacterium sp. | reverse complement strand
CGCTGGACTACGAGATCTGGGACGACGGCTGGACGGTTGTCACCAAGGACCGCAAGTGGACCGCCCAGTTCGAGCACACCCTGCTGGTCACCGACACCGGCGTCGAGATCCTCACATGTCTGTAGCGCGAGCAGACGCAAAAGCCCCTATTTCGGCGCGAAATTGGGGGCTTTTGCGTCTGCTCGGCACAGAACGGTGAGCGGGGCTCTGCTGGTTGCGGGCACCAGCTCCGACGCCGGTAAATCGGTGGTGGTGGCCGGTCTGTGCCGGTTGCTGGCGCGCAAGGGGATCCGGGTGGCGCCGTTCAAGGCCCAGAACATGTCCAACAACTCCGTGGTCACCGTCGAGGGCGGCGAGATCGGCCGCGCCCAGGCGATCCAGGCGCGCGCGGCGGGCCTGGAGCCCAGCGTGCGGTTCAACCCGATCCTGCTCAAACCGGGCAGTGACCGGACGTCACAGCTGGTGATCCGGGGTCAGGTCGCCGAATCGGTCACCGCGGCCGGCTACGTGCGACATCGCGACCGGCTCGCCGGCATCGTCGGAGACGAATTGTCCTGCCTGCGGGACGAATTCGACGCGGTCATCTGCGAGGGGGCCGGCTCGCCGGCCGAGATCAACTTGCGGGCCACGGATTTGGCCAACATGGGGCTCGCCCGGGCCGCGAACCTGCCGGTGATCCTGGTCGGCGACATCGACCGTGGGGGCCTGCTGGCTCATCTGTTCGGAACGGTCGCGGTGCTCGAGCCCGACGACCAGGCGCTGATCGCCGGCTTTGTGGTCAACAAGTTCCGCGGCGATCCCGCGCTGCTGGAGCCCGGGCTGCGACAGCTGCGCGCCATGACCGGCCGCCCGACTTACGGGGTGCTGCCCTACGCCGAGGAGCTATGGCTGGACGCCGAGGACTCGCTGTCGGTGGTCGCGCACCGCGTCGTCGGCACGCCCGCGGCGCCGCGCGGCGACCAGTGGCTGCGGGTTTCCGTGGTCCGGCTGCCCCGGATTTCCAACTCCACCGACGTCGAGGCGCTGGCGTGCGAGCCCGGCGTGCTGGTGCGCTGGATCACCGACCCCGCCGACCTGGCCGACACCGACCTCATCGTGCTTCCGGGCAGCAAGGCGACCGTCGCGGACCTGTCGTGGCTGCGGGATCGCGGCCTGGCCGGCGCGATCGTCGACCACGCCCGGGCCGGCAAGCCGGTGCTGGGTATCTGCGGCGGGTTGCAGATGCTGTGCCGGCGCATCGAGGACGCGGTGGAATCCGGTGCGGGGCAAGTCGCGGGCCTGGGCCTGTTGGACGCCGACATCGCCTTCGGCCAGGACAAGGTCTTGCGGCGCTGGCAGAACCCGCTGACCGGCTACGAAATTCATCATGGGCGGCTCTCCCGCTGCGGCGAGGAGGCCTGGTTCGGGCAAGACTCGCAACCCCAGGGCGTCGTGCGCGGCGCGGTCTTCGGCACCCACTGGCACGGGCTGCTCGACAACGACGACTTCCGTCGCGGCTGGCTCACCCGGGTTGCCGACGCGGCCGGCCGCCGCGGGTTCGTCGTCGCCGACACCGACGTCGCCGCTCGCCGCGATGCCCAACTTGATGCGATCGCCGACCTGCTGGCCGCCCATCTCGATGTTGACGCCGTCCTCGGGCTGCTCGACGGGCCGCCGCCCCCGCGGCCGCACGTCGCGGTCGGGCTGCGGCCCTAGTGGATGGCTGATGGATGCCCCAGGAAACCTCGCGCACGCTGGCCATTGGCTGTAGCGTGCGTGAGTGCACTCGATGATGACTACGCTCGACGGGTTTCCCGTCCCGGTGTCCGTAGCCGGCCCGGAAAAGGGCGTCGTCGTCGTCATTCTCGGTGACCAGCAGCGTTCCCCCGTCGCCTACGACGCGGTGTGCGAGCGCCTGCATACCGCCTCGCTTCGGACGGTCGTCATCGGCCTGGATCAACGGCTGACCGCCAAATCGGTGGTCGGCATCCTCGACTCGCTGGGGATCCGCTGGGCCGTGGTCTTCGGCGACCGCGCCGGCGGTGAGCTCGCCTGGGAACTGGCGGCGACCCGGTTGGGCCGGTTTGTGGGGCTGGTCGTGATCGACCGCGGACATCCGCGGGTGGCCGACCCCAAGGGCGTGGTTCTCGACGAACACTGCCCGCCGGTGGAGATCGGCACCACCGTGCTGGTCAGCTCCGCGGCCGCCCGGGCGGTGGCCACCGCGAGCCAGCGGTACGTCTACGCCGAATACCGCCTGGTCGACCTGGGCCGGCGCACCGCGCAGGAGTCGACGGCGCAGTTGGCCGCCGAGATCGTCTTGCGCACCAGCACCTGGTAGCCGCAGTGAACGCCGCGACCGGTCCGGATTCTGCGATGTTGTCGTTGGCCGCGCTGGAACAGCTGGTGGGACGCGGCGCGGTGGACACCGTCATCGTGGCGTTCACCGACATGCAGGGCAGGCTCGTCGGCAAACGCGTGTCGGCCCGGCTCTTCGTCGAGGAAGTCGCCATGCACGGCGCCGAGTGCTGCAGCTATCTGCTCGCCGTCGACGTCGACATGAACACCGTGTCCGGCTACGCGATGTCGAGCTGGGAAACCGGCTACGGCGACATGGTGATGACGCCGGATCTGGCCACCCTCCGGCTCGTTCCGTGGCTGCCCGGCACCGCCCTGGTGATGGCCGACCTCGGCTGGGCCGACGGCCGCGAGGTCGCCGTTTCGCCCCGGGCGATTCTGCGCCGCCAGCTCGGCCGGCTGGGCGAGCGCGGACTGGCCGCCGACATCGCCACCGAGCTGGAGTTCATCGTGTTCGACGAGCCGTACCGCCGGGCCTGGGCCAGCGGCTACCGCGGGCTCACGCCGGCCAGCGACTACAACATCGACTACGCGATGTTGGCGTCGTCGCGGATGGAGCCGCTGCTGCGCGACATCCGGCTGGGGATGCAGGGGGCGGGCCTGCGCTTCGAGGCCGTCAAGGGCGAATGCAACAGGGGCCAGCAGGAAATCGGGTTCCGCTACGACGAGGCGCTGGTCACCTGCGACAACCATGCCATCTACAAGAACGGCGCCAAGGAGATCGCCGACCAGCACGGCAAAAGCCTGACGTTCATGGCGAAATACGATGAGCGGGAAGGGAATAGCTGTCACATCCATCTTTCGCTGCGCGACCAGGACGGCGCCGCCGTGTTCGACGACGGCGGCCGCCCGCACGGCATGTCGCCGACGTTTTGCGGTTTCCTCGCGGGCCTGTTGGCCACCTTGCGCGAATTGACGCTGTTCTATGCGCCAAACATCAACTCCTACAAGCGGTTTGCCGACGGCAGCTTCGCGCCCACGGCGGTGGCCTGGGGGCTGGACAACCGCACCTGCGCCCTGCGGGTCGTCGGCCACGGGCGCAACATCCGGGTCGAATGCCGCGTACCCGGGGGCGATGTCAACCCCTACCTCGCGGCGGCGGCGCTGATCGCCGGGGGGCTGTACGGTATCGAACGGGGCCTCGAGCCGCCCGAACCCTACGTCGGAAACGCCTATGAGGCCTCCGGCGTGCAACGGCTGCCCGGCACGTTGGCCGAGGCGGCCGCGCTGTTTGGGGCGTCGACGCTGGCCCGTGAGGCCTTCGGCGACGATGTCGTCGCGCATTACCTGAACAACGCCCGCGTGGAGCTGGCGGCGTTCAACGCGGCGGTCACCGACTGGGAGAGGATGCGTGGGTTTGAACGCCTCTAGGCGGCCGGTGGTAGGCCTGACGGCTTATCTGGAGCAGGTGCGGACCGGGATCTGGGACATCGCCGCCGGTTATCTGCCGGCCGATTACTTCGAGGGCGTCGTCATGGCCGGTGGCATCGCCGTGCTGCTGCCGCCGCAGCCGGTGGACGCCGAGACGGCCGACCGCCTGCTCGACAGCCTGGATGCGCTGGTGATCACCGGGGGCTATGACCTCGACCCCGCGCGCTACGGCCAGGAACCGCACCCGACCACCGACCGGCCCCGCGCCGACCGCGACGCCTGGGAGTTCGCGCTGTTGCGCGGCGCGCTGGATCGCGGGCTTCCCGTGCTGGGCATCTGTCGTGGCGCGCAGCTGCTCAACATCGCGTTCGGCGGCACCTTGCACCAGCACCTGCCCGAGGTCCTCGGCCACAACGGCCACCGGGCCGGCAACGGGGTGTTCACCAGGTTGCCGGTCCGCACGGTGGCGGGCACGCGGCTCGGCGGGTTGATCGGGGAATGCGTCGACGCGCCCTGCTACCACCATCAGGCCATCGACAAGGTCGGTGACGGGCTGGTGGTCAGCGCGATGGACGCCGACGGCGTCGTCGAGGCGCTGGAGCTCCCCGGCGAGAGTTTTGTGCTTGCCGTGCAGTGGCACCCGGAGAAGTCGCTCGACGACCTGCGGCTGTTCCAGGCGGTGGTGGAAGCCGCGCGGTCGCATGCGGTCACCCGATGACGCAAGTCCGACTGGTCAACCCCGCGACCGAGGAAGTGCTGCGCTCCGTCGACCTGTTCGACGCCCCCGCGGTCGACGACGCCGTGCAGCGCGCCCAGGCGGCCCAGCGGCGCTGGGCGCGGTTGTCGCCGGCGCACCGTGCGGCGGGCCTGCGGGCGTTCGCCGCTGCCGTCGACGCCCACATCGATGAGCTGGCCGCCCTTGAGGTGGCCAACTCCGGGCACCCGATCGCGTCGGCGGAATGGGAGGCCGGCCACGTCCGCGACGTGCTGACGTTCTACGCGGGGAGCCCGGAACGCTTGTCCGGCGATCAGATTCCCGTCGCCGACGGGCTCGATGTCACCTTCAACGAACCGGTGGGCGTGGTCGGCGTGATCACGCCGTGGAACTTCCCGATGCCGATCGCGTCCTGGAGCATCGGCCCCGCCCTCGCCGCCGGCAACGCGGTCCTCGTCAAGCCCGCCGAGTGGACCCCGCTGACCACGATGCGGCTGGGTGAGTTGGCGGTGAAGGCCGGGCTCGACGCTGACCTGCTACAGGTGCTGCCCGGCAAGGGCGCGGTGGTGGGGGAGCGGTTCGTCACCCACCCGGACGTTCGCAAGGTCGTGTTCACCGGCTCCACCGAGGTGGGCAAGCGGGTCATGGCGGGCGCGGCCGCGCACGTCAAGCGGGTGACGCTGGAACTGGGCGGCAAGAGCGCCAACATCGTCTTCGCCGACTGCGACCTGCAACGCGCGGCGGCGACCGCGCCCGCCGGGGTGTTCGACAACGCCGGGCAGGACTGCTGTGCGCGCAGCCGGATCCTGGTGCAGCGCAGCGTTTATGACCGGTTCATGGAATTGCTCGAGCCCGCGGTGAAGGGTGTCGCCGTCGGGGACCCCACCTCCCGGGACACCGAGATGGGCCCCTTGGTGTCCGGCGCGCACCGCGACAACGTCGCCTCCTACGTGCCCGACGACGCCCCCGTCGCCTTTCGCGGCACGGCGCCGTCGGGCCGCGGATTCTGGTTTCCGCCAACGGTCCTCACCCCGCAGCGCACCGATCGCGCCGTCACCGACGAGATCTTCGGCCCGGTCGTCACCGTGTTGCCCTTCGACGACGAGCGCGACGCCATCACCCTGGCCAACGACACCGCCTACGGGCTGTCGGGATCGATCTGGACCGACGACCTGTCCCGCGCCCTGCGGGTGTCGCGGGCGATCGAGGCCGGCAACCTGTCGGTGAACTCCCACTCGTCGGTCCGCTACAACACGCCGTTCGGTGGTTTCAAGCAGTCCGGACTGGGCCGCGAGCTGGGCCCCGACGCGCCACTGCATTTCACCGAGACCAAGAACGTGTTCATCGCCGTCAGAGAGGATTCGTGATGGACTTGACCCAACGGCTGGCGGGCCGGGTAGCGGTGATCACCGGCGGCGCCGGCGGAATCGGACTGGCCGCGGCGCGGCGGATGCACGCGGAAGGCGCGAGCATCGTCGTCGGCGACGTCGACCGCGACGCGGGAACGGCGGCCGCCGAGGAGCTGTCCGGTTTGTTTGTGCCCACCGATGTTTCGGACGAGGACGCGGTCAACGCGCTGTTCGACGCCGCGGCCGAGGCCTACGGCTGGGTCGACATCGCGTTCAACAACGCCGGCATCTCACCGCCCGAGGACGACCTGATCGAGAACACCGAACTTCCGGCGTGGCAACGAGTCCAGGACGTCAACCTCACATCGGTGTACCTGTGTTGCCGGGCCGCGCTACGGCACATGGTGCCCGCGCAGAAGGGGTCGATCATCAACACGGCGTCGTTCGTCGCGGTGCTGGGGTCGGCCACGTCGCAGATCTCCTACACCGCATCCAAGGGCGGGGTGCTGGCGATGTCGCGGGAGTTGGGAGTGCAGTTCGCCCGGCAGGGCATCCGCGTCAACGCGTTGTGCCCGGGACCGGTCAACACCCCGCTGCTGCAAGAGCTTTTCGCCACGGACCCCGAACGGGCGGCGCGCCGGTTGGTGCACGTGCCGCTGGGCCGATTCGCCGAGCCGGACGAGATCGCGGCCGCGGTGGCGTTTTTGGCCAGCGACGACGCGTCGTTCATCACCGCGTCGACGTTCCTGGTCGACGGCGGCATCAGCTCCGCCTACGTCACCCCGCTCTAGGCCACGGTCCCGCGGTAGACGGCGATGGGCGCCCCCGCCGTTGCCCAGGCCTGTGGCGCCGACAGCTTCCCGATTGACGTCCCGCGACCGAAACCCGCGGTAGACGCCGCGCGGCCCCCGCGAGCCGGCTTCCTGACCAGCGCGCACAACGCCGCCTGCTTGTTGAGGGAATTCAGGTGCTTGATCGCGGAGTCCGACGGCGCCGAGAGCGAACTCAGCCGCGACAGCGACGGCGTGACCGACGAGAGTGACGCATCGAACGACGCCAGCGGTGAGGCCGAAAGCGCCTGCAGCGCTTCGGGGATCGTTGACATCACCCGACTGCCGGCCGATACGACGTCCGGCGCCGACTGCAGGGTCCAGGTGCCCGCACCGTGGTTACCCGGCGGCGAAGCGAACGGCGGTAGGGCCGCCGCCTCGGCTGAGGCGCCGGCGTAGGCGTACATGGCGTCGGCGTCCCGGGCCCACATTCGCTCGTACTCGGCGTCGGTGTCCGCGATCGCCGGGCTGGCCTGCGCCAGGGGATTCGCGTTGGCCAGCGACCGCCGCCGCGCGCGGTTGGCGGTGATCGCCGGTGGGGGCACCATCGCCTCGCGCGCCGACTGATGCGCGCCGGCCGCCGCCGCGACCCGGGTGCACGCCTGATGAGCTTGCGCGGCACTGGCGTCAAGCCAGTCGATGTAGGGCGCCGCGTCGTCCGCCGCCGCCAGCTTTGCGGTGACGGCGCGGTAGTCGGCTGCCGTGGTGCTCAGCCGCGCGGCCAGCCTGTCCCAGGCCGCGGCGGCCCGGATCATCGATCCCGCACCGGGACTCGAATACATCAGCCCGGAGTTGATTTCCGGGGGTAGCGTCGCGAAATCCATCACAACCTCTGCCTGGCTACGGCGGTACGAGTCGTACCCGAAAACATGGACTCTTCCCTGAAAGACATAGACGCACGGGTTACAGACCTCGTCGCGCCGAAGGCACGCATCGACGGGCGACGCAGCGCCGAGCCGACGTCTGGCCAACTGTCCAACGCGATAAATGGGCTGCAGAGCGACACGGCTGAGTATTGAAAACAACTGCTTTCATCCCGGGGGGTTTGCGACGTACAGTTGACATAACCAGCGGTGCAGTCGGGGCGGCGCGGGCCTGCAAGCGAATATCAAGGGGAAAGAAGTTGTACGCCGCCACCTGCCGCCACTGTGGCAGAGCAATAGTCCAGCACCCGTCAGGGGTGTGGATTCCCCGGCAGGGCACGCTGGAAAGCGATGCTGACGGCCTCTATTGCCACGAGTCAGCCGGCGGTCGCCGGCCCAGGATGTTGCACGAACCTATGCCTTCGGGATTGGGAGGTGCGCCCGGGTGGGTGTCCTCCGATACTTCCCGAGCCAGCGGCACCGCGGATGTGGACGCCGACTCGGCGCCCCGGGAGGCCCCACCTCGGCACGACGGGGATGGTGGTCGGCGCCGACATCGCCGCCGCACAAGCACGTCCGTACCCGGGCAGGACGCCGCTTCCCCGTGAGCTTGTCCGGATGCCGCTCCGACATGCCCTCGTCCGGTATCGGGCGATCGCGCCGAGCTATCCGGGCAACTCAGAAGACGATCAGCGGAATCGCCATCTCGGCGGGGGTGGCCGCGCCGTGAAAACCTATGAGCTGGGCCGTTTCCGGGGGTTCGTGGCCGGTAGCCAGCACGGCGGCGTCGCCGGTGCAGACGACGACGACATCGCCGATCCGCGCCAGGTGCGCCGGATCGACCCGCCCGAACATGCCGGTGGCCACCGCCTGCTCGCGGCCGTAGACCCGCGCCCGGCCGTCGAGCGCCTCGCTCCAGGCGGCCCGCACGTCCGCGGCGGCCCCCGGCTCGGTGTGCAGGTAGCGCACCCGCGGCTCGCCGGCGACGACCCGCACGCCGGCGCCCAGCCGTTGGTCGGCGTCGAGGTCGACGCGCGCGTCCGGCGGGACGTTGAGGCCGCCGTGGTCGGCGGTCACCAGCAACACCGCGTCCGGCGGCAGGGTCTCGACCAACCGGGTCAGCAGCGCGTCGACGCGGGCCGCGGCCTCGTGCCACTGCGCCGAACCGATACCGAACAGGTGGGCCGCGCTGTCCAGGTCGGCGGTGTAGCCATAGACCAGGCCCGGCGCCGCGTTCAGCTCGCCGGCCACCGCGGCGGCGTAGTCGTCGGACGGCTGCGTGGGGCGGAAGTCGGCGCCGCGATACGCCGCCTCGGTCAGACCGCTGCCCAGGAACGGCGCGGGCAGCACGGCGCGCGCACCGATGCCGGCCCGCCGTAGGCGCTCGAACCAGGTGGGCAGAGGTTGCCACGCGCTGGGCGGCGGGTCGTGGCGCCACCGGATGTGGTTGAGCACCGTGTCGGTGCCGGGCACGTTGAGGGTGAAACCCAGGATGCCGTGTTCGCCGGGCCGGGCCCCGGTGGCCAGGGACACCAGGCTGCTCGGCGTCGTCGACGGAAAGGTGCAGGTGAGTTCGCTGATCCCCCCGGTGTCACCGGCCACCACCGATGCCAGCAACGGCGCATCGCCGGCCAATTCGGGCAGCAGGTGCCAGCCCATTCCGTCTACCAGCACCACGCCGACGCGGTCTTTCGCGCCCACCGATTCCGCGAGACCCAAGCGGTCGACCCCACCGGGGGCCCCGAGCAGCGCGGCCGCGGCGGGCAGCACGTCGCAGATCGAACCGGCCACGCGGCCAGTCTGGCACGAGCTAACCCGATGGCGGCGACCCGCTTCGCCCGGCACGGCCGCGCTCGCGATCACCGCTAGACGTGCGCCAGCCGTTGACTGGTCACCCGCAGCTGGCGATCGGTGCTCCCGGCGAGCGCGCGAACCTGCTCCGGCGACAGCCGGCCGCACAGCCGGCCCCAATGCACCGCGACCTCGTCGCCGACGCCGACGTCGGGCACCGCGCTGTACCCGTCGGCCCAGACGTCGAGCGGGCGGACCGTGGGTTCGGAGAGGGTCAGCGCCCGACCGTCCCAGAGCAGCCGCTGACACATGACGTCGACGTCATCCGTGGCGCGGGAAACGACTGTGCCCCAGGTGATCCGGCAGTTGTCGAGCACGCCCAGCGGGTGCTCGTCCATACCGCGCCCGAGAAATCGCGTCCACGGATAGACGCCGAACACGTGGAAGCAGTGGTTGGCGGCGGCCTCGCGGGCCAGGTCGGCCGTCAGATGCGACCAGTACCGGCCGGCTTGGGGACCGATGATGGCCAGCAGCGCGTCGAAGAAGTCTTGCGGGTCCAGGTCGGCGCCGGGGCCGCCGCCGAGCCAATAGGATTCGACCAGCCGATAATCCAGCGGGTCGGCGATGCCGGTCAGCCGGGAGAGGACTTGCAGGTAGGGCCAGGCCCCGGAAAACCTCGCCGCCGCGCTGCGCACCTCGTCAACGGAACCGTCCCGCAGGGTCGCCCCCAGTGGGGGGCCGCAGTAGCCCAGGGCGTTGGGGGCATACGCGTAGCGGGCGAACATCTCTGCGCCGGGAGTCAAGTGCGTCCCACCAGTTTGAGGGCGTCTCGGTGCATGCGGCCGAAGTTGTAGTAGGCCGCGCACGCCCCCTCGGGGGAGACCATGCAGGTTCCGATCGGGGTCTCCGGCGTGCACGCGGTGCCGAAAACCTTGCATTCCCAAGGCTTGAGCACGCCCTTGAGCACCTCGCCGCATTGGCAGGCCTTGGGGTCGGCGACGCGCACGCCGGGCATCCGGAAGCGCAGCTCGGCATCGAATTCCGCGAAGTCGTCGTGCAGCCGCAGCGCGCTTTGCGAGATGAACCCCAGCCCGCGCCATTCGAAGTGCGGGCGCAGCGCGAACACCTTGCTCATCAGCGCCAGCGCGGCGGGGTTACCACGCTCGGGCACCACGCGCTTGTACTGGTTTTCCACCTCGCAGCGGCCCTCGCGGATCTGGGTCAGCAGCATCGCGACCGCGGCCAGGATGTCCAGCGGCTCGAAACCGGCCACCACCAACGGCTTTCGGTACACCTCGGGCACGAACCGGTAGGGGCGGTTGCCCACCACCGTCGACACGTGCCCGGGGCCGATGAACCCCGACAGCCGCAAATCAGGCGATTCGAGGATGGCCTTGATCGGCGGCACGATCGTGACGTGGTTGCAAAAGACGCTGAAATTGGCCAGGCCCATGTCTCGGGCGCGCACCAGCGTCACCGCGGTCGAGGGCGCGGTGGTCTCGAAGCCGATGGCGAAGAACACCACCCGTTTGTCGGGGTTGTCGACGGCGATCTTCAGCGCGTCCAGTGGGGAGTAGACGAAGCGCACGTCGGCGCCCCGCGCCTTGGCGTCGAGCAGGCTGCCGGCCGATCCGGGCACCCGCATCATGTCGCCGAAGCAGGTGAAGATCACGTCGGGCTGGCCGGCCAGCCACATCGCGTCGTCGATGCGGCCCATCGGGATCACGCAGACCGGGCACCCCGGGCCGTGCACCAGCTCCACGTTGTCGGGTAACAGGTGTTCGATCCCGTGCCGGTAAATGGTGTGCGTGTGCCCGCCGCACACCTCCATGAACTTGAACGGTTCGCCACCGCTTCCGGCGAGGCGCTCGATGGCGCCCAGCAGCTTGCGGGCCGCGGCCGGATCACGGAACTCGTCAACGAATTTCATCTGCGTGCCCCTCTTGATCTAATTGCCCGACTAAACGATGGCCGACGAGTCGAAGGCCTGCATTTCGGTGGCGTAGGCCTCGCCGAGTTTCTGGATGGCGGCCAGGGTGAGCAACGCCTCCGACTCGTCGATCTTGGCCATGGCGAACCCGACGTGGACCAGGACCCAGTCGTCGGGCTCGGGCATGTCGTCCTCCAGCAGGCGCACGCTGATCGTGCGCTGCACGCCGCTGACGTCGACCTTCGCCAGATAGTTGGCGGGGTCGGTGATTTCGACGATCCGACCCGGAATCCCAAGACACATTTCGCGTCCTCCTTCAGCAAATCCTCGGCAGCGGGTCCCCGACGAGCATGTCGACGATCCGCGTGCCGCCGAACCCGGTGCGCAGCACCACGCTTTCGGCCGGTTCGGTGACGATTTCCCCGACCTCGGCCGCGTCGGCGCCCAGGGGATGGGACCGCAACGCGGCCAGCCCGGCGTCGGCCTCCTGCGGGGCGACGACGGCGACGAACTTGCCCTCGTTGGCGACGTAGAGGGGATCGATGCCGAGCAGCTCGCACGCGCCATTCACCATGGGCCGCACGGGCAGTCGGTCCTCTTCGAGCAGCACCCCGAGACCGCAGGCCTGGGCGAGTTCGTTGCACACGGTGCCGACCCCGCCGCGGGTCGCGTCGCGCATCCACCGGGTGGACGGGGCGGCCGCCAGCAGCAGTTCCACCAGCGGGCTGACCGACGCGGTGTCGGAAGCGATGTCGGCCTCGATGGCCAGGTCACCCCGGGCGAGCATGACGGCCATGCCGTGATCGCCCATCGACCCCGACAACAGCACCTTGTCGCCGGTGCGCACCGACTCCGCCGAGATCGTGCGCCCCTTGGGAATGACGCCGGCCCCGGTGGTGGTGACGAACAGCCCGTCGGCCGCGCCTTTGGGCACCACCTTGGTGTCCCCGGTGACGATCTGCACGCCCGCGGTTGCGGCCGCGGCCGCCATGTCGGCGACGATCTCCTTCAATTCGGCGATCGCGAAGCCTTCTTCGATCACGAACGCCGCCGCGATCCAGGACGGCACCGCGCCCGCCATCGCGAGGTCGTTGCAGGTGCCGTGGACGGCGAGTTCGCCGAGCGACCCGCCGGGAAAACGCCTGGGCTGCACCACGAACGAGTCGGTGGACATCGCCAGCCGTTCGCCGCCGGGCAGCGCGAGGACCGCGCCGTCGCCGAGCGATTCCAGCAGCGGGTTGCGGAAGGCCTCCAGGAACACCGCGTCCACCAGCGCGGCCGAGGCCTTGCCGCCCGCGCCGTGGGCCAGCGTCACGTGGTCGTCGAGCAACCGGGGGCGGCGCCTGCGGAACGACTCGATCCGCTCGATCACCTCGCCCTCGGCGAACCGGGGCCCCGACGAAAGGTATTCGCCCGCCGACTTGCTCATGCCGCCCCCAGACCTTGGTCGCCGCCGGAATGTTGATGCACGCTCAACCACAACTGGTAGCCCAGCAGCGCCTGTGCTTCCTGAATGCGGTGCACGCTCTGCGACCGAACGACGAAGCAGGTGTCCACGTTCGGGTTGTCGGCGAAGGCGCCGCCGTCGTAGCCGGCGAAACCGACGGTGTACAGCCCGCGCTGGCGCGCCTCGGCCAGAGCCGTGAGCAGGTTGGGCGAATTACCGCTGGTCGACATGGCGATCGCGATGTCGCCGGCCTTCGCCCGCGCGATCAGCTGGCGGGCGAACACCAGCTCGAAGCCGACGTCGTTGCCCAGCGCGGTCATGACCGCTTGATCGGCGGTCAACGGCCACGCGGGGAGCGGCTTGCCGATGGGAGGCCGGGCGAACAGCCTCGCCAAAGTCGTGGAATCGGTGCAGCTGCCGCCGTTTCCGAAGGTGAACAACCGTCCGCCCGCCGCGAAACGGCGCGCCATCTCGGTGGCGGCCGCCTGCACCAGGTCGGCGTTGAGCTCCAGGGTGGAGCGCCGCAGCGCCAGGCTTTCGGCCGCTTTCGCCTGCGCCGACGCGGCCAGGTCGGCCAGCAGCGACTTGGCCCCCTCTCCGCTCCGGTCTTCCTGCGCGTCGATGAACGGATACAGGAAGTTGGTGGGTTCGTCTGCGGCGCTCATGAAGAACCGTCCTCCACTGGGTTCATTTGCCCCGCTCCTCCATCCCGGCCATGCCGGCATCGTCGTCGCCGAGGCGGCTGATCGCCGTGCCCGCGTGCACCAGCACCAGCTCGCCGGCGACGACCGGGTCGACGAGCGTGGTCACCACGTTCTCGATGCCCCGTGCGGTGCGCACCGCGGCCTGCCCGTTCTCCGGTGCGCTCACCACCTCGCCCAGGCGCCCCTCGTCGCTGCACGTCACGCAGACTCCCCCGCGAGCGGGAGGTGCCCCCGCTTCCGAACACTCGTCTTCGAGCAGCCCGGCGTGCTCGAAACACACGTGGGTCAGCTCCCACAGCAGGTGATAGAACAGCACGAAGCCGCCCGTCGCTGGCACCCGCGGATCGGGGTCGTCGAGCCACAGCACGTGATCGGCTGGGCTGGCTTTGAAGCCGCCCTGCGGGCGGTGCTCGCCGCTGCCGATCCAGATCGTGGTCGCACCCCATGCCGGGCCGCGCCGCATCACCGAGCGCACTTGTGCGTCGTCGGCGCCGGAGACCGCGACCACGATGTCGCCGGGCCGCACCGATACCCGCACCAGGTCCACCAGGTCGGGCCCGGTCAGCGCCACCGCGGGCAGCGCCCGCTTGCCCATGATCACCGGATGCACGAACTCGACCGCGATGTGCAGCGCATGCGGTTCCCACGACGGCGCGATGGACCACATGGTCGCCCCCGCGGCGAAACGCTTGGCCAGCGTGAAAGCGGTGGCGGCCAGGTCCTCGGCCAATTCGGCGCCCAGCAAGCAATCAAGAACGGTGTCAGATACCGGGGTGGTCATCAGGCCCCCCTTTCCAGCCTCTTTCCAATCCGGTCAGCATCGAGATCGCGGCCTGACCCAGCGCCAGCCCGCCGTCGTTCGGCGGAACGGTGTGGTGGGTGAGCACCTCGAACCCGTTGCGCTGCAAGCGCGTACGGCAAGCACGCAGCAACAGCACGTTCTGGAAAACCCCGCCGGTGAGGCCCACCAGCCCGACCGCGCCCGCCACGTGACCGACCACCGTGGCGACGGCGTCCGCGACCGCCTCGTGGAACGCCGCGGCCAGCAGCGCGGGCCGGGTGCCGGCGTACAGGGCCGCCACCATGGTTTGCACCATGGTCGTCGGATCGATCACCCCGTCGCCCCGCACGATCAGCGGCAGCGACGGCCACCGATCGTGTAGGGCCAACTCCGCGAGCGCCTCGAGTTCGATGGCGGCCTGACCCTCGTAGTCGATCCGGTGCCGCACGCCGAGCAGCGAGGCGACGGCATCGAACAGCCGGCCCACGCTCGAACACGGCACGCACCCGGCGCCGCTCTCCAATTGCGAACGCGTGAGCCGCAATTCGTCTTCGGTCGCGGCGGCTACCGGCGCGAGGTCCGGGGTCCAGTCGATGCCGGCCATCCACAATTGGGACAGCGCCATCCGCCACGGGTTGCGCACGGCGGCGTCACCGCCGGGCAGCGGCACCGGCAGCAGGTGGCCGGCGCGAACGAATCGGTGGCTGTCGGTTCCCAGGGCGAGAATCTCGCCGCCCCAGATGGTTTGGTCGCAGCCGTAGCCGGTGCCGTCGAACGAGACCCCGATGACCGGCTCTCCGATGCGGCCGTGCTCGGCCAGCAGCGAGACGACGTGCGCGTGGTGGTGCTGGACGAGGTCGAGCGGCCGCTCGCCGGCATGGCGCTCCGCCCAGTTTCGGGTGTGATACCCGGGATGCAGGTCGGCGGCCAGGCGCGCCGGCTCGCCGCGTATTCCGGTGAGCTGACCCACCGCGCGCTCGAACGCCCGCAGCGTCTCCCAGGTGGCCATGTCGCCGACGTGACTCGACATGTAGGCGCGCGAGCCGTCGGCAAGGCAGAAGGTGTTTTTCAGTTCCCCGCCCACGGCGAGCACGGCCGGGCCCGCCCGCCCGAGATCGACCGGCAGCGGCGCATATCCGCGGGACCTGCGGATCGGCAGTTCCCTGCCGTCGATCACGCGCACGACCGAGTCGTCGCACGGCACGTGGATCGGCCGGTTGTGGTCGAGGACCGCGTCGCACAGCGCCGGAAGTCGTTCGGCGGCATCGTCGTCGGTGAAGCAGATGGGCTCGTCGGAACGGTTCGCGCTGGTCAGCACCAGCGCGTCGGGCACCCGCTCGGCGGCACCGGGGACGGGCGCCAGCAGCAGGTGGTGGATGGGGGAGTACGGCAGCATCAGCCCGAGCAGCGGGCTGCCCGGCGCGACGGCGTCGGCGACGGGCGCACCGCTGTTTGCGGGGAGCCGCCTTAGCAGCACGATTGGGCGGGCGGGGCTCGACAGCACGGCGGCCTCGTCGGCGTCGACGTGCGCGTAGCCGCGCGCGACGGCGAGGTCGCGGACGAGCATGGCGAAAGGCTTGGCGCCCCGCGCCTTTCGGGCCCGCAGCGCGCCGACCGCCGCATTGTCGTCGGCGGCGCAGGCCAGGTGGTACCCGCCGATCCCCTTGACGGCGACCACGGCACCCGCCGCCAGCGCGCGCTGGGTGGCCGCCAGCGCGGCATCCGAGCCATCGTCTACCCGTCCGGTCTCCGACCGGAACCGCAGCATCGGCCCGCAATCCGCACAGGCGATCGGCTGCGCGTGGAAGCGGCGGTCCGCCGGGTCGTGGTATTCGGCGGCGCACCGCTCGCACATGGCGAAGGCCGACATGGTGGTGGCCGGGCGGTCGTAGGGCAACTCCCGGATGATGGTGAACCGCGGCCCGCAATTGGTGCACGTCACGAACGGGTGCCGGTAACGCCGGTCGCGCGGGTCGAACAGCTCGCCGACGCAGTCGTCGCACACCGCGATGTCGGGCGGAATCGGCGTTGTGCCACCGGCGACCGTCCGGCTCTCGACGATCCGGAACTCGCGGCCGCAGGCAGTGTCGGCCGCGAGATCGGTAATTGAGACCGCGCTGATGCGCGCCAGCGGTGGGGCCTCGATGCGCAGCCGATGACCGAATTCGGCCACGCGTGCGCGTTCGCCCTGCACCTCGAGGAATACCGCGCCGGAATCGTTGCCGACGAATCCGGCCAGGCCGAGCTCGCTGGCGATTCGGTGGACGAAAGGACGAAAGCCGACCCCCTGAACGACACCGGTCACGGTGAAGTGCTGCCGGACGTCGTCGCTCCGCAGCATCAGGGGGGACCCGGTCATCTCAACCGCCGCCCGGGCCGTCCGTCGGGTCGGTGCGGCCCCTGCCCATCAGCTCGAGGCCGGCCATCGCCTGCTCCGCGCCGGCGCGGTCCGTCTTTTCAACGGCGAAGCCCATGTGGATGATGATCCAGTCGCCGGGCGCGAACGTCTCCTCAGGCAGCATGCCGACGTTGACCCTGCGCTCCTCGCCGGTGACGTCGACCAGCGCGAGCTGTCCCTCGTAACCGTCCAACATCCGGATCACTTGACCGGGGATCCCCAGACACATAGCTCAGCGGTCCTCTCGTGCGGTGGACGTTTGCAGCGCCGCGACGATTTCCTCGACGGCCCGCGCGGCGCGGGGGACGGCCTTGGCCACGGGCTCGGTGAGGCCGATGCCTTCCTCGACGCTGCCCGCCTCGCATCCGACGACGACCGTGTAGGGCGGGCTGCCCCCCAGGGCCCGCAGGCTCGCGAACACCGCGGCCGGATCCATGCTGTGAGCGTCGAGGCCGGCTGTGCCGGAACCGGATTCACGGTCTTGTTCGCAGTCGGCCTGGAAGACGTGCAACGTGCCGGGGTTGCCGCGGCTGGGCACGGCGTCGACGAGGACCAGCGAATCCCACTCCTCGAGCAGGTCGTAGGCCAGGTGCATGCCCCGGATGCCGTAGTCGAGGACGCGGACACTCGCGTCGCCCCGCGGGATCTCGGCGTTGCGGACCACTTCCGAGCCGAATCCGTCGTCCCCCAGGAAGATATTGCCGATCCCGGCCACCAGGATGCGCGTTGTCATCTCCTCGCCCGCTGGCTACATCCGCCTCAGTTTCAGGTAGCGGCGGGCGTCGGGCAGCGATATCAGTCCGAGCATGAGGGCGACCGCGGCCACCAACGCGAGGATGGCGATGAATATCCAGCCCAAGACTTCCATTTTCGAGCTCCTTTCACATTGCGGGTTCTCCGGCTTCGAGTGGTTCCACTTCGTCGGGGGAGAAGTACAGGTAGCGGCCGTACCAGTCGTGCAGCTCGGCGGCCGGGTCGTCGTCGACGACGACCCCGACATGCTTGTCGCCTTCCACGTCCTCATGCACCGATGTGACGCGGGCGGTCTTGCCGGCGACGAAGATGTCCTGCGCGTCGGCGTTGCGCATCGGCCGCAACCGCACCCGGCTGCCGCGCGCGATACGGACCCCGTTCACCAGTACCGCGTCGGCTTCGGGACGAACGGCGTTGTCGGCCAGGGGATCCCACCAGTCGATGCCCTCGGGGATCTCGGGGACCAGACCGGGGAGTGCGTGTGGATCGCGCAGCACACCGTGCAGGCGCGCCATCGCGTCGGGTGACATGGCGTCACACCGGTCGATGATTTGCGCGGCCCGCGGGTCGGTGGCCCGGGCCTGCGCCTTCTCCTCCTCCGTCATGGTCATCACGCGCAGGGTGAGGATCTCGTCGATCTCCGTGCAGTCATACAGCGCCGTGTTGCTCTGTTCGGCCACCTCGGGGTGGTCGTAGAGGATGATCGGCGAGATCAGGAGGATGTCTCGGGTGCCGGCGGGGCCCGCCAGCACGGGGAAGCACCGGTGCTGGCGACAGCGCGACGCCGCATCGGAGGCGCTCGGCGGCGGCTCGAGCAGCGAAACGAACTCACCGCCAACGACTTCGGCGATGATGTGGGTGCCGATCATGGACCGCGCGATCGAGTCGTTCTTGTTGCTCGCGGCCTTCCCGACGTTGTTGACCCGCACCGAGACCCGGCGCAGGTCACCGTCCGGCTCGCTGGCGAGCGTCAGCTCACCGCGCACCTCGCGCCGCTCGCGGACCAGCCGACCACCGGCGACTGGCTCGACGTCCGTCGCGGCGTCCGCCACCACCGGCAGCGTGCGCGGCCGGCCGTCGATCGCGAGGGGGCCGAAGGACAGTTCGCATTCGACCGCCTCGTCCCAGGTCAGCCACGACCCGGCCGCGGTGGTCAGCTCGTCGACCGGTTCGAATTCGCCGTGGGCAGACTCGCGCTCGGCCCGGCGGTGCTGCAACTGCAGGAACCGCACCACCAGGGTCAGCGCCTGCGACCCGTCGACCAGGAACTCCGCAGCGAGGGTGTCGTCTTCACCCAGGCCCGCGTCCGCGGCGCCGGGCGGACCCAAAACCCCGAATTGCCAGCGCGATTGGTTCTTGCTCGACGTCCCGCGGTACGGGTAGAGCAGGTAGCCCTCGTAGAGCACCGCGTCGGCGACGGCGCGGGCGCGGTCCCAATCGGAGGTCATCTGGTCACCTCCCGGTCGGTGTCCAACAGCGAGGTGACCGCGTGGTCGAGGTCGAGCAACCCTTGCGCCGACTTGTAGGCCGCCAGCGCCGCGATGGTTTCGTGGCTCAGCCGCACCCAGCCGGTGTTCGGATAGTGCTGCGCGATCAGGTCCCGCCAGACCGCGACCGGCATGTCGTAGCGATACTCGCAGTCCCACGACACCTGCTGCACCGAGAAGCCGCGTTCGGACTTGACGAAAATGGTTCCGCTGAAAAGGAACTGCAGTGGCGACGCGCCGTCGCGCAGCGCGTGCAGGTATTTGGCGGCGGCGACCTCGAAGTCGTAGGTGCAGTCCAGCGGGAGCGCGACCGTCGTGTTGCCGGCGAAGCCGGGCACCATCGCCGTGGCGTGCTGCCAGAGGAAGGTGCGTTGGGTGGCGGCCCAGCGTTCGCGGGGCCCGAACAGGTCGAGCAGCCCGGCCGCCTCCGCCTCCGAGTAGGAACGACGCAGCGGCTCGATCCGGACCTGGCAGCGCAGGGCGATCGCGTGCACCGGGTCGTCCCCGCTGGCGGCGACGCTGACCCGCGCCGTCAGCACCGGGCTCACCGAGTACGGTTCGGGCGCCACGTCGAGAACCGCGAAATTCACGTCCATGTGCTCTTCGGTCATGGGGGCGTCTTTACTGCGCGGGCGGCGACGAGCGAGAAGAAGTCGTCGATGAGCGCGCGGGCCTCCTGGCCGCCGTCGAACCCGCGCCACAGCATACGCAGGCGTCCGACGAATTCGTAGCAGGCGTCGACCGGAACGAGATAGCTTTGCGGCTCGGCGTTCTCAACCTCCGGAACCCGGACCAGCAGCGCCTCAACGTCGTCGGTCAGCAGGGCCACCCGCGGATCGGCGCCGCCGATGGCGTTCCAGGCGTCCAGATCGAGTTCGGATTCGGTCGCCCCGGCCGGGCCGGGGTAGAAGGCGACGGTGCGCCCGAGCGCGGAGTTGGTGAAGAAGAAGGCGACGCCGACGGGAATCTGGAGTGCCTCCCACGCACGGCGATCCAGCGCGAAGTCGTCGAATGCCAGATACCGGTCCGGCACCGCCCGATATCGCAGTTCGGCGGTGCTGTCGGTGAACAGCAGATAACAGGCGCGGCAGACGCACATCAGCTGCCGGGCGGCCAGACTCACGACGTGCTGGTGCTCGTCGGGAATCATTTCCGAGCACATCTCGCACCGCTCGCCCGCCGGTTCGGGGGCCCGCCGATTGCCGGTGACGCGCGCCAGGACGTCGTAGGGACTAGTCATGCGCGCCGCTCCTTCTCATCGCGTCGTCCCCCGCAACCGGGCGGTGCCCCCACTGCATCGTCGCCGGCGCGTCATGCCGGAGCGCCCATCGGTTCGCCCCGCAGCGCCACCGACAGGACGCCGTCGCGCGTCAGCAGCGGGAGGGGGTCCAGGTGCGTGCCGTTCACGCCGGCTCCCGCATGGACGACGTCGAAGTCCGTTCGACAGCGGGGGCAATGCAGTTGCGCCCCATGCAGTTCCGCACCGGCCAGCGTGCCGTCGCACACCGGGCAATGGTCCCGATACGCGAAAGTCTGGCCTTCGACGCGGCACGCCAGGAGCATCGTTCCGTCGACCCGATAGCCCGCGACCTCGCCGGGCCGCAGCCCCGCCAGCTCGGGCGCCGGATGCCACGTGGTCCGGCCGTGACCATTCGAATGCAGGTGCGCCAGCAGCGATTCGGTGGGGATCACGGCGGGGCTGCTCACCGGCTCCGCCGTGACCACCTCGATCGACGAGATCTCCGGCGCGGCCGCGCGGACCGCGTCCTCGACGGCCAGCTCCAGCGTCACCGCCGACGACGGGCAGCTCTTGCAGCTCCCTTTGAAAGCTAGGAGCACGACAGCACCGTCGGGCCCGCCGGCGATTTCCAGCAGGTCGACGTCGCCGCCGTGCGAGCCGAGGTAGGGCCGCACCCGCTCCAGCGCGTCGGACACCCGCCGGTTCACGTCGTGCGGGTGCAGCCCGTGGACCAGGAGCAGGCTGGCCACCAGGTCGTCGGTGGCCAGCCGCTCGGCCAAGCCGGCGTCACCGGCTCGCATGATCCGTTCGAGTCCGGCCCCGTAAAGGCCGGCTACCTCGCGGACCAACTGCTGGGCGCGTTCGTACGCGGCGGTCCCACTCGTCGCGCAGGAATCCAGGAGTGTCTGGATCCGATCGCCCGCTGTGCGCCATCGCGCTTGTTCTTCCGAGGTTGTCGGGGGCTCCTCCGGGCGATCCGCCATGCGTCACTCCCCGACGGGCGACTGCGTCGGTGTGTGCAGTCTCTCCAGCGTCTTGCCCTTCCCGAGGTACATGTGCACGCCGCAGGGCAGGCACGGGTCGAAGCTGCGCACCGTGCGCATCACGTCGATGCCCTTGAAGTTGTCCCGGCCGTTCTCCTCGAAGATCGGCTGACCCTGCACCGCGTCCTCGTAGGGGCCCGGTGTGCCGTAGCTGTCGCGTGGGCTGGCGTTCCACGGGGTGGGCGGGTACGGGTGGTAGTTGGCGATCTTGCCGTCCCGGATCACCATGTGGTGACTGAGCACGCCGCGGACCGCCTCGGTGAAGCCACAGCCGATGGCCTCGTCGGGCACCTCGAACTTCGACCAGGTCTTGGTGCGCCCGGCGCGGATCTCCGCGAGCGCCTTTTCGGCGAAGTGCAGTGCGCAGGCCGCCGCGTAGGCCTGGAAGTAGGTACGGGCGCGGTCACGTTCGATCGTGTTGCTGCCGTACCTGGGGATCTTCCACTCGAGCTCCACCGGACCCTTCAAGACGGTCTTGGGGAGATTGATCTTCACGCTGGTGCCGGTCGCCTTGACGTAACCGATGTCGACCAGGCCGGCCAATGCCGTGGCCCACAGCCGGGCCAGCGGGCCGCCGCCGGTGTCCAGCGCCAGGTGATCCGTGCCGTCGAACCAGCGCGGCGACATCACCCAGCTGTACTTGCCGCCGTCTAGGTCCCGTTTCTGCGGGTGCGGGTTGGTGTGCTGGTTCCACGGATGGCGCCGGTCCACCTGGTTGCCCAGCGGATCCGTCTTGACGAACATGTCCTGCTCGGTCCAGTCGTCGTAATACGAGCTACCCAAAAGGATTCGGATACCGAGGTTGATGTCCACCAGCGAGTGGGTGACCAGCTTGCCGTCGACGACCACGCCGGGGGTGACGAACATCGCGTTACCCCAACGCTCCATGTCCTTGTATTCGAAGTTGCACACCTCGGGGTCCTGGAACGAGCCCCAGCAGCCGAGCAACGTGCGCCGCAGCCCGACCTTTTCGTAACCGGGCAGGGCCTCGTAGAAGAAGTCGAACAGGTCGTCGTGCATCGGCACGACCTTCTTCATCAACTCGACATAGCGCATCAGCCGCGTCATGTAGTCGGTCATCAGCTGGATGGTCGCGACGGTGCCGATGCCGCCGGGGTACAGCGTGGAGGGGTGCACGTGGCGACCCTCCATGAGGCAGAACATCTCTCGCGTCGAGCGACTGACCTGAAGCGCTTCGCGGTAAAACTCACCGCTGAACGGGTTGAGCGACCGCATGATGTCGGCGATCGTCCGGTACCCGTGGGCTTCGGCGTGCGGTGCCTGGGTTTTCTCGGCCAGTGACAGCACGCTCGGGTTGGTCTCGGCAACCATCTTCTCGCAGAAGTCGACGCCGACCAGGTTCTCCTGGAAGATGTTGTGGTCGAACATGTACTCGGCGGCCTCGCCGAGGTTGATCAGCCACTCGCCCAGATGCGGCGGCTTGACCCCGTAGGCCATGTTCTGCGTGTAGCACGAACAGGTGGCGTGGTTGTCGCCGCAGATGCCGCAGATGCGGCTGGTGATGAAGTGGGCGTCGCGAGGATCCTTGCCCTTCATGAAAATCGAGTATCCGCTGAAGATCGACGAGGTGCTGTGGCACTCGACGACTTCCTTGTTCTCGAAATCGATCTTGGTGTAGATGCCGAGGCTGCCCACGATCCTGGTGATCGGGTCCCAGGCCATGTCGACGAGCT
>NZ_JAOPWB010000198.1 GCF_025965855.1 Mycobacterium sp. | reverse complement strand
GCTCGGTCAGCGACCCGTGCGCCAAAAAGGCCCCCCGCCACGCCGCCTCGGCGTCGCCGATGCTGCCGCCCACGACCTGGGCCGGCAGCCCGCGCACCGGACGCCCCCGCATGTCGAGCAGCCCGGTCTGACGCGCCAGCGCCTCGCCGTCGTTGGCGACCCGCAACACGTACCGGGTGCTCTTGCGAATCCCGCTGGCCGACAACACATGCACGACGGCGTTGTATCCGTAGAGCTCGAAGATGTCCTTGCGCAGCCGGCGCGCGACATTGCCCAGGTCCACCTCGGCCTCCACGACCACCCGGCCGCCCACGATGTGCAGTCCGCCGGCGAACCTCAGCAGGGACGTGACCTCCGCGCGCCGCGCGCTGACCGAATTCACTACCAGGCGGCTCAGCTCGTCCTTGACTTCGGTCGTCATCGCCACGCGTCGTCACCCCTCGGTCCGCTGCCAGCCGGTCCGCTCACGCCGGCCTGTGGACTTTCACCGTCGACCGGAATCTCGTTCGTGGTCGCCGCCGAAGGGGCTCCCTGGCCTTTGTGACCCGCTCGGACCTCGTCCAGCGCCGCCGCGAGCTTGCCCGGGTCATGTAAAGGTGTACCAGGTCGGGCCACGTCGGCGAAGTGGACCTCGGCTTGTAGCAGCGTCGCGGTGCGGCGCAGTTGCTCGCGCTCGCGCTCACTGGGCACCCGTTCGGCGTCGATGATGATGTCGTGCACGGTGAACCCGGGTGCGTGCTGGGCCAGCACGTGCAGATGGCGCTCCACCGAGAAGCCGGCCGTCTCCCCCGGCTCCGCGACCAGATTGAGCACCAGCGCGCGCCGGGCGGTGGTGGCGCGCAGCGCCGTCGCCAGCTCCGGCACGAGCACGTGCGGGAGCACGCTGGTGAACCAGGACCCGGGGCCCAGGACCACCAGGTCCGCGGCCATGATGGCGTCGACGGCCTGACGGGTCGCCGGCGGGTCGGGCGGAAGCAGCCGCACCCGCCGCACCTTGCCCGGCGTGGTCGCGATCGCCACCTGGCCGCGGATCAGCCGGAATATCCGGGGGTCGGCCTCCAGACCCGACACGTCGGCCTCGATCTGCAGCGCGATCGGGCACATCGGCAACACCCTGCCCTTGACGCCGAGGATGCGGCCCATCTCGTCGAGGGCGGCGACGGGATCGGCCAGCACCTCGTTGAGGCCGGCCAGCAGCAGGTTGCCGATCGGATGCCCGGCCAGGGCGCCGTTGCCGCCGAATCGGTGCTGCAGGATGGTCGCCCACAACCGTCCGTATGGGCTGTCAGATGCCAACGCCGCCAAGGCCATTCGCAGATCGCCGGGCGGGACCACTTCCAGCTCGCTGCGCAGCCGGCCCGACGAGCCGCCGTCGTCGGCGACCGTGACCACGGCGGTGACATAGGGCGTCAGCCGGCGCGCGGCGGACAGCGTCGCGTACAACCCGTGTCCGCCCCCCAGGGCGACGATGCCTTCACTCATTCGCGACCCAGATCCCGGTGCAGCACCCGCACCGTCAGCTGCGGGTTATCCCCCAGCCGCTGCATCAACGCCTCGGCGATCGCGACGCTGCGATGCTTGCCGCCGGTGCAGCCGATGGCGACCGTCATGTATCGCTTGCCCTCCCGGCGGTAGCCGTCGACAACCAGATTCAGCAATCGATGGTAAGCGTCGAGAAACTCGCCCGCGCCGGGCTGGCCCAATACATAGTCGCGCACCGCGGGGTGCTGGCCGGTGAGGGGACGCAACTCGTCCACCCAGTGCGGGTTGGGCAGGAACCGGACGTCCATCACCATGTCGGCGTCCATCGGCAGGCCGTATTTGAAGCCGAAGGATTCGACGGTAACGCTGGTGGACACGCCGGTATCGCCGCTGAACGCGCGCTCGATGCTCTCCCGCAGGCCCCGCACCGACAGCGTCGAGGTGTCGATGATCAGGTCGGCGGTGGCGCGGACCGGGGCCAGCATCCTGCGTTCGGCGGCGATGCCCTCGGCCAGGGTTTGGTCGCCCTGCAGCGGGTGGCTGCGCCGGTTCTGCTCGTAGCGACGCACCAGCATGTCGTCGGACGCCTCCATGAACACCACCCGCGGGGTGATGTTGCGGGTGGCCAACTCGGTTCGCACCGAGTCCAGATCGCCGGTGAATCCCCGTGACCGCACGTCCATCACGACCGCCAGCTGCGTGATCCGCGACCCTGCCGCCAGCCCGAAATCGACCATCCGCGTGATCAGCTGGGGCGGCAGGTTGTCGGCCACGTACCAGCCGAGGTCCTCGAGCACCTTGGCCGCCGTGCCCCGCCCGGCCCCCGATAGTCCCGTCACCAGGACGACGTCGATGCCGGCCCCATCTTCTGGGTAGGCGTCACCCTGGTGGTTATTGGTGAACTCGCCCTGGCTCGTCATTGCGAGTCTGCGGATTGCTCGGGTCGCAGCGCCTCCAGAACGGCCGTGGCCGTGGCCACGCCGATGCCCGGAACGGCGGTGATCTGGTCGACGGTGGCCTCCTTGAGGCGGGCTATCGATCCGAAATGGGTTACTAGCGCCTTGCGGCGATGTTCTCCCAATCCTCGCACCGAATCCAGCGCCGAGGCGGTCATTCGCTTGGATCGCTTGCTGCGATGGTAGGTGATGGCGAACCGGTGGGCCTCGTCACGCACGCGCTGCAGCAGGTAGAGGCCCTCGCTGTTGCGCGGCATGATGATCGGGTCCGGCTCCGACGGCACCCAGATCTCTTCCAGCCGCTTGGCCAGGCCGATCACGGCGACGTCGGTGACGCCGAGGTCCTCCAGCACGGCGCTGGCCGCGTTGACTTGCGGCGCGCCACCGTCGACGACGAACAGGTTGGGCGGGTAGGCGAAGCGGCGCGATTTCCCTTCCGGGGAAAGCATATTGGAGTCTTGCTGCTCGCTCAGGTGCCGCGCGAACCGGCGGCGGGTCACCTCGGCGATGGAGGCGACGTCGTCCGAACGTCCCTGCCCGGCGGCGTCCCGGATCCCGAAGTGGCGGTAGTCCGATTTGCGTGGCAGGCCGTCCTCGAATACCACCAGCGAGCCCACCACGTCGGTGCCCTGCACGTGGCTGATGTCGACGCATTCGATGCGCAGTGGCGCATCGGCCAGGCCCAGGGCGTCCTGAATGCTCTGCAACGCAGCCGATCTCGCGTTGAAGTCGCCGGCGCGCTTCAGCTTGTGTTGCTGCAGCGCCTCTTTCGCGTTGCGCTGCACGGTTTCGGCCAGCGCGCGCTTGTCGCCGCGCCGCGGCACCCTTAGCGTGACCCGCGAACCGCGCAGGCCGGACAGCCAAGTGGTCAACTCCTCGGAGTTGGAGGGCAGGCACGGCACCAGCACCTCGCGGGGAACCGGGTTGGTGGCTTCGTCGGCGGCGCCATCCAGCTCGGCCTGCTCGCCGTAGAACTGCGTCAGGAACTGCTCGACCAGCCGCTCCTCGCCGGATTCGCCGGGATCCCCGGACTTTTCGACGATCCAGCCGCGCTGGCCGCGGACCCGGCCGCCGCGGACGTGGAACACCTGCACCGCCGCTTCCAGCTCGTCGTCGGCGAAGGCGACCACGTCGGCGTCGGTGCCGTCACCGAGCACCACGGCCTGTTTCTCCATGGCCCGCTTCACCGCCGACAGGTCGTCGCGAAGCCGCGCGGCCCGTTCGAAATCGAGTTGCTCGGCCGCGGCGTTCATCTGCTGCTCCAGGTCGCGGGCGAAGCGATCGGTCTTGCCGGACAGGAAGTCGCAGAAGTCCTCCACGATCTGGCGATGCTGCTCGGCGCTGACCCTGCCGATGCACGGCGCCGAGCACTTGTCGATGTATCCGAGCAGGCACGGGCGGTCGATCTGGTTGTGCCGCTTGAACACTCCGGCCGAACAGGTCCGTGCCGGAAACACCCGGGTGAGCAGGTCCAGCGTCTCGCGGATCGCCCACGCGTGCGAGTAGGGACCGAAATAGCGCACACCCTTGCGCCGCGGGCCGCGATACACCATCAGCCGCGGGAATTCCTCGTTGAGGGTGACGGCCAGCACCGGGTACGACTTGTCGTCGCGGTAGCGGACGTTGAAGCGCGGATCAAATTCCTTGATCCAGTTGTATTCCAGCTGCAGCGCCTCGACTTCAGTGTTGACCACCGTCCACTCGACCTTGGCCGCGGTGGTCACCATCTGGCGGGTCCGCGGGTGCAGGCCGGCGATGTCGGCGAAGTAGGACGTCAGCCTGCTGCGCAGGCTCTTGGCCTTGCCGACGTAGATGACTCGCCCGTGCACGTCCCGGAATCGGTAGACGCCGGGCTCGACCGGGATGGACCCGGGCGCGGGGCGATACGTTGCGGGATCTGGCACATACCCAGGCTAGTAGCTAGAAGGTCGGCGGCTCCTCGGCATCGGGTGTCGACGGCCCTGGTTGGGTGGTTTGGGCGGCTGCGCGATGCGCGCGGTTTGGGTCGGGTGGTGGTGCGCAGCGGCATCATCGCCGTGTGGGAAACAGCGCGCTGCCCGGGAAACCACACTTCACCGGGGCGGGCCTAGCCCCTCGAAGGGTTCCCGGCTCAGTCGTCGATGTGCGTCGGTGGGTCGGCGAAGGAGAGATCCCCAGGGTGCTGTCCAGGACCCATCAAATCGCAGCGCCTGTCGGGCACTAGGTACGAACTGGCGCCGTGAGGAATCAATTGCGCAACTGCCACGCAACGTTGCCAGGTGCCGTCAGGCTGGACGGGTCCATCGCACTTGCTGATGACGGGTCCTCCGTACTGGCAGCCAGCGCTGGCTGACGGCGCTGAGGCGATCAGTTCTGCGGCCATCAGCAGCGCAGCGAATCCTCCGACGATGCAGCGCTTCATGGTTGTCTCCCGTCACATCGCAGCCGGGGCGTTGCCGGTGCTTGGGCAGCAATCACAGTCGACAGCCCAGCCAGCAACTATTGACGCTACCGCTTACGTAACCGGTTCTTGCGCCCTTTGAGGGTCATGATCCGAGATCGGATCGCAACGACGAGCCGCCCTGGCACTCACGAGCTGAAGGGCGTGCCCGGCGTATGGCCCTCTCCGCAGTGGCCTCTACGTAAACCATTGGCAGGCCATCAGGATGGCGGCGGGTCATCGTCATCGTTGTCGCCGGGCGGTGCGGGGCCGCCGAAGTAGGCGGCTTCCGAGACTTGTCGGTGTGGCGCGCCCAGTTTGCGGTTGTGGCAGCGTTCGGTGGCGACGCGATGCGCCCGGTTTTGGGCGCGGGTGGTGGTGCGCAGCGGCATCATCGCGGTGCGCTCCCCGCACCGCTCCTTGGCTGGCATTTCGACGGCGGGCGGGTCGCCGGTGGGCGCGCACAGGTGGGGGAACAGCAGCGCGCTACCCGGGGTGCTGACGTAGGTCTGTCCGTCGGGAAACCGCCAGATCACGGTGCCGTCGGGCAACTGCTGGTCCTGCCAGTCCCAGAAGGTCTTCATCAGATGGTGATAGCGAAATGCCGAAGTACACTCTACGGTCAAGCTCTGAACTATGCGCGTAACCGGGCGGGCCCGTCCGGTTACGGCAACTCTCCCACCACACTAAGCAACCCGCTCGATCCCGGGAAGCCGAGCAGCGCCGGGACGCTCGTCATGCCCGCGCGGAGTGAAAGTCGTTGCCGGGGACTACATTAGATCAGCCGCCGAGGCGCGTCGGGCTTCACCTGATCGCCGACACCGTGCCGTCGTTCTGGTTGGCGACGTAGATATCGCCGGCCTCGGGCCGGTCGTCATGTAGCCGCCCCGAACGGTTGGTCGAAGCCGGTGATGGTGGCGACGACGGTGTTGGTGGCGGTGTCGATCACCGACACCGTGCCGCTGTTGGAGTTGATGACGTAGACGTCGCCGCCGCTGGGGGTCACCGCCACCCCCGCAACGGTGCCGCCGCTTTCCGGGATGGTGGCGACGACGGTGTTGGTGGCGGTGTCGATCACCGACACATTGCTGCCGCTGACGTAGGCATCGGCGCCGTTGGGGGTGACCGCCACCCCGAGCGGTAGGTCGCCGACCGGGACAGTGGCGACGACGGTGTTGGTGGCGGTGTCGATCACCGCCACGTTGGCGCTGCTGCCGACGTCGGTGGTGACGTAGACGTTGCTGCCATTGGGGGTGATCGCCAGTTCAGCCGGGCCGATGCCGACCGGGATGGTGGCGACGACGGTGTTGGTGGCGGTGGCGATCACCAACACCGTGCCGCTGCTGCTCGGGTCGTTTGGCCCGTTGGTGACGTAGACCGGGGACCCGCCGGCACCGCCGGTCCCGCCGGTCCGCCGCTGGTCCCGGTGGCCGTGTTGCCGGCCGCGCCAGCAGAGCCGGCAGCGCCGGGAGTGGCGCTGACGCCGGTGCCGCCGGTACCGCCGCTAGCACCGGCGCCATGGTTGATACCTGCCACGCCGGGCGCGCCAGTCGCGCCGACACCGCCGAGCCCGCCTTGGCCTCCGGTGCCGCCTGGGGCGCCGGCACCGCCATTACCGAGCAACAGCCCACCATTGCCGCCGGCCCCGCCGATCCCGCCGTTGCCGCCGATGCCGGCGGTGGTGCCTTCCCGCTGCCCTGGCTTACCCGATAACCGCTGGCGACGACCCCCAGAGCAATCGCGATAAGCGCCCAGCCGCCACTCTGAATCAAAGTGTTGTCTCTTTAACCGTGCGAAACACGCCCGTAGGTTGGTCGAGCGGCAAGAATGCCGCGATCGCCATGACGGCTCCGCCGACGATCACTAGCCCCAGCCCGAGGGGATTACTAGGCCCCCTGTTCATGGCGACCTACGTTATCCGGCGGCACGGATTCTCCACACCACATTCATAAATCCTCCCAGGGCCGGTACTCCCGCCTGGCGGCGGGCCAGACGAGCGGCAAAGTCATCAGGGGCCGTTTGGCGCGCGCTGGCGGAGCCACGCAGTCAGTTTGCTCAAGTCGGTTTCGTCAGAGGGATACCATCGTTTGCTACCAATTCAAGGAGGTCCGGCGTGCTCGGGTTGAACAGTACGACTTTTCTGTAGTTTGGCAGCACCCGCTTCTAGCGGCGCTCTTCGTCTCTTCGCCTTTGTACTGGTGTTCGTCTGTTACGTGTTGGGCACGCGCGGGCGGCGGTAGTGAGCTTTCGATGCATTCTCGTTCAGTGGGAATTCTGGTAGCCCCGTCTTCCTAAAGCGCTTAACCCGAGATAGGTCGCACCAAGCTAATCGCGAACACTCTCTGCCGCGCTCAGCCGGTGCGGTTCAGACCGGCCCGCCAATCTGCGGGCAGTAGATCGGAGTGGACGTGTAGAGAAACCATGTCACGTCGTTTTCGGCGATGCTCGGCCACACCGCCTGCAGTCGCGAGCGCAACTCCGACGTACTACCACCGGTGGTCATCTCGTCGCAGACGTATCGGGCATCGGCGAGCACTGCGGGGGTGTTGGTGCCAGGGTCAGTCCAGGGCTTCGTTCTGGTGCAGGAACGCCAGGAACTCCCTGTCTTTCGCGTTGAGCACCGGCGAGGGTGATGGCGCTGTGACCGTGACCGGTGGCGCTGCCGTCACGGCGGGCGGTGGTGGCGCGGCAGTCACGGTCGTCGTCACAGGCGGTGACGGAACCGGCTGTGGTCGAGCGTTATTCGTGGTGTGCCTGCCGAAAAGCGTTGATACCAATAGGACCAGCGCAGCAGTTACGGCGACGACAAGCACAGCGAGACCGGCCCACATGAGTCGACCGTGCCGGTTTGTCGGCATCTCGTCGGTATCGTCATCGACTGACCAGGCCAGCTCTGGTTCGTCGCCCGGCGGCGGCGGCACGGCGGTTGTCTCGGCGTCCGCGCCGTGCTCCGACGCGGCGGTGTCTTCGGTGCTCATGGGTGCAGAGGGTAGCGCTGCACGTGACTCGGCGGTGCCGATTAGCTTGGGTACCCTGCGGCCCGCGTCGTCGCTGGCATTAAGGTCGTCCTTCTTGGCGGAAGGAACCTCTGATGGGGACGACTCAAGATTCGAAGGCGCTGATGTGGCGCATCACAAATGAGATCTGGAACGAGGGTCGCCTAGAACTCATTGACGAACTCATCGCGGAGGACTTGGTGGATCACGTTGAGACTCCGGGCCTTGAGGGCAGCGGTCGTTCGCGATACCGGGCGAGCGTCGAGATGGCGCGCGCCGCCTTCCCGGATTACCAGAATCCGCTCGACTTCGTGTTCGGAGAAGGTGCCTTCGCGGTTTCCTACGGGCGCGGTACAGGAACCCATCAAGGTGAGTTCTTCCGGATACCACCGACCGGCCGGAAGATCGATGTACCGACGTTCGGGATCCTGCGGTTCGAGAACGGCCAGGCAGTCGAACGCTGGGGTTTGGCAGACAACCTCGCGATGCTGCAGCAACTGGGGTTGATGGGTTAGACCCGGTGGTTCATCGGTAGCGACGGCCACGTCCCACTGCGGCCAGCTCGGCGTGCACCCGGTCTATCGCCGCGACCACGGCGGGGTCGTCGGGGCGGTTTAAATGCCGGTGCGGTAGTCGTAGGCGATTGGTACTAGTCCGCCCTCATTGACCTCCCCAGACGGGCAGAATCTCCTTTCGGCCTGGCAGCGGATCGCATGCGCTATTAAGGATCTAAGCCGCGCGGATCAAAAAGCTTGTCGTAGCGGAAGTTTCGGTTGTCGTTTTTGAATGCGTCGGCCAGCTTGCGGGCTGTCTTGGCGTTGGCCGCGCCCGCCTCGGTCTCGGGTTCCTCGGCGCTCATGAGTCACAAAGTCTATGCCGCCCTGGCAGTCCCCACCCGGCTGATCGCTGGCGCTGACCTGCTTGCCTGGGCAAGCGGTTCTTCGAGTTCCCTGTTCTTCGCAACGATATTTAGGTCTACAGTGGCAACCCTACGGATAGATCACCAGCTTCCAGGCTCCTGACACTGTGGACAACCCCGTCGTCATCGTTGGCGATGCGGAAGGAAGCATCTACCATGAAGTTGCCCGCACTTCTGGCAGCTCCAATAGTTGCCACAGCATTGGCCGCACTTGCACCTGCGCCTGCCGATCCGTGTATCGGCCTCAATATCCCAGGTCTGCAATGTGCACCGGTCCCAGCGCCAGGAGTTCCGCAACAACCAGCGAACTACCCGCAACAGCCACCCCCAGGAGACCGGTGCGCTGGGCTGACGGGCGATCTGTACCGGCACTGTGAACTGGCACCAGGGCTAGTCGAGCCGAATCCGAATAATACTAGCTGCGGCGGGTTCGGCGTGTCCTGTTAACCGGGTGGTTGAAGAATGAAGAAAACGTTGATCGGGTTGGCTGCGACTACGCTTGTCGCAGCAGGGGTTTGGTCCGCCCAACCGGCTCATGCTGACTGCACTTCACAATGTGACCAGCGGTTCCTATCAAGGATGGACAGCCAGGGAATCTCGGGGGCCTATGGCGGCGGGGATCGTGTGGTTCACATCGCACACAACATATGCACGAGTCTTGCGGCCGGGACATCATCGGATCAAGTCCTCGCCCAGGTGGAGCAGGGCAACCCGAGCTTGACGCGCGACCAGGCACAGTACCTGGTCGCGTCGGCGCAGTATATCTACTGCCCATGAACGAGAGAAAAGGACAATGATGAAACGACTTATTGCAGTTGGCTTTTCAGGGCTGTTAGCGGCAGCATATGTGTCGTTTGCGTCGCCAGCCAACGCTGCGCCGTGCACTGGTAAGGATCCGCAGGGCTGCCAAAACTGCGTCAGCCAGGTGATGCGGCAGTACCCCACTGACCCAAGCGCCATCGCGAGAATCTGCAATGGTGGGCCGTTTGGGCAACCATGTCAACAGTCCGGAACCTGCGGATGATGAAAGCCAAGCAGCGCCAGCTCCAGCCGTACCAGCACTAGGGCTTCCAACACAGCGGGGTCGTCGGGGTCATAGCCCTCGTCACGGATTGCTTCGAGCTCGAAGTCGTCCATGCCGGGTTGGACTCCGATCACGCCTCGTGACCGCGACGGGAAAGCTCGGACATGACGCTAACGACGAGTTGGCTTAGCGCAAAGCGGCCTGAGCAGCTCGGCTACTAGAGCTAAATCGCTTATCGCTCAGGATAATTCACTTGCGGACGCTGGTGACGTTCAGCGAGCCGGGCCTGATCTGGTTGTGCATGGCTGCAGCTCGTGGATTGGATGGCTTCGAGAAATCCTCGCTTGGTGGAACTGCGCTAACCACATCGATGAGTGAGTGGCCCTGCTCTGGCCAGGCGAAGGCGACCATCTTGCAACAGCGGACAGGGAACCCGACCCGCTGGAATGCCATGCCCGCGGGGCGAAAGACATGGTCCACAGGAGGACGCTCGAACGCGAGTAGGTACTCCCACCCAGCGATCTGCATGTAGCCACCGAGGATTTCGCTGCCAATGCTTGCCGGGCGCAGTCGCAGTGATCTAGGTATCACCGGCTCATCGCCGTCGGGATGCTTTGAAACGTACATCCCCCAATGCGGCGGCCAGTCAGCACCACGCCAGAGGATTTCGGCTAGCTGCTCGGTGGTGACGCCGAGCCTGTGATCAAATCCCGTGCGATACGCCAGCGTCTGAAACATCCGGTAATCGATGTCCCCACCGCGAAACACCCCGGCCACCCTCGGCAGCCGCTCGCGCACGGCCAGCGCATAGCGCAGGTAGCTGCCCGCCATCGCCAGGCTGATCCGAAACGCCGCGGCCACCTCGGCACCCTCCGCCGCCCAGGTATCCACCGCCCACTCGGCCTGCTCACCGCGCTGGGCGCGGCGCAGCTCGAACAACTCCCCGATGGCATCCAACCGATCCACCGCCGCCCGCGCCTCGACCCGCCACGACCCACACATCCGCTCCACCAGCGCCCGCGACCGCTCGCACCGCGGGGGATCCCAATGATCGTGAAGCCGAGTATCGAACATATGTTCGAGCATAGCAGCGCGCTCGGTGACATTGATCCAACGCCGCAGATCACACCCAGGTCAGGCGGTCCGGCGGTCGATCTGCGCCCGGCGTTTCGATGCCCAGTCCCTCATGGGGAATCCGGGCTTCGTGTCACAGGCCGACAGCATCAGGGCCACGCGAGGTAACACTGTCAGCCCGTAGTCGCAGGTCCAATCTGGACGGGTCATGGTCCAGACCAGGACGCCGTCGTCGGTGGTGCCGAGGAAACTCAGCCGCATCGGGCGGAATGCGCCGCTGGGCGACATGCCAACGGCCTCGCCATGGCATTGAGATATGGCGGCCAAGCCTTTCGAGACGGTCTCGTGGGTCTTCACGGCTTTGTCGTAAACATCGACCGACTCGGAATAGAGCGCCGCGCCGCCGACACGGTAGGCCGACTCGGCGTGCTCCGCTGAGCCGGGAGGCAGTAGCGGAGAACCCTCGAACAGCAGCGCCGCCGAGCATTGCGGTGGCCGCGCGCTGGTGAAGTAGTTGTCGCCCACCGGAGTCGCGGTCGCCGGGCCGAGAGGAGTGGTATCCCCGTCCGGCAAAAGCAGCTCATGTGCCGAGATCGCCACGCGCGCATACGCGAGAACCCCTGGCTGGCCGGGAGCCCGCACCGCTCGACCCGCCAGCGGGGTTGCGCAGGCGCTCACCATCACCGCGGCGATGACCAGCGCAGCAACCGCCCGCCCGTGACGTGCCATCGGGCGATGGTACAGCGTTTAGCCCAGATCCGGCCGGTAACGCGCCAGCAGCGACCGCACGGTATCCATGGCCTCGACGGCGCGGTCCTTGTCGACGGCCTGGATCGCCATCACCGGAACGTACTCATCGTCGGGCAGGTCGATGCGCGCCCACCGCCTGCCGGCGGGAAACGACACGCCGACCACGTCCGCCCAGGGAATCAGTCTGTATCCGAAGAGGTTTCGCACCGAAAGTCCGGCCGGTCCCGCCCGCAGCCGCGGACGCGCGAACAACAGCACGCCGCCGGCGATCACCAGACCCAGGACGGCTATCGCCACCTGATCGGAGGTGTGAAAGATCACCCCGCTGGACTTGATCTTGAGTAGCAGGCCCACCACGATGTGTGCCGCGGCGATCAAAAACGCGGTGATGTAGATGAATAACGGCATGCGGTGGGGACGCAGCTCGACATCCCAGACCTCGCGGTTCGACGGCGAAGTCACGACCGAGCGCGCAGGTCACGCAATGTCAGGGCGGTGGTGAGGGCCGCGCCGGTGGCCTGGGCGCCCTTGTCCTCGGCCGATTCCGGAAGGCCGGCCCGGTCAAGTGCCTGCTCCTCGGTGTTGGTGGTCAGCACCCCGTTGGCCACGGGCGTCGAAGCGTCCAACGAAACCCTGGTCAGTCCCTGCGTTACCGCATCGCACACGTAGTCAAAATGCGGTGTCTGGCCGCGGATTACGACGCCCAGTGCGACCACGGCGTCGTGGTTGCGGGCCAGCTCCTGCGCGATCACCGGGATCTCGATCGCTCCGATCACGCGGACTATCGTCGGGTCGTCGATACCCGACTCGGATGCCACCTTGCGGGCACCGTCCAGCAGTGCGTCGCAGATTTCACTGTGCCAGGTACTCGCCACGATGGCCAGCCGCAGACCCGTGGCATCGAGCCGCGGCACCTCCGGCACGCCGGGGCCACCGCTCACAAAGCACCGCCGAATTCCCCTGGCAGATGGACCGATTCGTGGAAGTCGTCCAGCCCGACCAGGTCGTGACCCATCTTGTCGCGCTTGGTCATCAGGTAGCGGATGTTCTCCGCGTTGGCCCGCACGGGAAGCGGCACCCGCTCGATGATGTGCAGCCCATACCCGTCCAACCCGACCCGCTTGGCCGGGTTGTTCGTCAACAGCCGCATGGAGCGCACGCCGAGGTCGACGAGGATCTGCGCCCCGATCCCGTAATCCCTTGCGTCGGCGGGCAACCCGAGCTTGAGGTTGGCGTCCACGGTGTCGGCCCCAGCGTCCTGCAACTGGTACGCCTGCAGCTTGTGCATCAGCCCGATGCCGCGGCCCTCGTGGCCACGCATGTACAGCACCACGCCGCGCCCTTCGCGCGCGACCATCGCCATCGCGGCGTCCAGTTGGGGCCCGCAGTCGCAGCGACGGGAACCGAACACGTCGCCGGTCAAGCACTCGGAGTGCACGCGGACCAACACGTCGTCGCCGTCGGCGTTGGGCCCGGCGATCTCGCCACGAACCAGCGCCACATGCTCGACGTCCTCATAGATGCTGGAGTAGCCGATGGCGCGAAACTCCCCGTGCCGGGTCGGGATCCGCGCCTCGGCGATCCGCTCGATGTGCTTCTCGTGCTTGCGTCGCCACTCGATGATGTCGGCGATGGTGATCAGCGCCAGATCGTGCTCGTCGGCGAACACCCGCAGCTCGTCGGTCTGGGCCATCGAGCCCTCGTCCTTCTGGCTGACGATCTCGCAGATCGCGCCCGCGGGTTGCAACCCCGCCATCCGGGCGAGGTCGACGGCGGCCTCGGTGTGCCCGGGCCGGCGCAATACACCGCCGTCCTTGGCGCGCAACGGAACCACATGACCGGGGCGGCTGAAATCCTCGGCGATGCTGGCGGGGTCGGCCAACAGCCGCATGGTGGTGGCCCGATCGGAGGCCGAAATCCCGGTGCCCACGCCTTTTCTCGCATCTACGGTGACGGTGTAGGCGGTCCCGTGCTTGTCCTGGTTCACCGCGTACATCGGCAGCAGCCCAAGGCGGTCGCAGATCGCGCCGTCCAGCGGTACGCACAGGTATCCCGACGTGTAGCGGACCATGAAGGCCACCATCTCCGGCGTCGCCTTCTCGGCCGCGAAGATCAGGTCGCCTTCGTTCTCGCGTTCCTCGTCATCGATGACGACGACGGCCTTACCGGCCGCAATGTCGGCAACCGCCCTCTCGACGGAGTCCAACCTCGTCATCTCTGCTGCCTTGCTCTCGTAGGGACCCATGCGAGCGGCCCAAGTGTTGCATTCAGTATGAACCACCGCGGCGCCGCGGTTATTGCCACCGCTTTCCCGGGCGGGAGCCCTTCGGTAGGGCGCCCCGGACGGGCCCAGAGGGATCGCGACGCGGCCGTGCCACCGAACGCGGTGCATGCCATCGCGAGCCGCTATTAATGACCGCCTGTCTAATTAGCGCAATTGCAATGCCAATTTGTATTCGCTGGTGAGCGGCGGCGCGGACGGGCTTAACCAGGGAAAACGCGCCCGGGAAAATTAGGCGGACGTGAGTGCGAGCTGAGAACAAAATTTGAATTAGCGAAAGGGTAAATGGCGTTTCGTGCGCTTTTTCGGCGGGAAGCCTCACGGACATGGATACCAACACGCAAAGCAAGCCATGGGTCCGCCTGTGCATCGGTGCGCTGGCGGCCGGCGGCATGGCGATCGGGCTGGCCTCCGGAACCGCCCAGGCTATGCCTCCTTCTCCACCCACCTATCACCATCACTGGTGCCCGGGCGAACAGTGGGACTCGGGCTGGGGCCCGTACCAGAACTGGAACAACTGCCGTGACTGGGACGACAACTACGGCGGCCCAGCCGGCTATGGTGCGCCTCCGCCGTGGGCGCGACCGATGCCGCCACCACCGCCGTGGGCGCCGTGGGCCCAGGTCGTCTGGAACGCCCAGGTGAATGACTGGGGCTACTGGGATGGTCCCAACTGGCGCGGGCTGTAACCAGGCACAACCACCTGATCCGAAAGCAGGCCGCTGCAGCGGCGGCAAACGCCGCCCGCTAGCGGTCTGCTTTCATCAGCCGCTCAACATATTTGGCGATGACGTCGACCTCGAGGTTCACCTGCGTTCCGACCGGGGCACGGCCGAGGGTGGTCAGTTCCCGCGTCGTCGGGATCAGTGAGACCTCGAACCAGTCGCGCGGCTCCGAGCCCAGCCCGGAGACCGTCAGGGAAATCCCGTCGACGGTGATCGACCCCTTCTCGACGACGTAGCGGGCCACCGCCGCGGGCACCTCGATCCGCACCACTTCCCAATGTTCGGAGGGCGCGCGCGCCACGACCTGGCCGGTGCCGTCCACGTGTCCCTGCACGATGTGCCCGCCGAGCCTGCTATTGACCGCCGCCGCGCGCTCGAGGTTCACCCGGCCGCCGACCTGCAACTCGCCGAGATTGGACCGGTTCAGCGTCTCGCCCATCACGTCGGCGGTGAACTGGCCGTCGGGCAGCAACTCGGCGACGGTCAGGCACACGCCGTTGACAGCGATCGAATCGCCATGTCCGGCATCGGCGGTCACCACCGGCCCGCGGATGGTCAGCCGCGCGGCATCGGCGAGGACGTCGCGGCCGGTTACCTCCCCGAGCTCTTCGACAATTCCGGTGAACATCGCACCAGGTTAATGGGTGGATGCGCGACCAACCGGACCCCGCGTTCGGAGAGCCGGTCACGGGCACCCTTTACGATGCAAGGTATGCCGACTCGCCACCGTCTATTGGCCGTCCTCGCTTCCCTCACCCTCGCCGCCGCTTTGATCGCCGGATGCTCGTCGGGCTCAAAGCAGAGCGGCGGGCCGCTCCCCGACGCCACGACACTGGTCAAGCAATCCGCCGCCACGACCAAGAACCTCAAGAGCGCCCACCTCGTGTTAAAGGTGAACGGCAAGATTCCGGGGCTGCCGATCAAGGTGCTGACCGGTGACCTCACCACCGCGCCGGCCACCGCAGCGTCGGGAAACGCCACGCTCACACTCGGGGGGTCTGACATTCAAGCCGACTTCGTCGTCGTGGACGGCGACCTGTATGCGACCCTCACGCCGAACAAGTGGAGCGATTTCGGTAAGGCCTCCGACATCTACGACGTCTCGGTGATCCTGAACCCGGACATCGGGCTGGCCAACGCGCTGAACAACTTCACCAATGCCAAGGCCGAGGGACGCGACACCATCAACGGGCAAGACACCGTCAAAATCAGCGGAAACTTCTCCGCGGACGCGGTGAACAAGATCGTTCCGCAGTTCACCGCGTCGGGGCAGGTCCCGGGCAC
>NZ_JAOPWB010000188.1 GCF_025965855.1 Mycobacterium sp. | reverse complement strand
TTGCCGGCCGCCTTGAGGGCCGCCAGGTGCACCGCGCCGGCGGGCCCGACGTGCAGCAGCGAACCGGCCGGCGCCAGCCCGCCGCGTCCGTTCCCGGCGACGACGGCGAGCAGCGGATGGGCGAATTGGGTGCTGCGCGTGGGGATCTCGGCCTCCCGCCAGTCGCCGTCACCGCAGACCAGCGCGTAGTCGAAAACGTGTGTCCAGTGCTGGAGTTGGAAGTTCGAGCCGTCGGGCGCGGTGCGGCGCGGATCGTCGATCCAGACGCCCGACGGCCAGCCGGTGCAGGACCGCATCAGCGCGGTGTGCAGGGTGCCATCGGTCTCGACAGCGAAGCTGGGCACCCCGCGGTTGAGCAGCGCGACGGTGCGGGATTCGAAGCGTTCCAGGCCCGCCGGCGCTTGCTGGTTGACGAGGATCTCGGCGTCCGCAAGGTCGTCGACCACCGATGCGATCTCAGCGGCCAGGCCGTCCTCGGAGACTCTGGGGTCGCCGTCGATCACCAGGACCGGCAGCGCCCGCGGCGGGCGCAGGTCCGCGCCGGGCACCCAAGCGGCGGCCAACGGCGTCTCGGCCGGCACCCAGACCCTGGCCCGCCCCGTTTCCGCCAGCTGGCGCTCGAGTTCGGTGGAGTACTCCGGGTCCGCCTGTGCCAGAACGGCTTTGGTGAAGACGTTGCGAGCGGGCCCGCCCAGCGCGATCCGGACGTCGGGCAGGTTGGAGTCGACGTCGAGGCAGCCGTAGCGCGGCTTGTCGGCGCCGCTGCAGGTGGCCGTGACACCGGCGCGGACGAGCGCGACCATCAGCTGGCGCGCCAGCGGCCCGGACACCGCCTCCGCCGGCGACACCACCTCGGCCACCGATACCGCCCGCGCGTCGGCACCGACCCGGATGCGCACCGTCGAGGACAGGCCGAACCAGCCGTAGGCCGGGTTGTCCAGCGTCCACGGGTGGTGCGCGGTGTCCACCGAGCGGGCCCCGTCATGCAGCAGCGCGAAGCCCCGCCCGACGACCGCGTCGCCCACCTCGCTGACCGGCATGGCGCCCGGCACCGGGCACGGCCAGCCCAGTCGCAACAAGCGGTCTTCCCCGGTGAATTCGTCGATGGCGGTGCGACAGTCCAGCCGCGCCAACCCCTTCCACAGGGTCAGGGTTTGCGTGTAGCGCAGCTGCCCGGCGAGGCCGCCGTGCACGACCAGGCGCTGCCCAAGCGGGCCACGGTAGGCCCGCACCCGCGCCGGCGATTCCGACGAGCGGACCACCGGACCCTTGGGCAGCAGATGCCACGGCCCCTCCCCCTGCCCCGGGTGCGACGGGTGTTCCTCGTAGAGGGCCAGCTCGTTGCCCACCCGGCCGTCGGCGATCAGCTGCCGGCCATCTTGCTCCAGCGACGCCACCGCCCCACCCCGGGCCGGGTCGGCCTCCAGCCGGTAGTGCTCGTTGGCGATCGCCGCCCCGGACACCGGTTCCCAGCCGCACTGTCCGTCGGTGGGCATCAGCCGGTAGGCCCGCCAGCCCAGCGACGGCACATCGCGCGCCAACCAGGTGACCGACCGCCCGTCGTGGTCGACCTGCGCGGGCAGCTCGGTGCCCTCGGGATCGAGCACCCGCACCCCCGCGCCGGGCGGCGCGTCGAGCCGCGCGGTGACGATGTCGGTCCGCCGCTGCGCCAACGGGTTCCACACGATCACGTCACCGGCCCGGGTGTCGATCGCGCTGGACAACAGCGCCAGCGAGTTGTCCCGGGCGGCGCGGCCCAGCTCCCACGCGTCGCGCCAGACGGTCAGCAGGTCAAGGTAGACCTGGTCGGACTCCGAGCCGGTGATGGCGTCGTGGTGCGCGCCGTAGGCCAGCTGCACCCACGCCTTGGCGAGCGCCGCCTGCGGATACTCGGCGCCGGTCAGCAGCCCGGCGAAGACGGCGAAGCGCTCGGCCTGCAGGACGGCGTTCTCGGCGGCCCGGTTGGCCTGCTTGGTGTCGATGTAGGACACGTCCTTGCCGGTGTAGATCGGGT
This sequence comes from Mycobacterium sp., assembly GCF_025965855.1. Classification (GTDB taxonomy): domain Bacteria; phylum Actinomycetota; class Actinomycetes; order Mycobacteriales; family Mycobacteriaceae; genus Mycobacterium. The sequence goes on along the minus strand of NZ_JAOPWB010000188.1, from coordinate 70,861 downwards.
TCATGTCGCGGGTCTGCGGCGAGGGCTCAGCGCGGCGCTGCGTCAGTTCGGCGCGCACCGCCGCGAAAAACTCCCGCGGCCGCGCGCACACGAACCGCGGCCAGGTGTAGCGCGCGGCCCAGTCGCGGTGGATGGCTGTGACCCACTTGTTCGGCGGGGTGTAGTCGGTGCCCACGGGCAGCAGCACGTTGCGCGTCAACGCGACCCTCTTGAGCCGGCGGAACAGCGCATAGGTGGCGTCCTCGGCCTCCGCCAGCGAGGTCGATGAGTCCATCCCCCAGCCCGCCCCGTAGTGGGCGGGCATGTAGTGGGTCAACAGGCCGCGGCCCGACGGCGCGATCCACTCGAACTCGCTGCAGAACTGCATGCGGTCGACGTCACCGCCCTGGGTCGGTCCCCACTGGTGGTGCGGGCCGCGGGCCCACGAACTCGACGTCAGGCCCGCATCGGCGGCCAGCCCGGGAAATTGGGGGTCGTGCCCGAACACGTCGAGCTGCCACGCCGTGGCCGGGTCGGCACCGAGCACGTCACGCTGAAACCCGGTGCCGTGCACCAGGTTTCGGATGGTCGTTTCCGGACTGGTGAGGTTGGTGTTGGGTTCGTTGTAGGTGCCGCCCATCACCTCGACGCGGCCCTCGGCCAGGAACCGGCGCAGGTCGGCGCGGTCCTCGGGCCGGGTATCCCAGTACGGCTTGAGGTAATCCACTTCGGCCAGCACGAACTTGTACTGGGGCTCGCGGCGGGCCATCTCCAGATGCGCATGGACCAGCTCGAAGGCGTTGGCCTGCCGGTCCGGCGGGTCCGCGGCCCACTCACTGGTATAGGCGCCCTGCGTGTTCCACCAGACCGGGTCGTAGTGGAAGTGACTGACCATGAACATCGTCCACCCGGGCTCGGCCACGACGAGCTCGAACGGCGTGCCGGCGCGGCCGGCGCGCACCCGCGCGGCCCGGCGCTGACCGACGACCGGACGGTCGACCGCGACCGGGACCTCGATGACCTCACACCCGATGCCGGCGACGGCCTCCCCGCTCAGACCGTCGCCGTCGACGCGAATGGGCGTCGGCTCGGTGCAGCCGGAAACTGTCACGCGCGCCAGCTGCAGCGGCGCGTCCGGCGGGCCAATGAAGAGCTCGGTCGATTCCGCCGAAACCACCTCCATGCGAAAAGCATGTCACCCCGTGCTGGCAAGCTCGGTCACATGGCGGACCTGACCACACAACTGGCCGACCAGCTCAACTGGCACTGGCGCGCACAGCTGCGCCCTCGCCTGGACGGTCTCACCGACGCCGAGTACTTCTGGCAACCGGCGCCCGACTGCTGGACCGTGCATCCGGACGGGTCAATCGACTTCGTGTATCCGCAGCCCAGCCCGGCGCCGTTCACCACCATCGCCTGGCGGATGGCCCACGTCATCGTCGGGGTGTTCGCGATGCGCAACCAGCACCATTTCGGCGGGCAGCCCGCCGACTACCAGAGTTGGGACTACGCCACCGACTCCGCCACCGCGCTCAGACAACTCGACGAGGCGTACACCGCATGGATTACCGGTGTGCGGTCGCTGTCCGCCGCCGACCTGACCCGCCGCTGCGGCCCGGCCGAAGGGCCATACGCCGACTACCCGCTAAGCGAGCTGGTCTTGCACATCAATCGGGAAGCGATTCACCATGGTGCTGAAATCGCTTGCCTCCGAGACCTTTACCTCCATCAACACACAGGCAACCAGGAGGATTGAAATGCCCGCCCTCGCCCCGCCCGTCGCCGACGAACGCAGCGCTCTGCGCGAATTCATGGCGTTCCACCAAAGCGCTTACTTCGCCGTCTCTTACGGCCTCACCGACGAACAGGCCCGCTCGACACCTTCGGTCAGCGCGTTATCGGTCGGCGGGCTGATCAAGCACGCCACCGCGATGCAACGCACCTGGATGGCACGCGTCGACGCCGCGCCTGACCTGCCCCCGAAGGACCCTCGGCCGTTCCCGGAGATCGCCAAGGAGTTCGGCGACCAGCACGTGATGCGGCCCGACGCGACCCTGGCCGGGCTGCTGCGGGCGTTCGAAGCCCAGAACGCGGAATCGCTACGCGTGGTCGAAACCGCCGACCTCGACGCCGCGGTGCCCGTGCCGCAGGACATCCCCTGGTTCCCCAAAAACCAGAAGGCCTGGTCGGTGCGGTGGGTGATCCTGCACGTGATCAACGAGCTGGCCCGCCACGCCGGGCACGCCGACATCGTCCGGGAGACCATCGACGGCGCCACCATGTACGAGTTGATCGCCGGGCTGGAGAACTGGCAGATCGAAGGATGGGTCCAGCCCTGGAGGAAATAGCGCAAATCCGTAGCGGCGTCGCGCGCCGCGTAGTGCCCGAAGGGCCTGATGGGATGGTCGAGCTCTACTACGAGGATCTCGGCGACCCAGCCGCGCCGCCCGCGCTGCTCATCATGGGCCTGGGCGCCCAGCTGCCGATGTGGCCCGACGGCTTCTGCGCGCAACTGGTCGACGCCGGTTACCGCGTCATCCGCTTCGACCACCGCGACACCGGGCTGTCGGCCAAGATGCACGGACTGCGGGCCCGGGGCTCCGTGTACCGGCGCGTCGGCCGCTACCTGCTGGGCAGGCCCAGTCGCGTGCCCTACACCCTGATCGACATGACCGCGGACGTGGTGGCGTTGCTCGACCATCTGGGCGTCGGCCGCACCCATGTGGTGGGCGCCTCGCTGGGCGGGATGATCGCGCAGATCCTCGCGGCCGTCGAGCCGCAACGGGTGGCGTCCCTGGGCATCATCATGTCGACCACTGGCAAGCGGTTTTCCGCGTTGCCGGCCTGGCGCGTCATCAGGCTGGCCTTCGATCCGCCGGCCAAGGACGCCTCCGCCGAGGAGAAATTGGCCTTCGAGGTGCGCAACGTCGCGGTGTTCAACGGCCCGAACTTCCTGCCACCCGACGCCGAGCTGCGCAAACGGGTGCAGCAACTCGCGGACCGCTGCAGCTACCCGCCGGGCATGCTGCGCCAGTTCGACGCCGTGCTGGGCACCGGCAGCCTCCTCGGTTACAGCAAGGCGATCACCGCCCCGACCGTCGTGCTGCACGGTTCGGCCGACCCGATGGTCCGGCCACGTAACGGGCGCGCGGTCGCCGCGGCCATCCCGGGCGCGCGATTCGTCGTGGTCGACGGGATGGGACACGACCTTCCGAAACCCGCCTGGCGGCCGATCGTCGAGACCCTCACCGAGCACTTCGCGCTCCGGGGAACCGTGAGCGCGCTCACAGGAATTGGGACTTGACACTTACGATTTGGCAGACTGCTGAGATGACTACTACCAAACACCGCGAGGTGGCCAAGCTCGACCGGGTACCGTTGCCGGTTGAAGCGGCCCGGGTAGCAGCCACCGGTTGGCAGGTCACCCGCGCCGCCGCCCGCGTCGTCACCAAGCTGCCCGGCAAGGGGCCCTGGCAGCAGAAGGTGATCAAGCAGCTCCCCGACACCTTCGCCGATCTGGGGCCGACATACGTCAAGTTCGGGCAGATCATCGCGTCCAGCCCCGGCGCGTTCGGCGAGTCGCTGTCCCGCGAATTCCGCGGCCTGCTCGACCGGGTGCCGCCCGCCGACGCCAAACAGGTGCACAAGCTCTTCGTCGACGAGCTCGGCGCTGACCCGGCCGAGCTGTTCGCCGAGTGGGACGAGACGCCGTTCGCGTCGGCGTCCATCGCGCAGGTGCACTACGCCACCCTGCACAGCGGCGAGGAGGTCGTCGTCAAGATCCAGCGCCCGGGGATCAGGCGCCGGGTCGCGGCCGACCTGCAGATCCTCAAGCGCTTCGCCCAGGCCGTTGAGCTGGCCAAGCTGGGCCGCCGGCTGTCGGCACAGGACGTCGTCGCCGACTTCTCCGGCAATCTGGCCGAGGAGTTGGACTTCCGGCTCGAGGCGCAGTCGATGGACGCGTGGGTCTCCCACCTGCACTCCTCACCGCTGGGCAAAAACATCCGGGTACCGCAGGTGCGCTGGGACTTCACCACCGAGCGGGTGCTGACGATGGAGCGGGTGCACGGCATCCGCATCGATGACACCGCCGCCATCCGCAAGGCCGGGTTCGACGGAACCGAGCTGGTCAAAGCGCTGCTGTTCTCGCTGTTCGAGGGCGGACTGCGGCACGGGCTGTTCCACGGCGACCTGCACGCCGGGAACCTCTACGTCGACGACCAGGGCCGCATCGTGTTCTTCGATTTCGGGATCATGGGCCGCATCGACCCCCGCACCCGCTGGCTGCTGCGCGAGCTGGTGTACGCGCTGCTGGTCAAGAAGGACCACGCCTCGGCCGGAAAGATCGTGGTGCTGATGGGCGCCGTTGGCACCATGAAGCCCGAGGCCCAGGCCGCCGAGGACCTGGAGAAATTCGCCACCCCGCTGACCATGCAGACGCTGGGCGACATGTCCTATGCCGACATCGGGCGCCAGCTGTCGACGCTGGCCGACGCCTATGACGTCAAGCTGCCCCGGGAGCTCGTGCTCATCGGCAAGCAGTTCCTCTACGTCGAGCGGTACATGAAGCTCCTGGCGCCGAAGTGGCAGATGATGTCGGACCCGCAGCTGACGGGTTACTTCGCGAACTTCATGGTCGAGGTCAGCCGCGAGCATCAGACCGACGTTGAGGTCTAGAGCAGTGTGATGGAAATACGCGCCGGCACGGCCATCTCGGGCGACCTCAAGCTTTACTACGAGGACATGGGTGACGTCGACGACCCGCCCGTGCTGCTGATCATGGGGCTGGGCGCGCAACTGCTGCTGTGGCGGACGGCGTTCTGCGAGAAGCTCGCCGGACAGGGCCTGCGGGTCATTCGGTACGACAATCGCGACGTCGGCCTGTCCAGCAAGACGAAGCCGGCGGGCGCCGGCCAGCCCCTGGTGCCACGGCTGCTGCGGTTTTGGTTCGGGGTGCGCGGCGAGGCGGCCTACGCGCTGGAAGACCTGGCGGACGACGCGGCCGCCGTGCTCGATCACTTGGGCATCGAGCGCGCCCACGTCGTCGGGGCGTCGATGGGGGGCATGATCGCGCAGGTCTTCGCGGCGCGATTCGCCGAGCGGACCAGGAGCCTGGCGGTCATCTTCTCCAGCAACAATCGCCCGTTTCTGCCGCCGCCCGCCCCGCGCGCCCTGCTGGCGGTGCTCAAGGGCCCGCCGCCCGGTTCGCCCCTCGATGTGATCGTCGACAACGTCGTGCGCGTCACCAAGATCACCGGCAGCCCGCGCTACCGCGCGCCCGAGGAGCAGGTCCGGGCCGAGGCCATAGAAGGCTACGAGCGCAGCTATTACCCCTGGGGCGTCGCCCGGCATTTCAGCGCGATCATGGCCAGCGGCAGCCTGCTCGGCTACAACCGGCGGACGGTCGCACCGACCGTGGTGATACACGGCCGCGCCGACAAGCTGATGCCGCCCTCCGGCGGCCGCGCCGTCGCGCGCGGCATCAACGGCGCTCGACTAGTCTTGTTTGACGGCATGGGCCACGACCTGCCTCAGCAACTGTGGGGTCGGCTGATCAGCGTGCTGACTAGCAACTTCGCCGAAGCCAGCTGAGGCCAAGGGCCGCGCCGTTTCCGGAGTGCCCCGGTGAATTTCACGGGAGCTCTTACCGCGTTGTACGGTTGGTTGGCGTTGGGAGGATGTCTAATAATGGCGAAGCTGAAACCCTATTACGAAGAGTCGCAGTCGACATACGACATTTCCGACGACTTCTTCAGGTTGTTCCTCGACCCCGGCATGGTCTACACCTGCGCTTACTTCGAGCGTGACGACATGACCCTCGAAGAGGCGCAAATCGCCAAGTTGGACCTCGCGCTGGACAAGCTGAACCTCGAGCCGGGGATGACGCTGCTCGACGTCGGATGCGGGTGGGGCGGTGCGGTAGTCCGGGCAGTGGAGAAGTACGACGTCAATGTCATCGGCATCACCCTGAGCCGAAATCACTACGCGCGCAGCAAGGCCAGGCTGGCCGGGATCCCGACCACGCGGCGCGCCGAGGCGCGGCTGCAAGGCTGGGAAGAGTTCGACGAGAAGGTCGACCGGATCATCACCGTCGAGGCCTTCGACGCGTTCAAAAAGGACCGTTGGCCCTGGTTCTTCGACCGCGCCTACGACATGCTTCCCGCCGACGGCCGGATGCTGTTGCACAGCATATTCACGTACCCGCAGACGTACTGGAAAGAGCATGGCATCACGGTGACGATGAGTGATCTGCGCTTCTTTCACTTCCTCGGGACGCAGATCTTCCCCGGCGGGGGGATGTGCGGCGAAGTCGACATCATCGAAAATGCAAAGGCCAGTGGGTTCTCGGTCGATGAAATCCAATTGCTGCAGCCGCATTACGCGCGGACCTTGGACACGTGGGCGGCCAACCTGCGGGGCAATCGCGAACGCGCTATCGCCATCCAGTCCGAGGAGGTCTACGACCGCTACATGCACTATCTGACCGGCTGCGCGAACCTCTTCCGCAAAGGCATCTCCAACGTCGGCCAATACACCCTGACGAAGTGAGGACCCGCACGCCTGAATCGGAGTGCACGCGTGCAGGGAAAAATTCCGGCGCGCACCGCCTGAGCACCGATGGGCCGGAAGGTCGGGAAGGCACATGACGCCATGGCCAAGGATCTGACGCCGCACTTCGACGACGTGCAGGCGCACTACGACCTATCCGACGACTTCTTCCGCCTGTTCCTGGACCCCACCCAGACCTACAGCTGCGCGTACTTCGAGCGCGACGACATGAGATTGGAAGAGGCGCAGGTAGCCAAAATCGATCTGGCGCTGGGCAAGTTGGGCTTGCAGGCCGGCATGACGCTCCTCGATGTCGGCTGCGGTTGGGGCGCGACCATGCGGCGGGCGATCGAGAAGTACGACGTCAACGTCGTCGGCCTGACGTTATCGAAGAACCAGGCCGCTCACGTGCAGAAGTCGTTCGACGAGATGGAGAGCGCGCGCGGCAAGCGCGTATTGCTGGCCGGCTGGGAACAGTTCGACGAGCCCGTCGACCGCATCGTGTCGATCGGCGCGTTTGAGCACTTCGGCCACGATCGGTACGACGACTTCTTCCAGCTCGCCCACCGAATCCTTCCCGGCCCGCCCGACGCAGGCGTGATGCTGCTGCACACGATCACCGGGCTCACCGGACCGCAGTGCGTCGAGCGCGGCATACCGCTGACGTTCGAGATGGCCCGCTTCATCAAGTTCATCGTCACCGAGATCTTCCCGGGCGGCCGGCTGCCGTCGATCGAGATGGTGCAGGAACGGTCTGCGAAGTCGGGTTTCACGTTGACTCGCCGGCAGTCGCTGCAGCCGCATTACGCGAGGACGCTCGACCTGTGGGCGCAGGCCCTGCGAGCGCACCGGGACGAGGCCATCGCGATCCAGTCCGACGAGATCTACGAGCGGTACATGAAGTACTTGACCGGTTGCGCCAACGCCTTCCGCGTCGGTTACATAGACGTGAACCAGTTCACTCTGGAGAAGTAGTGGTTCGCGAGTAAGACTGATATCTCGATCGTATCTGGGGACATACGATCGGAAAATCCCGGTTCTCGCGACCTCAAATACGGGGGATATTCAATGCCGCGTGTAGGGTGCCGGGGGATGGCATCTAGACCGAGGTGCCAGCATGGGAGGAAACATGTCTAACAAAGCAACGGTCTCCGCCCGCTTGCGATCCAATCGCGACGATGTCCAGGCGCATTACGACCTGTCGAACGAATTCTTCGCATTGTTCGTGGATCCCACCCGCACCTACAGCTGCGCCTACTTCCCACGCGAAGGCATGACCCTGCACGAGGCGCAGATCGCCAAGATTGACCTGACGCTGGACAAGCTAGGGCTTCAGCCCGGGATGACCCTGCTCGACGTCGGCTGCGGCTGGGGCTCGGTGATGAAGCGGGCCGTCGAGAAGTACGACGTCAACGTCGTCGGACTGACCCTGTCGAAGAACCAGCACGCCTACTGCCAGCAGGTGCTCGACGAGGTCGACAGCGGCCGCTCACGCCGGGTCCTGCTGCGTGACTGGGCCGAGTTCAGCGGCCCGGTGGACCGCATCGTCACCATTGAGGCGTTGGAGCACTTCGGCTTCCACCGCTACGACGATTTCTTCAAGTTCGCCTACGAAGCCTTGCCCGACGACGGGGTGATGCTGCTGCACGCGATCACGGGGTTGCATGGAAAGCAGCTCATGGAGCGCGGAATACCTGTGACGATGGAGTTGGCCAAGTTCATCAGGTTCATCGTGACCGAGATTTTCCCGGGCGGTCGACTGCCGATGATCGAGAAGGTCGAGGAACACTCGGCGAAGGTCGGATTCAAAGTGACCCATGTTCAGTCGCTGCAGCTGGACTTCGCCAGGACCCTTGATTTCTGGGCCGAGGCCCTGGAGGCGCGCAAGGACGAGGCCGTCGCGCTTCAGTCCGAAGAGATGTACGAGCGGTACATGAAGTATCTGACTGGTTGCGCCAAGGGATTCAGGACCGGCTACATCGACTGCAACCAGTTCACGCTGGAGAAGTGAACTTCGGTATCCTTGCACGTCAGATAACGCCACGACGCATACCTGCGATTCCGGCGGTGAACTTCATTCCAGGAGAACAAGACGAGCATGGCTGAGCAACCGACTGGCCCGACGAAGACGCGGACACGCTCCGAAGACATCCAGGCCCATTACGACGTCTCGGACGACTTCTTCGCTTTGTTCCAGGACCCGAGCCGGATCTACAGCTGCGCCTACTTCGAGCCGCCGGACATCACGCTCGAGGAAGCCCAGATCGCCAAGGTCGACCTGAACCTGGACGAGCTGGATCTCAAGCCTGGTATGACGCTGCTGGACATCGGCTGCGGCTGGGGCTCCACCATGAAGCGCGCCATCGAGAAGTACGACGTCAACGTCATCGGCCTGACCCTGTCCAGGAACCAGCACGCCCGCTGCGAGCAGGTGCTGCGCGAACTCGCCACCAACCGCGCCCATGAGGTGCGGCTGCAGGGCTGGGAGGACTTCAACGAGCCGGTCGACCGGATCGTGTCGATCGAGGCCTTCGAGCACTTCGGGCACGAGAACTATGACGACTTCTTCAAGCGATGTTTCGACATCATGCCCGACGACGGCCGGATGACCGTTCAAAGCAGCGTTAGCTATCACCCCTACAACATGGCCGCCCGCGGCAAGAAACTGACCTTCGAGACGGTGCGCTTTATCAAGTTCATCATCACCGAAATCTTCCCGGGCGGTCGCCTGCCGTCCACCGAGATGATGGTCGAGCACGGCGAAAAGGCGGGTTTCACTGTCCCCGAACCACTTTCGCTGCGGCCGCACTACATCAAGACGCTGCGCATCTGGGGCGACACGCTGCAGTCCAACAAGGACAAGGCCATCGAGGTCACCTCCGAAGAGGTCTACGAGCGGTACATGAAATACCTGCGCGGCTGCGAGCACTACTTCGCCGATGAGCTGCTGGACTGCAGCCTGGTGACCTACCTCAAGCCGGGCGCCGTCACCTGATTTTTATCGCGGTGTCGGATTGAGGCTGCGCCGTTCGTCGAATAGGTAGAGAGTGGAGCACGGGGCTTCGCTCACTACCGGAGGTGACGAACATGCAGTATTTCGCCTTGTTGATCATGAGGGAACGCCAGCGCACGCCCGAAGAGGGGGCGGCCCAGATGGCGGCCTACGGGGCGTTCCACGCCAAGGCCGTCGCGGCGATTCGCGGCGGTGACGCCCTGCTACCGGCGGCAGCCGCGGCGCGTATCACCGGCGGCCCGGATGCGCCGACCATCACCGACGGCCCGTTCGCCGAAGGCGCCGAAGTGGCGGGCGGCTATTACGTGTTCGAAGCCGAAAACCTCGACGAGGCAATCGCTTTGGCCCGTGACGTCCCGGCGGCCAAGGACGGCGCCGTGGAGATCTGGCCTATGTTCCACTCATTTGAGCCGTCGCGCAAGCCCACGGGCAACGACTGGCTCGCGCTGCTGCTCGAAACTCCCGCGTCCGCGCACACACCCGGCACGCCGGAGTGGGAGGCGGTGGCGGCCCGCCACGGCGATTTCATGACCGCCGCGGGCGATCACGTGATCGGCGGCGCCGCACTGCACGATCGGTCCACGGCGACGACGGTGCGGGTGCGCGAGGGCGAAGCCCTTGTCACCGACGGACCGTATGTGGAGGGAGCCGAGGTGGCCACCGGCATCTACCTGCTCGGCGCCGCGGATCGCGACGAGGCCGTCAAGCTCGCATCCATGATCCCGGCTGGCGCCGTCGAGCTACGGCAACTGGCGGGCCTTTCGGCGCTGTAGCGTCGCGCGAGTGACCAACCTGGACGGCGTCTTTCGTCGGGAGTGGGGTCCCGCGGTCGCCGCGCTCGCGCGGTGGTCCGGCGACCTGACCGTCGCCGAGGACGCCGTCCAGGAGGCCTGCGCCGAGGCGCTTCGCAGCTGGTCTCGCGACGGTGTGCCGGATAATCCCGGCGGTTGGCTGGTGACCGTCGCCCGCAACCGCGCCCGGGATCGGCTGCGCCGCGAATCCGTGCGTCCCGGAAAGGAATTGGGGGCTGTGGTGGACCAGATCCGGGCACGCACCGATCACACCGACCCGCATCCCGTCCTCGATGACGAGCTGCGGATGATGTTCACCTGCGCGCACCCGGCGCTGGACCGGCAGTCCCAGCTGGCGCTCACGCTGCGGTTGGTATCCGGGTTGACCGTCGGCGAGATCGCCCGTGCGCTGCTGCAGAGCGAGGCGGCCGTCGGCCAGCGAATCACGCGCGCCAAGAACAAGGTCCGGCATGCCAACATCCCGCTGCGGGTGCCGCCCGCCGAGCTGTTGCCCGAGCGCACACCCCACGTGCTCAGCTGCATCTACTCGGTGTTCACGGAGGGTTATTGGTCGACCGCCGGACTGTCGGCGATCCGCGACGAGCTGTGCGACGAAGGGGTCCGGTTGGCACAGGAGCTGTGCGGGCTGATGCCCCACGAGCTGGAGGCGCATGCGTTGGCGGCGCTGATGCTGCTGCACGATTCGCGGCGCGCGACCCGGGTGGATGCCGACGGGATGTTGGTGCCGCTGGAGGAGCAGGACCGCCGCCGCTGGGACCGCGGCCGCATCGCCCGCGGCCTGGACCGGCTGCGGCAGGCCCAGGGATCGACGGGCACCTACCTGCCGCAGGCGGTGATCGCCGCGCTGCACGCGACGGCGCCGTCCTGGGAGCAAACGGATTGGGTCACGATCTGCGCGGCCTATGACCGGCTGCTGCAGATGACGGACTCCCCGGTGGTGCGCGCCAACCGCGCGCTGGCGGTCGGTTTCCGCGACGGCCCCGACGCCGGCCTCGCCGTCCTGGCCAGGGTGGCGGATGACCCCCGGCTGGGCCGCTCGAATCTCGTCGCGACGGTGCGCGCCGACCTGCTTCGGCGCGCGGGGCGGGCCGCCGAAGCAGTGACATGGTACCGAATGGCGTTGGAGTCCAACGGCTCTGAGCCGGGCCGCGAGTTCTTGCGCCGGCGCATCGCCGAGTGCGGGGGGTGACTTCGCCGAACGTGGACTTGTTGGCCGTTTCTGACCGAATGCGCACAACAAGTCGACGTTCGGCTTAGGAAAATCAGGCCTCTGCGAAGTTGCGGGTGATGGACGGGTCGACCGGAATGCCCGGGCCCATCGTCGTCGAGACGGTGATCTTCTTGAGGTAGCGGCCCTTCGACGACGACGGCTTGTGCCGCAGCACCTCCTCGAGCGCCGCGGCGTAGTTCTCCGCCAAGTTTTTCTCGTCGAACGACGCCTTGCCGATCACGAAGTGCAGGTTGGCCTGCTTGTCGATACGGAAGTTGATCTTGCCGCCCTTGATGTCGGCCACGGCCTTGGCGACGTCGGGGGTGACGGTGCCGGTCTTGGGGTTCGGCATCAGCCCGCGCGGACCCAGGATCCGCGCGATGCGCCCGACCTTGGCCATCTGGTCGGGGGTGGCGATCGCGGCGTCGAAGTCCAAGAACCCGCCCTGGATCTTCTCGATCAGGTCGTCGCTGCCGACAATATCGGCGCCGGCGGCCTGCGCCTGCTCGGCCTTGTCGCCGACGGCGAACACCGCGACGCGGGCCGTCTTACCGGTGCCGTGCGGCAGGTTGACGGTGCCGCGGACCATCTGGTCGGCCTTGCGTGGGTCGACGCCGAGCCGGATCGCCACCTCGACGGTCGCGTCCTGCTTGGTCGACGAGGTTTCCTTGGCGAGCTTGGCCGCCTGCAGCGGGGTGTAGAGGCTGTTGCGGTCCACCTTCTCGACGGCCGCGCGGAATGCCTTGCTGTTCTTGCTCATTGATTCATCCAATCTGATGTTGGGTCGTGGTTACCAAGCGGGCCGAAGCTGGCCCTCCCACGGGTTCTTCGTTATTCGACGGTGATGCCCATCGACCGGGCGGTCCCGGCGATGATCTTGGCGCCGGCGTCGATGTCGTTGGCGTTGAGGTCGGCCTTCTTGGTCTCGGCGATCTCGCGGACCTGATCCCAGCTGACCTTGGCCACCTTGGTCTTGTGCGGCTCCGCGGAGCCCTTGGCCACGCCCGCCGCCTTGAGCAGCAGCCTGGCGGCGGGCGGTGTCTTGAGCGCGAAGGTGAAGCTGCGGTCCTCGTAGACCGTGATCTCCACCGGGATGACGTTGCCGCGCTGGTTTTCTGTCGCGGCGTTGTACGCCTTGCAGAACTCCATGATGTTGACGCCGTGCTGGCCGAGCGCGGGCCCGACCGGCGGAGCCGGGTTGGCCAACCCGGCCTGGATCTGCAGCTTGATCAGCCCGGCGACTTTCTTCTTCGGGGCCATGAGATGTTGCGGTTCCTTCCTGACTAAATCTTGGAGACTTGGCTAAAGGTCAGTTCGACCGGGGTTTCGCGGCCGAAGATCGACACCAGCACCTTGAGCTTCTGCTGTTCGGCGTTGACCTCGTTGATGGTCGCCGGCAACGTGGCAAACGGTCCGTCCATGACCGTCACCGATTCGCCCACCTCGTAGTCGACCTCGACGGTCGGACGCTCCAGGCCACCCATCTCGGCGACCGTGGCGGTGCTGGCCGCGCCCTTGGCGGCCTTCTTCGCCGCCCCCCGCGGCAGCAGGAACTTCACCACGTCGTCAAGCGAAAGGGCCGACGGACGCGACGTCGCGCCGACGAACCCGGTGACCCCCGGGGTGTTGCGCACGGCGGCCCACGAATCGTCGGTCAGATCCATGCGCACCAGGATGTAGCCCGGCAGCACCTTGCGGTTGACCTGCTTGCGCTGGCCGTTTTTGATCTCGGTGACCTCCTCCGTGGGCACCTCGACCTGGAAGATGTAGTCGCCGACGTCCAGGTTCTGCACACGGGTTTCCAGGTTTGCTTTCACCTTGTTCTCGTATCCCGCGTACGAGTGGATGACGTACCAGTCGCCGGGCTTGCTGCGCAGCTCGGCCTTGAGCGCGGCCGCGGGGTCGTCCTCGACCTCTTCGGTCGGCTCCGCTTGAGCCTCCGCCTCGGAAGCCTCGGAGGTCTCGGAGGTCTCAGTGGTCTCGGAGGTCTCAGTGGTCTCGGTGGTCTCGGCCCCCTCGGGAACCTCTTGCACGTCGACCGCTTCACCCGCGGACGTGTCACCGTCGAAGGTAGTCACGGTTTTCAGTCCTTCCTGTCATTCTCAAAGCTCAGCCGAACACCAGCAGCACCAGCTTGGCCAGGCCGAGATCCGCCAGACCGACCAGCGCCACCATGAAGGCCAGAAACGCCAGCACCACGGAGGTGTAGGTGAGCATCTGCCTGCGGTTGGGCCAGATCACCTTCCGCATCTCCGCAACGACCTGCTTGAGGTAGTTGTAGACGAACACGAACGGATTGGCCGATCGATCACCGGGCTTCCGCGGCTTCCCAGAGGTCCTGGCCTTCTTGGCAGTCCGGCCCTTCTTGGCCTTCTCCTCCTTGGCGACCTCGACCTCGTCCGGCGACTCCACGTCGATGTCGTCGTCGGCCTCGGCCACGCGTTGCCGCGTCCGCTTGCCGGTCGGCCGTTGCGGGCGCGTCGCAGGCTTTGTCACCACGGCCGTCCGACCGCCGCTCCCGCGGCTTTCCTCAGTGTCGCCGCCGTCGCGGGCGGCGTCGTTGGCAGCGTCGCCCTCGTCGCTCACCGCATGCTCCTTTGTTTGCTAGTATCCCGCGAGCCGTCCCGCGTGATGGTGCACTTCTTCCAGTGTCCACCATGGCACGGCCTCGCCGTCAGCAGGGGCGACAGGACTTGAACCTGCAACCTGCGGTTTTGGAGACCGCTGCTCTGCCAGTTGAGCTACGCCCCTTCGCGGTTGGCAGGCCAACCTGCGCTTACCTGCCGGGGCTTACATGACACGCGCGCTCCCCGATTACTCGAATCCCGGAAAGCGCGCTGATGCTGGGAAAACCCCGAGGTCCGAGTGTACATCGGCGCAGTGCCAACAACTAATTACGTGGTTCTGACGACCTGCCCGGATTCCTTGTCCCATCTGAGCTGGACGGAGTCGTCACCCTCGTGTCCCATCAGGGTGGTGTAGGCGACCAGGAGCAGCTCGCCATGCTGATTGGTGCAGGTGTTCTCGGTGACGACGATGTCGGCGCCGAAACGCTCGTTCACCGATCGGATTTCCATACGGCCGAAGAGTTTGTCGCCGACAAACACCGGTTTGTGGTAGACGAACTTCTGGTCGACCTGGACGATCTGCATGGTCTCCATGCCCACGTCAACATTCCGGAAGAAATCGTCCTGGATGATCTTCGCGAAGATCGACACAAAAGTTAATGGTGCAATGATGGTGTCGTAGCCCAGTCCGGCGGCCGCTGCCTCGTCGAAGCAGGCGGGATCGTCGCACTTGATCGCTCGTGCGAATCCACGAACTTGCTCACGGCCCACTTCGAAATAGTCGGGATACTGCCAGCTCATTCCGCTGATGTCGGTATTGAGCGCCATCGTTTATGCGAGTTTCGCCGACGCGGTGGCCCGGCCGAAGATCTTTTTGCCGCCGGCGGTGGCCGTGAGCGCGATGGTCACCGATTTGCTGTCCGGATCCAACGATTTCACCCGGCCGTTGAAGACCAGCTCGGCGCCCTTGCCGTCGTTGGGAACCGGCACCACGGCGGTGAACCGCACGTTGTACTCGGTGACCGCACCGGGGTCGCCGACCCACGAGGTGACGTAGCCGCCGCCCAGCCCCATGGTCAGCATGCCGTGGGCGATCGCGGTGTCCAGCCCGACCACCTTGGCGATCTCGTCGTCCCAGTGGATTGGGTTCAAGTCGCCGGAGACCCCCGCGTAGTTCACCAAATCTTGGCGGGTCAGCGGGTAGATCCTCTCCGGCAGCCGGTCGCCCACGTTGACCGAACTGAACTCACGCAGTGGCATTAGAAAATCCTTTTTCTCCATCGTCACCGGCACGGCCCGCTAAGGTCGTGTAGGTCTCCTGCACAACGTCACCGGCATCGTCGGTGATGATGTTCTTGGTCACGATGATCTGGGTGCCGTGCGACTCGCGCACCGAATCCACGTACACATCGCAGTAAAGCTTGTCGCCAGCCACGATCGGCTTCGAGAACTTCAGCACCTGATCGACCTGGACGATCTGCGCGTCGTCCACCGCGATGTTGGCCTGTTGGAAGAACGCCGACTGGGCCTTGTAGCCGAACACGCAGATGAAAGTCAGCGGGGCCAGCAGCCCCTTGTAGCCGAGTTCGGCGGCCGCGTCCTCCTTGAAGAACGAAGTGTCGTCGTTTTGGACCGCTACCGCGTGCTCGCGGATCTTCTCCCGCTCCACCACGTAGTAGTCGGGATAGCGGTAGTGCATCCCGATGATGTTTGCGCTCAACGACACAAGTCTTGAACCTACCTAGTGAGTCTCGATGAATGCTTTACGGGGCTAACGCGTCTCGCGGTGGGGCTGGTGCTTGCCGCAATTCGGGCAGAATTTCTTCAGCTCCATCCGGTCGGGGTCGTTGCGGCGGTTCTTCTTGGTGATGTAGTTACGGTGCTTGCACACCTCGCAGGCCAGGGTGATCTTCGGCCGCACGTCAGTACTGGAAGCCATGTCCGTTCTCTCTCAAATCTCTCTCGAAGTCGCAATGTTGTGTTGTAGCGATGGCCGGACTCGAACCGGCGACCTAACGATTATGAGTCGTTCGCTCTAACCGACTGAGCTACATCGCCTCTGGGCACCCCGTTTTAGGGTTCGGGGGCCGCCCGCTTGCTCGGCGTCCGCCGAGCCCCCTAACGGAATCGAACCGTTGACCTTTTCCTTACCATGGAAACGCTCTACCGACTGAGCTAAGGGGGCCGTTCTTCACCCAAGCGACAGTCGCGCCGAGGGCCTAAAAGAGGGTACAGCCTGGCGCACAACGTCACCAAACCACAGGTGGGCGGGTGAGGAAATCAGCCGCCGTCGCCGCTGCGATGGGGTTGCCACGCGCTGAGGTCGCTGAACTCGTCGTACTCGTCGCCTTGCTGAGCCTCCGCTTCGGAGTCGCCGAGCAATGTCCGCAACGCGAGATGGACGGCCTCGCGCGTATCGGCGAGATGGAACCGGCGTATCGCCTCTTGGACCAGATCGTCGTCGATTTCGATCTCGACCGTCTTCTTCATGCGGCAACAATACCCACTGGCCTTGACGCGAACCGATCATCGACGGCCCGTTTCCGGCGAAACGTGGCCGAACGCGAAGTCGCGAGCGGCGAGTCTCGGACAAGCCCTAGTCTGGTCGGGTGTCAGAGGACCGGCTGTACTTCCGCCAACTGCTCTCCGGTCGCGATTTCGCCGCCGGCGACATGTTCGCCACGCAGATGCGCAACTTTGCCTACCTGATCGGGGACCGTCAGACCGGGGACTGCGTGGTGGTCGACCCCGCGTACGCCGCCGGCGATCTGCTCGACGCGCTCGAGGCCGACGGCATGCACCTGTCCGGGGTGCTGGTCACCCATCATCACCCCGACCACGTGGGCGGGGAGATGATGGGCTTCAAGCTGAAGGGCCTGGCCGAGCTGCTGGAGCGGACGGCTGTTCCGGTGCATGTGAATACCCATGAAGCCCTCTGGGTTTCGAGGGTCACCGGGATCGGCCTCGGTGACCTCACCACCCACGAGAGCCACGACAAGGTCGGCATCGGCGATATCGAAATCGAGCTGCTGCACACCCCGGGTCACACTCCCGGCAGCCAGTGCTTCCTGCTCGGGGACCGCCTGGTCGCCGGCGACACGTTGTTCCTTGACGGTTGCGGACGCACCGACTTCCCCGGTGGCGACTCCGACGAGATGTATCGCAGTCTGCAGCGGCTCGCCGCGCTGCCGGGCGACCCGACAGTGTTTCCGGGACATTGGTATTCGGCCGAGCCGAGCGCATCGCTATCGGAGGTCAAGCGCTCCAACTACGTGTATCGCGCCGCCGATCTCGATCAGTGGCGAATGTTGATGGGTGGCTAATTGACTCGGCGGCCATTTTTTGGATGCCTTGATTGCGCGGTCAGCAATATGCGCCGAATACCTCTACGATCGGTCCAGCGAAATTTCCCGCCGAAGATCACTGTGATATAAGCGGAGGGTGGATTCAATGGGGTGGATCCAGGACGGCTGGCACGGGGTCACAAATGTTGGGTCCAGCACCTGGTTGGCGTGGGCGGCGTGGGCTGCGATTTTGCTGGGTGTCATCGCCCTGATCTTCACAAACCGCCAGCTCAGACTCAACCGTCGGGTGGCCGCGGAGCGGACCCGGCCCCACGTCGGGATGTTCATGGAGCCGCATCCCGCCGACTGGCATGTGATCGAACTCGTTGTCAGGAATTTCGGTCAGGCCGCGGCCTACGACATCCGTTTCTCATTTCCGAATCCACCGACGGTGGCCGAATACGAAAACGCCGCCGACGGCTACGCCGACGTCGTCGAACTGCAGCTTCCGCGCGAGTTGCCGGTGCTCGCGCCCGGCCAGGAATGGCGCATGGTGTGGGACTCGGCGCTCGACCGCGCCGAAATCGGCACTGGCATCGAATCTCGCTTCGCCGGCTCCGTTATCTATTACGACCGCCCCGACAAGCCGCGTGGTTCGCGGTTCTGGCGGGGCGATCGACCCGTCCTGCAGACCAGTGTGGTGCTGGACTGGGATGCGCTGCCGCCGGTTCAGCGCATCGAGTTGATGACGACCCACGACCTGGCGAAACGGGAAAAGCAGAAGCTGGAGCTGCTGCGCGGCCTGCTGACCTACTTCCACTACGCGAGTAAGGAAACACGCCCCGACGTGTTCCGCAGCGAGATCGAGCGGATCAACGGCGCCGTGCAGGAGACGCAGGACCGGTGGCGGACCAGGCTGCTCGACCAGCCCACCGACGTCAGCCTGCGCTGGGGTAACGCCGAAGCGGATCTGGCCAAGCACCGCAGCCAGCACGTCTGACGCGGCCCGCCTCCGGCCCCATGGGGCCCCTTAACGCCGATCTGATTCAATCGATCGACCGATCGAAGGAGCAACCCATGAGCGGCCCGGTTCTCTACAGCCTGAAGGATTCCATTGCGGTCATCAGGATGGACGACGGCAAAGTCAACGCGCTGGGCCCGACCATGCAGCAGGCGCTCAACGAGGCGATCGACCGGGCCGACAGCGACAACGCCGGGGCGCTGGTGATCACCGGGAACGACCGGGTGTTCAGCGGCGGGTTCGACCTGACGATCCTGACCTCAGGCCAGGCGCAGCCCGCGATCGACATGCTCAGGGGCGGCTTCGAGCTGGCGTATCGACTTTTGTCCCATCCCAAGCCGGTGGTGATGGCGTGCACCGGCCACGCCATCGCGATGGGCGCGTTCCTGTTGTCGTCCGGCGACCACCGGGTGGCCGCGCACGCGTACAACATCCAGGCCAACGAAGTCGCGATCGGCATGGTTATCCCCTACGCGGCCCTGGAGATCATGAAGCTGCGGCTGACGCAGTCCGCCTACCAGCAGGCCGCCGGGCTGGCCAAGACGTTCTTTGGTGAAACCGCCCTCGCCGCCGGCTTTGTCGACGAAATCGTGTTGCCCGAGATGGTGGTCAGCCGCGCGGAGGAGGCCGCTGCCGAATTCGCCGGCCTGCAACAGCACGCCCACGCCGCAACCAAATTGCGCACCCGCGCCGGCGCCCTGGCGGCCATCCGTGCCGGCATCGATGGGATAGAGGCCGAGTTCGGGCTCTGAAGGGCGCTGAGAATGCGAACGCGGTGGCCGGTAAAACACCTGGCCACCGCGTTGCTCGCCTCCTCGCGGCAATTGTGACACGTACGCCACGCGCCGTCACTTCACCCTCGCGTCGCACCTGACTAGTGGCGTGACGGCTCACCGGAACCGGTCCAGGTATGCCGGCCAATCCCAGGTGGACAGGAACGCCTGCGCCGCCGCGTAACCGTTGTCGTAGAGCTTTTCGAGGCGCCCCGTGGGGATATCGAAGTCGAGCACACCGACATCGTTCGATTCGACGGCGATTGCACGAGCGGAGACCCACGGCCGGCTGAGATGGGTCTCGTCGTGGCCCGCCAGCATGGTGGTGAGCAGGCTCTCCAGCAATGCGGTTTGTTCAAAAAGGCGCAGCGGTTTCAGCGCGGGCATCACAGCGCCGATCCCCTCGGTGGGCCTCGGTAAGACCGTGATCCCAAACGTGGGCCAGCGTGGCGGTTTGCGGTCAGGCCGGTCGAAGGTGTCGATGGGAAAGTTCGACAGCACACCGCCGTCAACAAGGGTGGATGTCGCCCCGTCGGCGCCGGTCAGCCTGACCGGGCGGTAGAAAAATGGGATCGCCATCGAAGCGCGCACCGCGTCGGCGACGAGCTGCTCGTCGGGGTCCAGACCGTAAAGCCGCGGGTAGTCCCACGGGAGTCTCACCAGCTGTGCCGCGGTCACGTCGGCGACGGTGACCACCAGCTTGTAGTGCCGTTGCCGTCCCTCGAGTAGATGGTCCTCGTCGAGGATCAGATCGCCGAAGGAGGTGACGCCCAGGTTCTTCAACTCGCTCCGAATCCAATCGTGGGCGGCGTCACCGCGATACATGCTCGTTCCCCGCACCAGCCCCCACGCGGCACCGAGATAGGGAACGGGTCCCGCGTCGCGCCACTTGCGCAGCGGTACCGAGAAGGCGAGTTCCTTCACCTCCTCGCCGGTCAGCCCGCCATCGGTGGATGCGGCCGCCAGGACCGCCGCCACCACCGAGCCCGCCGAAACACCCGACACCCGCTTGATCGAATATCCGGCGTCCATCAACGCGACTACGGCGCCCACCAGGCCGATGAACTTGACGCCGCCGCCGGAGAGCACCAGATCCACGAGTTTCGACTGGCGCGCCTTGGCTGCCACCTACTGTTCCGCCGAAACCCATTGGTAGGGAAGGAATTTCCCGTCGAAAGTCACGACGACCCGGTCACCGGACGGATGCGGCTTCTTCTGCAGGTCGACGCTGAAGTTGATCGCGCTCATGATGCCGTCGCCGAACTGCTCGTGGATCACTTCCTTGATGGCGCCGCCGTACACCTGAAGGGCTTCGTAGAAGCGGTAGATGGTCGGGTCGGTCGGAACGGCGGTGGGCAGGCCGCCCCGCATGGGCGGGGCCGCCAGCACGGGCACCGCCGACCCGTCGAGGCCGAGCATTTCGACGAGGACCTTGCCGAGCTCGGCGGGTATCGGGTGCTGGCCGAGCAATGCCGACGTGGTCCACAGCACCGGCCTGCCGATCGCGTCGGCCAGCTCCTGCCAGGTCAGGCCCTTCGCCAGCCGCGCGACCACGACCTGTTCGGTGAGTTCGTTTCTCGTCATGGGTATCAGCATTGCACCGCCGGGCCTCACCCCGGTTTGGCGGCGGTGACACGCCGCGTCGAAAACCACGGACCGCCATACCGCATGCGCCATCCGAGGTTGCGGCGCTTGACGTTTCGCCAGCCCACACCCGAGGTCGAGCACCGTCTCGTCGTCCCGCAGGCGCAGCTCGTCGAGCACCCGGTCCCAGACGACGAACTTGCCCGAGCGCGTCGCGTAGAGGTACCACGCCATCGCCGAGATCATGGCGACGCCCGATCCCCCCGCCAGCGCCGCCGCCACCCGCCTGCCGCGCGCCCAGCTGATCCCGGCCCATACCGCCAGGGCGACGGCCTGGGCGACGACACTGATGCCCTGCGCGCGCGCCGAGATCGTGTGGAACGATCCGTCGATTCCGTAGTCGCCCCGGTGATCATGCAGGAGAACAAGCATATTCGGCCGTTGGGTCACCAGCGGCCGTGATGAACGACCTCGGAGAACGGGCGCCGATCCGGCTTGCGGATCGGGGTGAGCGGGCGGTCGGCGGGATACCCGATGCCGAGCAGAAATGCCACCTGATGGTCGTCGGGCACGCCCAGGATGGCGCGCGCCTTCTCCTGGTCCCCCACGGACGAATGACCCGTCCCGATGCCCAGGTCGGTGGCCGCGATCATCATCGCCATCGTGGCCTGGCCTATGTCGTAGGTGTCGGTGACCAGCCTGCGCTCATCCGGGGGGACCGGCACGACGATCGCGATCGCGGCCGGGGCCGCGGCGATGTGGCCCGCCCCCCGCCAGACCGTCGACAACTCCTGCAGCTGAGCCTGGTCGGTGACGATCACGAAATCCCACGGCTGCCGGTTTTTCGCCGATGGTGCCCGCCAGCCGGCCTCGGCGATGCGGTTCAGGTCGTCTTCTGGCACCGGCTCCTGCTTGTATTGCCGGACATTGCGCCGCGCGCAGATCGCATCCCAAGCTTCCATCTTGTTCCTTCTCGTTTCCTCGCTGTCTTGGCCATCGTGCCACCATGCTCGAACGGCATGTCGGCGCGGAATCATCCCCGCCTGTCGGTGCGGCGTTCTATGGTGGCAGCGCAATGGCCATCCACCTCCACCGCGCCGAACGCACCGACCTGCTCGCCGACGGTCTCGGCGCCCTGCTGGCCAAGCCCCTGAGCGACCCCTTCGCCGAGGAGCTGGTGCTGGTGCCGGCGCGCGGCGTGGAACGCTGGTTGAGTCAGCGGCTGTCGCACGTGCTGGGGTCCAGGCCCGGCGCCGGCGACGGGGTGTGCGCGGGGGTGGCGTTCCGCAGTCCGGCGTCGTTGATCGCCGAGGTGACCGGTACGGTCGACGACGACCCGTGGTCGCCGGAGGCGATGACGTGGCCACTGCTGGAGGTCATCGACCACAGCCTCGACGAGCCGTGGTGTGAAACGCTGGCAACCCATTTGGGCCATTTTCACACCGGCGAGGAGGCGGAGCTGCGCCGCGCCCGGCGGTATGCGACGGCGCGCCGGCTGGCGGGGTTGTTCGCGTCCTATGCGCGGCAGCGCCCGCAACTGCTCACCGACTGGCTGGACGGCAACGCGGGCAACCTCGACGAGGACCTGCTCTGGCAGCCGGACCTGTGGCGGGCGCTGGTCCGCCACGTCGAGGCCGACCCCCCGCACGTGCGCCACGAAAAGACCGTCGCGCGGCTGCGGGAAGCGCCGAGCGCCCTGCCGCGGCGGCTTTCGCTGTTCGGGCACACCCGCCTGGCGTGTACCGACGTGCAGTTGCTCGACGCGCTGGCGACCCACCACGACCTGCACCTGTGGCTGCCCCACCCCAGCGACGAACTCTGGCGGGCGCTGGCCGGCGCCCACGGCGCGATTCCCCGCCGTGCGGACGTCAGCCACCGTGACGTGAAACATCCGCTGCTGGCTACGCTCGGGCGAGACCTGCGCGAACTCCAGCGCGGGCTGCCGAGGGATCCGCGGACCGATGAATATCTCCCGGGCCGGGAGCGCCCCGACACGCTGCTCGGCTGGCTGCAGTCCGACATCGCCGCCAATGCCGTTCGGCCCCAAGGGCGCAAGCTCGCCGAGGACGACCGCTCCGTCCAGATACACAGCTGCCACGGTCCGGCGCGTCAGGTCGATGTGCTGCGCGAGGTGCTGCTCGGTCTCCTGCAGGACGACCCGACGCTGGAGCCGCGCGACATTTTGGTGATGTGTCCGGACATCGAGACCTACGCGCCGCTGATCGTCGCCGATTTCGGGCTCGGCGACGTGGTGCACGGCGCGCATCCCGCTCACCGATTGAGGGTGCGGCTCGCGGACCGTTCGCCGATCCAGACCAATCCGCTCCTCGGCGTGGCCGCGCAGTTGCTGGCGCTGGCGGGCAGCCGGGTGACCGCCAGTGAGGTGCTCGATTTCGCCGAGGCCGCGCCGGTGCGCGCCTGCTTCGGTTTCACCGATGACGACCTGGAGGCCATCGCCCGCTGGGTCCGGCAGGCGAACATCCGGTGGGGCTTCGACCAGGAACATCGGCGGCCATACCACGTCGACTTCGTCCACAACACTTGGCGTTTCGGCATCGACCGGGTGCTGACCGGCGTCGCGATGTCCGACGACTCCCACGCCTGGATCGACTCCACCCTGCCCCTCGACGACGTCAGCAGCAACCGCGTCCAGTTGGCCGGACAGTTGGCCGAATTCGTCTGCCGGCTGCAACGCGTAGTTGACTCGCTCACCGGCGCGCGGCCGCTACGCGAATGGCTGGCCGCCCTGGCCGGCGGCATCGCCCTGTTGGCGCGCGTCGACGATTCGGACCTGTGGCAGACCAGCCAGCTGCAGCGCGAGTTCGCACGGGTGTTGGCCGACGCCGGTCCGCGGGTCGACACCGCGTTGCGGCTGCCCGACATCCGCGCGCTGCTCGACCGGCACCTGTCCGGACGCCCGACACGGGCCAACTTCCGCACCGGCACGCTGACGGTGTGCACGATGGTGCCGATGCGCTCGGTGCCGCACCGGGTGGTCTGCCTGGTCGGCCTCGACGACGGCGTGTTCCCGCGCCTGGGCGCCGTCGACGGTGACGACGTGCTGGCCCGTGACCCGATGACCGGTGAACGCGACATCCGTTCCGAGGACCGGCAATTGCTGCTTGACGCCGTAAGCGCGGCCACCGATAACCTCGTGATCACGTACACCGGGGCCAATGAGCACTCCGGCCAACCGCGCCCGCCGGCGGTACCGCTGGCCGAAGTGCTCGACACCCTCGACATGACCACACCGGACGAAATCCGCGAGCGCGTCGTCGTCGAGCATCCGTTGCAGCCGTTCGACATTCGCAACGTCATACCCGGCGGCCTGGTGCCGAAGGTTCCGTTCAGCTTCGACCCGACCGTGCTGCGCGCGGCGCGGGTGAATGGCGGCGAACGGGGCGCAGCGCCGCGGTTCATTTCCGGGCCGTTGCCGCCACCGCCCACCGACGACGTGATCCTCGCCGACCTCGTCAACTTCTTCAAAGACCCGGTGAAGGGCTTCTTCCGGGCGCTGGAATTCACGCTGCCCCGCGACGTCGACGGCGTGCGGAACGCCATGCCGGTCGACATCAACGCCCTCGAGGAGTGGACTGTCGGCGACCGGATGCTGGGCGACATCCTGCGCGGCATGACGCCCGATGACGCGCGGCAGGCCGAGTGGCGCCGGGGCACGCTGCCGCCGGGCCAGCTGGGATGGCGCAAGGCAACCGAGATTCGCGATCAGGCCGCGCGGCTCGCGGCCGCGGCGCTGCAGCAGCGGCGGGCGGACGCACGGGCCCACGACGTCGACATCGACCTGGGCTCCGGGCGACGGCTCACCGGCACGGTATCGCCGGTATACGGGGATCGGCTGGTGTCGGTCACGTATTCGAAGCTCGACGGCAAGCACCTGCTCGAGTCATGGATTCCATTGCTGGCGTTGATCGCTCGTGACCCGGGCCACGACTGGTCGGCGGTATGCATCGGCCGCCCCAAGCGCCGCACCACCCCGCGGGTGGAGGGGCTGGGGCGGCCACCCGGTGACTCTCAGCAAGCCGTCCGGCTTCTGCGTGAGCTGGTGGCGATCTATGACGCCGGGCGCCGGGAGCCGATTCCGTTGCCCATCAAGACATCCTATGCCTGGGCGGCCGCGCGGCACAGCGGTGACGACCCGATGCGCGAGGCGGAGTTTCGGTGGCGATCCGGTAATTATCCCGGCGAGGACGAGGCCCCCGCCCACGTGCGGGCCTGGGGCAAGAACGCGCGACTGGACGCCCTGATGCAACCTCCGCGGCCCGGCGAGGAGTACGACGGCGAAGACAACCGGCTCGGCGCCTATGCCGCCCGGCTTTGGCTGCCGATGCTGCGCGCCGAGAGGAAGCCGCCGTGATGAAGCGCTTCGACCTGCTCGGCCCGCTGCCCACCGAACGCTCGACGACGGTGCTGGAGGCCAGCGCGGGTACCGGCAAGACGTTCGCGTTGGCCGGCCTGGTGACCCGCTATCTCGCCGCGGGCGAGGCCACGCTGGATCAGATGCTGCTCATCACGTTCGGCCGGGCCGCCAGCCAGGAGCTGCGCGAGCGCGTCCGCTGCCAGATCGCAGCCGCCGTAAAGGCCTTCAGTGATAGTTCGGATCCCACCGCCATCGGCGACAACCAGTTGGTCGCGCACCTGCTAAAGGGGACCAACGACGAGCGCGCGCTACGCAAGCAGCGGCTCCGTGACGCGCTGGCCGGCTTCGATGCGGCGACGATCGCCACGACCCACCAGTTCTGCCAGCTGGTGTTGCGCTCGCTCGGCGTGGCCGGCGACACCGCCGCGAGCGTGACCCTGCTCGAGAGCCTCGACGAGCTCGTCACCGAGATCGTCGACGACCTGTACCTGGCCAACTTCGGGCAGCAGCGGGACGATCCGCTGCTGGCCTACCGCGATGCGCTGCGGCTGGCGCGCGAGGTGGCCAACAACCCGTCGACGCAGCTGCGGCCCCGCGACCCCGCCCCCGGCTCGCGGGCCGGCGTGTGCGTCGCCTTCGCGAAACACGTTCTCGCCGAGCTGGATACCCGCAAGAGGCAGTTGGGAGTCCTCGGCTACGACGACTTGCTGAGCCGGCTCGCCGACGCGCTGGCGACCGACGATTCGCCCGCCCGCGTGCGCATGCATCTACGCTGGCCGATCGTCATGGTCGACGAATTCCAGGACACCGACCCGGTGCAGTGGCAGGTCATCGACCGCGCGTTCAGCGGGCGCTCCACCGTCGTTCTGATAGGCGACCCGAAGCAGGCGATCTACGCGTTCCGCGGCGGCGATATCGACACGTATCTACAGGCGGCCGAAACCGCGGGCGAGAAGAAGACGCTGGGCACCAACTGGCGCAGCGACGCGGCGCTGGTCGAACGACTGCAGGCGGTGCTGCGCGGGGCGCAGCTCGGCGACCCCGCGATCGTGGTGAACGACGTCGACGCGCACCACCAGGGTCACCGCCTTGCCGGCGCCCGTCACAACGATCCGTTCCGGTTGCGCGTGGTGCAGCGGAAGGCGTTGGGACGCAAGGGTCTGGCGAACATGCCGATCGACGAGTTGCGGCGGCACATCGGCGCCGACCTGGCCGCCGACATCCGCTCCCTGCTCGCCGGCGGCGCGACATTCGCCGGCAGGCCGTTGCAGGCCCGCGACATCGCCGTCATCGTGGAAAGGCACAAGGACGCCGGCGCCTGCTTCAAGGCGCTCTGCGATGCGGGCATTCCGGCGGTGTACACCGGCGACTCCGACGTCTTCACGTCGGATGCCGCCGAGGATTGGCTATGTCTACTGGAGGCGTTCGATCAACCGCACCGTCCCGGCATGGTGCGCGCCGCGGCGGCCACGATGTTCTTCGGCGAGACCGCGGAATCGCTGGCGGCCGGCGGCGATGCGCTGACCGATCGGATCGCGGAAACCTTGCGGGAGTGGGCCGGCCATGCCCGTGAACGCGGTGTCGCGGCGATCTTCGAGGCTGCGCAATTGCGCGGCATGGGTGATCGCGTGTTGTCCGCCCTCAGCGGCCAGCGCCACCTGACCGACCTGGCACACATCACCCAGCTGCTGCAGGACGTCGCGCACCGCGAGCATTACAGCCTGCCCGCGCTGCGCGACTGGCTGCGCCGCCAACGCGACGAACGCGGCGGCTCGACGGAACGCAACCGGCGACTCGACAGCGACGCCGCCGCCGTTCAGATCATGACTGTCTACGTGAGCAAGGGTCTGCAGTACCCGATCGTGTACCTGCCATTCGCGTTCAACCGCGGTGCGCCGAAACGCGACATCGTGCTGTTCCACGACGATAGGGTGCGCTGCCTGCACGTCGGCGGCAAGGACAGCCCCGACTTCGCGACGGTCGAGACGCTCGGCCGTCAGGAGGACGCCGGCGACGCCAGCCGCTTGACCTACGTCGCGATGACCCGCGCGCAGTCGCAAGTGGTGGCGTGGTGGTCGCCGGCCTTCGACGAACCCAACGGCGGGCTATCACGTCTGCTGCGCGGCCGCCGACCGGGAGAGTCATTCGTGCCCGACCGCTGTGAGCCCGCAAAGATCTCCGACGACGACGCGATGGACCGACTGCGCGAGTGGGAGGCCGCGGGCGGCCCCGTGATCGAGGAGTCCGTGGTTGCCGCCTCGCCCGCGGTGCCGCCCGAACCGGTGCCGTCGAACCTCGACAACCGCCACTTTCACCGCAACATCGACACCGGCTGGCGGCGCACCTCCTACTCCGGCCTCATCCGGGTGGCCGAGTCCACCGGGGTGAGCAGCGAGCCCGAGGTCACCGAGCTGGACGACGAGGCCGGCGAAATTCCCTTGACCCGGGCGGCATCCGGGCCGGACGTGCCGTCGCCGATGGCGGAGCTGCCGATCGGCGCCAAGTTCGGCACCCTGGTACACGCCGTGCTGGAGACGGCCGATCCGCTGGCCGCCGATCTAGGCACCGAGCTAGAGTCGCACATCCGGAGGCACTCGGTGTGGTGGCCGGTCGACGCGGCCCCGGAGGTGCTGGCGGCGGCGCTGGTGCCGATGCACGAGACCCCGTTGGGCCCGCTGGCCGGCGGTTTGACGCTGCGGCAGATCGGTCTGCAGGATCGGTTGCGGGAGTTGGATTTTGAATTTCCGCTGGCCGGTGGCGGTCTGCGTTCCGCGGCGCCCGAGATTCTCCTGGCGGATATGGGGGCGTTGTTGCGCGAGCACCTGCCCGCCGATGATGCGCTGACCTCCTACGCCGATCGGTTGATGGGCCGGGCCCTGGGTGGCCAGTCGTTGCGCGGCTACCTCACCGGCTCGGTCGATGCCGTGTTACGCATTCCCGACGGCGCGGGGCATCGCTATCTCGTGGTTGATTACAAGACCAACTGGCTCGGCGATCCGGAGCGGCCGCTGACGTCCGCCGATTACAACCGCCCGCGGCTGGTCGAGGCGATGCTGCACTCGGACTATCCGCTGCAGGCGCTGTTGTACAGCGTTGTGCTGCACCGGTTCTTGCGATGGCGGGTGCCGGACTACGATCCCGCCGGGCATCTCGGCGGCGTGCTTTATCTGTTCGTGCGCGGCATGTGCGGCGCGGATACACCCGCGGTCGACGGGCACCCGTCCGGGGTGTTCAGCTGGCGGCCGCCCTCGTCGTTGATTGCGGCGCTGTCGGATCTGCTCGACGAGGGAAGGGCGGTCGCGTGACGGTGCAGCCGATCGCCGCCGAGGGATTGCTGCGGGCATTCGGCGATGCCGGCATCTTCGAGGCGGCGGATGTCCATGTGGCGCAGCGGCTTACCGCGCTCGCCGGCGAACTCGACGAGCGGGTGGCGCTGGGGATCGCGCTGGTGGTGCGCGCGCTGCGGGGCGGTTCGGTGTGCGTGGACCTGCGGGCGGTGGACGCACAGATCGGCATGGCCGACCTGCCGTGGCCCGGCGCCGGCGATTGGCTGGCCGCCGTGCGGGCCAGCCCGTTGCTCGGATCGCCGCCGGCACTACGGCTATCCGGTGACCTGCTGTACCTGGATCGATACTGGCTCGAGGAAGAGCAGGTGTGCGCCGATCTGTTGGCGCTCTCGGTGTCCGGGACGGTGGGCGACGTGCCCGCCTTGGAGCGGCTTTTCCCGCCGCCGGAATACGACGAACAACGAATGGCCGCCGAAATCGCGCTGTCGCAGGCGGTTACGGTGCTGACCGGCGGACCCGGCACCGGCAAGACCACAACCGTGGCGCGGCTGCTGGCGCTGCTGGTCGGGCAGGCCGAACTCGCCGGCGTTCCGCCGCCCCGGGTCGCGCTGGCCGCACCGACCGGCAAGGCCGCGGCGCGGCTGGCCGAGGCCGTCGCCGCCGAGGTCGAGAAGCTCGACGCGGTGGACAGGGCGCGGCTGGCCGGCCTGCGGGCGACGACGCTGCACCGGCTGCTGGGCCCGCGGCCGGATACGTCGGTGCGGTTCAAGCACAATCGCGGCAATCGGCTGCCGCATGACGTCATCGTGGTCGACGAGACGTCGATGGTGTCGCTGACGATGATGGCCCGGCTGCTGGAGGCGGTGCGCCCGGATACGCGGCTGATCCTGGTGGGCGATCCCGACCAGCTGGCGTCGGTGGAAGCCGGCGCCGTGCTCGCGGACCTGGTGGAAGGCCTGACCGCCCGTCACGACGTGCGGGTGGCCGCCCTGCGCACGCCCCACCGATTCGGTGAGTCGATCGGCGCGCTGGCCGAGGCGATCCGGACCGGCGACGAAGACCGTGTGGTGGGATTGCTGCGTGCCGGAGGTGAGCACATCGAGTGGATCGACTCCGACGGCCCGGCCGACCGGTTGCGTGGGGTGCTGGTTTCCCACGCGCTGCGCGTGCGGGAGGCCGCGGTGCTCGGCGCCGCCGGGGAGGCCTTGGCGACGCTCGACGAGCACCGGCTGTTGTGCGCGCACCGGCGGGGACCGTACGGGGTGTCGCACTGGAACCGGCAGGTGGAGCGGTGGCTCTCCGAGGAGACGGGTCAGCCGGTGTTCTCGGCGTGGTATGCCGGTAGGCCATTGTTGGTGACGGCCAACGACTATGGGCTCAAGGTCTACAACGGTGACACCGGTGTGGCCGTCGCCGGCGACGACGGGTTGCGGGCCGTCATCGCCGGCGCCACCGGACCGTTGGGCTTTGCGACCAGCCGGTTGTCCGACATCGAGACCATGTACGCGATGACGATCCACAAGAGCCAGGGCAGCCAGGCCACCGAGGTGACGGTTCTCATGCCGCCCGAGGATTCGCGGTTGCTGACCCGCGAGCTGTTCTATACGGCGGTGACCCGCGCCAAGGCGAAGGCCCGGGTGGTCGGTTCGGAGGCGTCGGTGCGCGCCGCGATCCAGCGTCGGGCGGTGCGGGCGAGCGGATTGGCGCAGCGGCTGCAGCGTTTCGCCCCGAGGTGACCGGCGGCCGTCGCATCCAGGGCAACGAGCGTGGGGCCGATGTAGGAATTCACGGCTGATCACGTACGTGGGGCCCACACCGGGCGGTCTTAGAATCGCGATCAGCATGGCCGACAACGACGCTGCTTCGCCGGCATCCCGACGCCGCCACATCGCGCGGCTCGCGGTGTTCGCCGCCTTCCTGCTCGGCATGTTCTACCTGGTGGCTGTGGCGCGAGTCATCGACACCAACGAGGTGCGGCGTGCGGTCTCGGCGACGGGCCCGGCGGCGCCGCTGGCGTACGTCGTGGTGTCGGCCGTCCTTGGCGCGCTGTTCGTTCCGGGCTCGATCCTGGCGGCGGGCAGCGGAATGCTGTTCGGCCCAGTCCTGGGGGTCTTCGTGACACTGGGCGCGACGGTGGGCACCGCGATGGTCGCGAGCCGCGTCGGCCGCCGGGCCGGCCGGGACAGCGCGCGGGCCCTGCTGGGGACCCCACGCGCCGACCGCATCGACGCGCTGATCGAACGGCGCGGGCTTTGGGCGGTCGTGGGCCAGCGATTCGTCCCCGGCATATCCGATGCGCTCGCCTCCTATGCGTTCGGGGCGTTCGGAGTTCCGTTGTGGCAGATGGCAGTCGGTTCGCTGATCGGTTCGGCGCCACGGGCGTTTGCTTACACCGCGCTGGGCGCCTCCATCAGGCATTTGTCCTCACCGTTGGCGTACGCGGCCATAGTGGTGTGGTGCTTGAGCGCCATCGTCGGCGCGTTCGCGGCGCGGCATGGGTTTCGAAAATGGCGCGGCCAGGCCCGGGGACGCGCTGACGAAACGGCGTAGGCGTGTCAGCCCTGCCCAATTCCGGCCGTTGCCCCCGCCGAATTTCCGACGAGATCCACGCTGGCGCGAAGAAAGTACGAGGCGAGTGAGCTGCACGCTAGCGTAGATTCCGGCATGTGTTGGGGCGGCTAGCTTCCCGTCCGCTGCGCGGTCACGAACAGATTCCCCGGAACCTGGTCCTCGACCTCTTTGGGCGCCTTGCGGCCGTAGCCGGCCATCAGCTCGTCGGACGGCGTCACCGTCACGTTCCAGCCGTGGCGGCGGAACCAGTCGCCGACGTCCTCGCGCTCCTCGAAGTACCACAGCTCGTCGGTCCTGGGGATCTCACGGTCCGGGTCCAGTTTTGTCACCAGCGCGCGGATCCGCTCCATCCGCTCGCGACGGTTCGCGCGGAACTCGGGGTCGAGAAACTTCGGCCCCAGCGCCTCCACGGCGACCCGGCTGCCGGCGACGGCAAGCCCGTGAACGCGTTCGAACAGCAGCTCCTGGGCCGCGGCCGGCAGGTAGGGCATCAGGCCCTCGGCCGACCAGGCGCTGGGCGCCGAGGCTTCGAAACCCGCCTGCCGCAACGCCGTCGGCCAGTCCTGACGCAGGTCCACCGGGACGGCGACGCGATTGCAGGCCGGCTGTGCCCCGTGCTCGGCCAGCGTCGACGATTTGAAGTCCAGCACCCGAGGCTGGTCGAGCTCGTACACCGTGACACCGTCGGGCCAGGGCAGCCGCCACGCCCGCGAGTCCAAACCCGCCGCCAGGATCACCGCCTGGCGGATGCCCGCATCGCCGGCGTCAATGAAGAACTGGTCGAAAAACGCCGTGCGGCAAGCCATATAGCCGACCATCGCCTTCATCTGCAACTGCAGACTCGGTTCGGCCTGGAGGACCTCGGCGGGCAGCTGCGACGCGGAGTACCAGTTCCACAGTCCGTCCCCGGCGGCGTCGAGGAAGACCCGCGCGAACGGATCACTGATCAACGGGTTCTCGCCCTCGGTTTCCACGGCGCGCGCCGAGGCCACGCCCAAGGCCGTCGCCCCCACGCTTTCGGTGATCTCCCAGCTGTCGTTGTCGGTCCTTGCGCTGCTCATTTCATGCTCACTCCCTCTATGTCCGCTCGGCGGCCACGAAAAGGGTCTTCGGGGCGGGGTCCTCGATGTCCAGCGGGGGCCTGCGGTCGTAGCTTGCCATCAACTCCTCGGCCGGCGTGACGCTCACGTCCCACCCGTGCCGGCGCAGCCAGTCGCCCACGTCTTCGCGCTCCTCGAAGTACCACAGGTCTTGGACGTCGGGGATGTCGCGTGTGGGCTCCAGCTTGGCCATCAGGTCGCGGACCCGCTGCATGTCCGAGCGCCGTTTCCCGATGGCGGCCTCGTCGAGGAAGTCGGGGCCGGGCGCCTCCACGGCGATCCGGCTGCCGGCGGCGCCCAGCGCATGAACACGCTCGAACAGCAGCTCCTGGGCCGCCGCCGGCAAAAACGGCAGCAGCCCCTCGGCCGACCAGGCGCTCGGCGCCGAAGCGTCAAAACCGGCCTGGCGCAACGCGGCCGGCCAGTCGTGGCGCAGGTCCACCGGGACGTGCACCAGGTTGCACGTCGGCTGCGCGCCGTTCTCGCGCAACGTCGAGGACTTGAACTCCAGCACCGGGGGCTGGTCGAGTTCGTACACGGTCGTCCCATCGGGCCCGTCTTTCCAAGGCAGCCGCCACGCCCGCGAGTCCAGACCCGCCGCCAGGATCACCACCTGGGGCGCGCCCGCGCGGGTCGCATTGAGGAAGAACTGATCGAAAAACGACGTCCGAGCGGCCATGTAGTCGACCATTCCCTGCATCCGCGGCTTCAGGTCGGGTTCGGCCTCGGCGATCTCGGCGGGCAGGTCCGGGGCCGCGAACCAGTTCCACATACCGTCACCGGCGGCGTTGAGGAAGACCCGCGCGAACGGGTCGCTGATCAGCGGATTTTCGCTCTCGGTTTCCGCCGCACGGGCCGCCGCGACGCCCAGCGCCGTGGCACCCACGCTCTCGGTGATCTCCCAGGTGTCGTTGTCGGTTCTGGCCACGCTCGTGTCCCCCTCCAATTCGCTAGCACGACTACCGATCGACCCTACGCGCGCCGCATGTGAGCGACCTGTCCGCCAGGTTCATGCGCGCCGACGCCCAGGTATGCGGTTATGTTGTCGGCGGGCCGCCAACGTTGCGGCCCGATCGAAAGGACCCCGAAGGGCCTCGACATGCGGGTTGACGGGCGCGACATCAGCGTTTCGGGCAACTTGCTGCATCCGCTCACCCGGCGGACCAACGACATCCTTCGGCTCGCCGCGTCCGTGGTCTTCTTCGCGATCGTGATCGCCGGTTCGCTGATCACCCGCCCGCAGTGGGTCGCGCTGGAGCGATCGATATCGGAGATCGTCGGGGTGCTGACCCCCACCCAGTCCGATCTCGTGTACCTGGCGTACGGCATCGCGATCCTGGTTCTGCCGTTCGCGATCCTGATCGGTTTGATCGCCGCCAGGCAATGGAAACTGCTCGGCGCGTACGCGGCCGCGGGGCTTCTCGCGGTGCTGCCGCTCTCGATCGGCGGCAACGGCATCTCGGCGCCGCGATGGCATTTCGACCTCACGGATCGGCCTCAGAGTGTGCTGGCCCAGATCCTGGACGACCCGCGGTGGATCGCGATGCTCGCGGCCGTCCTGACCGTGTCGGGCCCCTGGCTGCCCGCGCGCTGGCGGCGCTGGTGGTGGACGCTGCTGCTGGCTTTCGTGCCGATCCACCTGTTCATCAGTGCGATAGTCCCGGCCCGCTCCTTGCTGGGACTGGCGGTCGGGTGGTTCGTCGGCGCGCTGGTGGTGCTGGTCGTCGGCACTCCCGCCCTCGAGGTCCCACTGGAGGGCACGGTGCGCGCGCTGGCCAAGCGCGGATGCGTGGTCTCCGGACTTCGAGTGGTCCGGCCCGCCGGACCCGGGCCGCTCGTGCTGTCGGCCGCGTGCGTGGATTCCGATTCGGCCTCCGACGAGGCCCTGATCGAGTTGTACGGCCCGCACGAGCGCAGCGGCGGCGCGTTGCTTCAGCTGTGGCGGAAGCTTCGGCTGCGGTCCAGGGAGACCGCGCCGCTGGTCGCGTCGATGCGCCGCGCCGTCGAGCATCGAGCGCTGATGGCCATCGCGGTCGGCGACGTGGGCCTGGCCAACACGTCGACGATCGCCGTCGCCCCTCTTGACCG
Source organism: Mycobacterium sp. (assembly GCF_025965855.1). Classification (GTDB taxonomy): domain Bacteria; phylum Actinomycetota; class Actinomycetes; order Mycobacteriales; family Mycobacteriaceae; genus Mycobacterium. The sequence goes on along the minus strand of NZ_JAOPWB010000188.1, from coordinate 36,648 downwards.
GGGCTGGATGTTGTACGCGCACAGGCCCATTCGGGGAACCCCGCTCGACCAATGCGCCAAGACGACCCCGGTTGACCGCGCGTGGCGATCGCTGCGAATCCTCAACGACCACCAGATCTCCCATGGTGACTTGCGCGCCAGCACGATCACGGTCGACGGCGGCACGGTGTTGTTCGGCGGGTTCGGCAACGCCGAATACGGCGCCACCGAAACCCAACTCCAGTCCGACATCGCCCAACTGCTGGTAACGACGTCGGCGCTTTATGACGCGGAGTCCGCGGTGGGCGCGGCGATCGACGCGTTCGGCAAGGACACCGTCCTCGCCGCTTCGCGCCGGCTCACCAAATCGGCCATGCCCAAACAAATCCGGCGATCGATCGCCGATGCCGGTGCCGTGATCTCCGGCGCCCGCGCGGAGGTGAAGCGTCAAACCGGTGCGGGTCAGATCAAAACCGAAACGATCACCCGATTCACCCGCAGGCAGGTCATTCAGCTGGTGCTGCTGGTCGCGCTGGTCTATGTGGCGTATCCGTTCATCAGCACCGCGCCGACGTTCGTTTCCCAAGTGAGTAGGGCGAACTGGTGGTGGGCGCTGCTGGGCTTGGTGGTATCGGCGCTGACATATGTGGGCGCGGCAGCCGCCCTATGGGCGAGCGCCGACGAATCGGTGGTCTTCTGGAAGCTGTTGATAGCCCAGTTAGCCAACACTTTTGCCGCGACCACTACGCCGGCCGGGGTCGGTGGGCTCGCGCTCAGTACGCGGTACTTGCAGAAGGGGGGAGGGCTGTCGGCGGTGCGAGCAACGACCGCGGTGGCGCTGCAGCAAGCAGTGCAGGTAATCATGCACCTTGTGTTGCTGATCTTGTTCAGCACCGTCGCGGGCGCGTCGATGGACCTCTCCCACTACGTCCCGAGTGCCACGGTGCTGTACCTGATCGCGGGTGTGGCGCTGGGTATCGTCGGCACGTTTCTGTTTGTGCCCCGGCTGCGGCGGTGGCTGGCGACGGACGTGCGTCCGAGGCTGAAGGAGGTGGCCGGTGACCTCGTCGAGGTCGCCCGGGAACCGAAACGATTGGCGTTGATCGTGCTCGGTTGCGCCGGGACGACTCTCGGTGCGGCGCTGGCGCTGTGGACCAGCGTCGAGGCCTTTGGCGGCGGCGCTACCTTTGTCACCTGCACCGTGGTGACGATGGTCGGCGGAACGCTGGCCTCGGCCGCCCCGACGCCGGGCGGTGTCGGCGCCGTCGAGGCGGCCCTGATTGGTGGTCTGGCCGCCTTCGGCATACCCGCGGCCGTCGGCGTGCCGTCGGTCCTGCTGTATCGCGTGCTCACCTGCTGGCTGCCCGTGTTCGTCGGCTGGCCGGTGACGCGGTGGCTGACCGAGAACGAGATGATCTGAGGGGGTCAGGGTCAGTCGGGCCCGCTCTGGGCGACGACGAAAACGACTGACCCCCTGACAGTTTCGCCAACCGTGGTGCTAAGGAACACCACGTAGTACTCCTCGGGCACCGACTGCGCCACCGTGATCCCGACGTCCACGGCGGCCGATCCGTCGGCGCCGAACTGTCCGGACGCGGGCGCCACCGTGATCCCGGCGTCGGAAGACGTGCCGGTGATGCGGTAGGCGTCTGCGCCGTCGACCATCCGTTGCAGGTCGACCCTCACGGTGCCGGTGTGCCCCGGCGCGATCGCGACGATGGGCCGCGAGACGTTAACGGTCACCGCCGAGCTTTCCGCGCCGAACGACGGCGGTGCGGAGGACTCGGCGGTGCCCCAGACCTTGTTCGGGTAGGCGGCGAGCGAAAACGTCAGATCGCCGCCGCCGCGGATGACCCGCTCCGGGACAAAGGTGCGGTCGGTGGCCTCGCCGTCGACGCTTAGGCCGCTGATGTAGCGCATGCGGTGCGGTCCCGATGCGCCCGCGGCGGAAATCCGGATGAATTTGCCTTGTGGAAGGGCGATTACGGCACGATCGAACAGCGGCGTGGCAACGGTGAGGATGGGCGTTCCCGGGGTGCTCGGGTAGAGGCCGAGGGCGGCCCACACGTACCAGCTGGACAGCGCACCGAGGTCGTCGTTGCCCGGCGCACCGTCGGGCGTCGGACCGAACAGCCCGCGGACCCGGTCGACCGTGAGCTGAGTCTTCCAGGGCTGACCGACGTAGTTGTACAGCCAGGGCACCCCGAAGCCCGGTTCGTTGCCGGCCCAGAGGTAAGGCTCGTTGGGACCCACGTTGAGCTTCTCGGTGAACCGGTCGAGCCGGGCAGCGACCGCGTCGCGGCCGCCGAGGGCGGTCACCAGGCCGGCGACGTTATGCGGCACCCACCAGACGTACTGCTCGGCGTTGCCCTCGTCGAACCCGTCCTGGCCGAAAGTCGAAGGGGAATCGACGAATCCGGGTCCTTCGCGGAAGAATCCCATCGCGCTGCGGGGCGAGATGTAGCGGGTGGTGGGATTGAACAGGTTCTGCCAGTACTGCGCCCGGGCCTGAAATTCGGCGGCGGTCGCCGTGTCTCCCAGCGATTCGGCGAATCGGGATATCGCGAAATCGTCGACCGACCATTCCAGGGTGATGGAGGCATCGGCGATCCAGCCGTCGTTGCCGAACTCAAAGGTATGCGGCGCATAGCCCAGCCCCAGGTAGGTGGCGATGCCCGGCCGCTCCACGTAGCCAACCCGCCCGGCACCGCCCTTCGTCGCCGCGTTCACCATGTAGCGCAGGGCCGTGTGGACGTCAAAGTCCTGGGCGCCGAAGGCGTAGAGATTGGCGATGAACGGCACCACGTTGTCCCCGGTCATCTCGCCGGTGGCTGAATTCGCGAGCGCCCAACGGGGAAACGATCCGCTCTGCTCGGCGTCGTTGACGAGCGATTGGGCCATGTCGCTGGCTTGCTTCGGGAAGAGCAGTCCCTGCAGGGCGGCCACGCCCCGGTAGGTGTCCCAGTCGGAGAAGTTGGTGTACTGGGTGCGTCCCTTTTCCACCGCGTGAATGGCGCCATCGAAGCCGATGTAGCGCCCGTCGGCGTCGTTGAAGGTGTTGGGGTGCAGCACCGACCGGTACAGCGAGGTGTAGAAGGTGTCCAGATTGCCAACGTTCCTGCCGGCCACCGCGATAGACGACAGGGTGGCGTTCCAGTCGGCTACCGCGGCGGCGCGCACGTCGTCGAAGCTCGCCCCGCCCTCGGCCGCGAGGTTCGCGCGCGCGCCGTCGATACCGACGTAGGAGATCGCGGTCCGCACCTCGAGCACCGAGCCGGCCGGGAACTCCACGTAGCCCCCGCTGTAGGGCGACGCCGCGCTGCGGGCGCCGGCGTAGACGGAGTAGCCGTCCCAGGAGCCGTAGGAGGTGAACGGCTGGCTGAACTTCATGGCGAAATACACCGTGTAGGTGTTCCTCTTGCCGCAAAACCCGCCACTTGTCGCCCATCCGGTGATGGTGGTGTTGTCCTCGCCGATCTGGATGGTGGCGCGGGAATTGCCCGCCAGCGACGCGCCGGAGCGCACGTGGAACACGGCGGGCCGGCCGTTGTGCGGGTAATGGAACCGGCCGACGCCGGTGCGGGTGGTGGCGGTGAGTTCCGCGCTCACGCCGGTGCCGGGGAACCGCACCGCGTAAAAGCCGGGCACGCCTTGCTCGGTGTCGTCGTGGGCGATCCTTTCCCAGGCGTTCCACGGCTGCGCGCCGATTCCGGTGGTGGTCGGCAGCATCGAGATGTCGCCGAACGCGGCGCAGCCTACGGAGGCGTGGGTCATGCTGAAGCCGGTGGAGCGCGGGTTGTCGTAGTTGTAGCCGGCGTAGTTGCCGACGGTGTCCGGCGAGTACTGCACCATTCCGAACGGCGCGGAGGCGCCGGGAAAGTTGTTGATCTCCCCCACCGTCTCACCGCCCGTCCCGGTGCCGATGAGCGTGTCGACGTGGTCGACGGGATCGGAGACGAACTGCGGCTCACCGTCGTAGGCAATCGGCGGGGCCGCCGCGATGAACGCGAGGAAGACGGCGTCCGCCGCGACCAGCGCGATGAGGGCCCTACGGCGGGCACGTGACCGCATAGCTGTCTCTTACTGCATAACCTCCTCTTCGTGGGGTGTTTCGACGATGCCAGAAGTTCGGAGAAATCCACTAGCAACGTTTGGCACCGACTTCGGCTAGTGTCATTCCGCGTGGCTGGCGCCGGTACCGGCCCAATGTTCGGGAGATTTGATTGATTAAACACTTGACCGCAGCAACCGTTACCGTGGCGCTGAGTCTGGCGCTGGTGGCGTGCGGCTCTAGCAACAAGTCGGCGCCGTCGACATCGACATCCACGTCGACCTCAACCACGACGTCGAAAACGTCGGCAACCTCCGCGACACCGGGCGCGCAGGGCGGCCCGACGATCGCCGACTACGTCCGTGACAGCCACATCACCGAGACCCCGGTCCATCACGGCGATCCCGGCCCCAACGTCGATCTGCCGGTGCCCGCGGGTTGGCAGATCAACCAGAATGCCGGGACGTCCTATGGCGGCATCGTGTTGGCGCAGCCGGCGAACCCTTCCGATCCACCCACCATCTCGGCGCTTTACTCGAAGCTGACCGGTGACGTCGACCCGGCGAAGATCATCCAGTACGCCCCTAACGAGCTGCTCGGCCTCCCCGGCTACCAGGGCACCGGCAGCGGCGGGGCCTCGACGCTCGGGGGTTTTCAGGCCTGGCAGATAAAGGGCACATACCAGAGGGATGGCAGTACGCGGTCCGTCGCGCAGAAGACGGTGGTGATTCCCAGCCAGGGCGCGGTGTTCGTGCTGCAGCTCAACGCCGACTCGCTGCAGAGCGATGAGGGGCCGTTGATGGACGCCGCCAACATCATCGACGACCAGACGACCATTACGCCCTGATCACCGAGTGAGGAGGCCGATCGCGTCGCGGGGACGAACACGCTCCGCGGCGCGATCCGCCGCGGGAAATAGCTACGCCACGGCGCCAGATTGGCCTTACGGTGGTTGGCATGGCAGAACAGTCGCATCCAATAGACGTCGCGCACCCACCGTCGGCGGTACTGCGCCTCGTCAACCCCGTGCTGGGTTTCCTGCTGCGCACCCCGCTCGCCGGAGCCGCACGCAAGCAGCTGATGGTGTTGAGCTTCACCGGGCGAAAGACGGGGCGGCCGTACTCAATCCCCGTGAGCGCCCACGTGATCGACGGTGATCTGTACGCGCTGACCGGCGCCCCGTGGAAGCAGAACTTCCGCAACGGCGCGGCCGCCCAGGTCCTCTACGACGGTAAGACGACGGCCATGCGCGGCGAGCTCATCCGCGACCGCACCATCGTGTCCGACCTGTTCCACCGCTGCGCCGAGTCCTACGGCGTCCCGCGCGCGCAGCGGATGATCGGACTGAAGTTCCGCGATCAGCGAATACCGACCCGCGAAGAGTTCGCCGAAGCCGTCGACCGGTTGCACCTGGGGGCCGTCAAGTTCACTCCGGCCGCCTAGGGAGCTGCGCGAAAACCGGTTGCGGCGCAGCCGCTCAGAGTTGCTTGCGGAGTCTGTCGACGAGTGCGACCAGCCGGGCGTGATGTGAGCCGGCCCAGTAGATCCGCCCGCATTGCGTGCAGCGGCTGAACTCCTCGTAGAACTGCCGGGTCAACTGCTCGAGCTGGTCGATCACCTCGGCTTTTCCGACCGTGGCCAACGTGCCGTTGCATCGCACGCATCGGGTGAGCGGCGCCAGCCGTTGCGCGAGGTCCAGTCGCCTGATCACCTCGAGCGTCTGTTCCTCGGGATGCTGGGAGTGGACGAACAGGCCATGGGTGATAGCGCGGCGCTTCAACAGGCCGCGGTCGCGGGTCAGCAGGATCCGCTGCTCGCTCAGGCTGATATCGGCCAGGGTCGCGTCGTCGGCCTGACTGGACCACCACACGTCGAAGCCGAGCACACGAAGCAGCCGCGCGAGCCGGCCGAGGTTGACGTCGACGACGAGCCGCGGATCGCGCAGGGGCGCCGGCCGCAGCCTGGCCGTCGACCCCACGTCCAGCGCCTCGAACATCGGGTAGGCCGCGATCCGGTCGCCGACGCCCGGGCGGTGGTCGAAACCCTGCGAGGACCCGTTCACAAGGATCAGGTCGACCTCGGTGTGCGGGATGCCCATCGCCTCCAGCACGTCCTTGACCGTTTGATGGCTGCGGAACGGGCGGCGCACCGTCACGCCCCGCGACGCGGGTGGCAGGAAGTCGTTCAGCTCGGCGTACGCCCGAACTTCGACATAGCCGGTCCCTGCGGGACGGTCCGGGAGAAATGATGTCCCCACCGAGCTGGTCATTGCCGGGATGATTTCCAATCCTGCGGGTTACCGTCGTGGTCGGCCGATGCAAGAGGCTGCGTCACGCGTCCTCCTCGAAGGATCTGGGTCCTTGTGGGGTCTAAACCAGTGTAGGGAGTTCAGCCAGGGGTCCCCGCGCCCGCGGCCGCGCGGGTTCGGGTGATCACCGGCCGCGGGTGACCCGCATCGGGCACCGTCCGTCGCAGCGTCCCCGCGACGGCGTCCGCCCGGCTGTCCGGCACCAACGCGATCACACAGCCGCCGAATCCGCCGCCGGTCATCCGAGCCCCGAAAGCTCCCGCGCGCACCGCGGCATCGGCGATCAGATCGATATGTTCGGTGGTGATGTCGAAGTCGTCGCGCATGGAAACGTGCGAGGAGGTCAAGATGCGTCCGGCTTCGACAAAGTCCGAATCACCCAATGCCGCAACGAAATCCAGTACCCTGCCGTTCTCGGTGAGGACATGGCGTGCACGGCGGGCGTCGATCGGGTTGCTGACGGCGTCCAACTCCGCGCGCCCGCGATCCCAGATGTCACGCAACGATGACGCCCGTAAATCGGCGGCCGCCCGCTCACACGACGCGCGGCGGGCCGCGTACCGGCCGCCGGCGTGGTGATGGCGCGCCCGGGAGTCGATCAGCAGCAGCACGACACCGTGGGCGTGCGGGTCGAAGCCCACCGGCGCGACGGTGAGGTCGCGGAAGTCGATCAGCAGCGCCGTCGACGGCTCCCCGTACAGCGAGGCCAGCTGGTCGAGCAAACCCGTTGGCGCGCCGACATAGTCGTTTTCGGCGCGCTGGGCGAGCCGCGCCTGCTCGATGCGGTCGATATGCGCGCCGGCGGCCGTCGCGATCGCGCCCAGCGCCGCGCACTCCAGCGCCGCCGACGACGACAGGCCCGATCCCATCTCCACGTCGCTGCTGATCGACATCGCGCCGCCGGGCACCGGGTGGCCGGCTTGACGCAGCGCCCACACCACCCCGGCCACATAGGCCGCCCAGCCGGTCACCTGGCCGGGAACGGTGTCCAGCGGAAACCGCACCGCGCCTTGCGCGCGCTGGCTGTGCACGGTGATCGCATCGGTGCGGTCGGGGGTGAAGGTCGCCACGGTGCGCTGCGGAAGCGCGATCGGCAGCGCGAAGCCGAGGTTGTAGTCGGTGTGCTCACCGATCAGGTTGACCCGCCCGGGAGCGGCGTAGGAGACCGTCATCCCAGGTCCCGCAGCCGCGCGGCCACGCCCTCGGGCGTGACGTCGCTGATGAACGCGTCCATCGCAGATTCGGAGGCCGCCAGGTACTTGAGCTTGGTCGCGCTGCGCCGGATCGACATCAGCTCGACGTGGAAATAGCCGTCCGCCTGGGCGTCGGTGGGGGCGAACTGATGCAGCGCCGAAATGTAGGGCAACGCAGCCGAATACATCCGGTCGAACCGCCGCAGCACGTCGAGGTAGATCCGCGCGAACGCATCCAGTTCATCGTCACCGAGCTCGACGAGGTTGCGCACTAACCTGTTCGGGTAGATGTGCACCTCGACCGGCCAGCGCGCCGCGAAAGGCACGAACGCCGTGAACAGCCCGGTGCGCGCGACGATGCGAGAGCCGTCGGCGACCTCGTGGGTCAGCAGGTCGGCAAACAGGTTGCCACCGTGACGCATTCGATGTTCGCGCGCCTGCCCCAGCATGGCGGCGGTTCGCGGCGTCAGGAAGGGGTAGCCATAGATTTGACCGTGCGGGTGGGTCAGCGTCACCCCGATCTCCTCGCCGCGGTTTTCGAAACAGAACACCTGCTCGATGCCCGGTGCGGCCATCAGGTCGGCGGTGCGGTGCCGCCACGCCTCGACGACCACCCGGGCATGCGCGGGTTCCAACTCCGCGAAGGACCCGGCGTGGTCGCTGGAAAAGCAGATCACCTCGCAGCGGCCGCGCCCCGGCGCGGACGCGAAACCGGCGCCGGCGGGCACGGTGGCCGGCTCGCCCACACCCGACAGGCTCGGGAACCGGTTCTCGAAAACCACGACGTCGTAGTCGGGGGCGGGCACCTCGCTGGTCAGCCCGGTCGGGCCCGGACACAGCGGGCACTGGTCGGCGGGTGGCTTGTAGGTGCGATCTTGGCGCTGTGCCGCGACGATCACCCACTGCCCCGTCGACCGGTCGAACCGCAACTGCGACTGGTCCGGGTCGCGCTGTGGCAGCGGCCTGCGGTCTTCGACCGGCGCGGGACGGTGACCCGGCAGCGCGAAGAACAGCAGGTCGCGGCCATCGGCCAGCTTCGCCCGCGTCGGCGCTGTCACGATGTCGAAGACTAGCTTGGCCATGTGCTGTCCAGCAGGCGAGAGGGGGCCTCTATAACCGTTTTCTACGAAAGAGCCCGAACCTGGTGGATCGGGTCGGATCCCGGCCTGCTGCGGCTCCGGATGGCGACGCGGACCACGGCAGCGCTCGGCTGTTCCCTGCTGATCATGTTCCTGGTGACCAGGACGGCCGGGCAGCCTCTGACGGTCGCCCTGCTCGGCGTCGTCATCACCATGGTCGCGGCGCGATCCGTGAACGAGCCCGACCCCCGTCGACAGCGGATCACGATGGCGTTGCTGCCCCTGTCCGCCGCGCTATCCATCACCGCCGCCGCGCTGCTCGCGCCGCACCCCGTCGCCAGCGACGCCGTTTTCGTCGCCATCGTCTTCGCCGCGGTGTACATCCGCCGCTTCGGGGCCCGCGGCAGGGCGTTGGGCATGGTCGCGTTCATGTCCTATTTCTTCACCCTCTATCTGCGAGCCCGCGTTTCGGAGTTGCCCTGGTTGATCGGGGCGGTCCTGGTCGGAACGTTGTGCACCTTCATCATGAGCGCATACGTCTTGCCCGACCGACCCGAACGCGTGCTGCGCGCCACCGTTCGGGCGTTGCGGGCCCGGATGGCGATCGTCGTCGACACCACCGCCGAAGCGGTGCGCACCGGCCGGTTCGACGAACGGCGCCGCCGGCGCATGCGCGCCCGCACCATCCGGCTCAACGAAACCGCCCTGATGGTGCAAAGCCAGATCGAAGACAAGGCCGACCCCGCCGCGCTCTGGCCGGGTGTTACCAGCGAACAACTGGCTCCGTGGCTGTTCGACGCCGAGCTGGCCATCGAATGGGTCGCCACCGCGGGTCGGCGGGCGGCCGCGCTCTCCGCCGACATACCCGCCCCCACCCGCGCCGAGCTGGTCGGGGCCCTCACGCAGCTCGCCCGGGCAATCCGCACACCGCAGGCCGGCGGCCTCGGTCGGGCCGCGAGCCAGGCTCAGGAGATCATCGACCAGCTGGCGGCGGCCACAGGGACCACGAAGGCCGACGACCCGAGCGGGGCCGCCGTACGCCGGCTGGCCCTGGCGATCATCAACGCCGCCACGGCGACCGCCGAGGTCCGGGCCATTGTCGAGGGCGCCGCGGCCGGGAGAGCCGCCGCCCTGCAGGACGCCGAGAGCGTGCCGCCGCAGGCGGCCGGCGGTGCCGACCCGGGCGGCGCCACCGACCAGGGCCTGCGGCCGACCACCCGGCAAGCCATCCAGGTATCCGTCGCCGCGTCGTTGGCCATCGTCACCGGTGAGTTGGTGTCGCCGGCCCGCTGGTACTGGGCGGTGATCGCGGCGTTCGTGATCTTCGCCGGCACGAATTCCTGGGGCGAAACGCTGACCAAGGGTTGGCAGCGGCTGCTCGGCACCATGCTGGGCGTGCCCTGCGGCGTCCTGGTGGCCACGCTGTTCGCCGGGGACAAGACGGCCTCGCTGGTCGCGATCTTCGTGTGCCTGTTCTGCGCCTTCTATTTCATGAACGTCACCTACAGCCTGATGACCTTCTGGATCACCACGATGCTGGCGCTGCTGTATGGCTTGCTGGGCCAATTCTCCTTCGGCGTGCTGATGCTGCGGATCGAAGAAACCGCGATCGGTGCCGTCATCGGTGTGGCCGCGGCCATCCTGGTGCTGCCCACCCATACCCGGACCACCATCCGGAAGGACAGCCACGCCTTCTTGACGGCCTTGTCCGCGCTGATCGAGATCTCCGCGGCGACCATGTTCGGCGAGAACGAGACCGCGAGCCCGACCGAGCAGGCACGCCAACTCGACCGGGCGCTGCAGCAGTTCCGGGTCAGCGCCAAGCCGCTGTTGGCGGGGGTGGCCGGGCTCGCCGGCCGGCGAAGCATCCGGCGCGCCCTGCGGATATTCGCCGCGTGCGATCGTTACGGGCGAAGGCTGGCGCGCAGCGCCGAGCAGTACCAGGACACGCTCGGATCAGAAGGGCTGGCAACGGCTTTCATGGCGGCAGCGGCGCAGACCCGAAGCAACATCGACGCATTGCGCGCCATCATCGATGGCGCCGAGGGCGTGTCGGTCAACTCCGCGACCGACGATCTCGACGCCGCCGAGACTGCGGCCCGGCATCGGGACGGCGAACTCGGCGCCGATGCCCGGCGGTTCCTCACCGCGGTGCACGCGCTGCGCCAAATCGAACGGGCGATCATCACCGGGGCGACCAACCTCGGCGCGCGCGACGGCCTGATGGTACCCAGCCCGGCCGCACGCTGAAGCCCGCAGCGCTCGCTACAGCCCGGGCAGGCAGGCGGGGAAGATGCACGGCGAAGTGGGAGGCGTCTGAACTTTCCTGAGGAGATCGGCCAGATGGACGAGTGACGGCAACAGGATCGCGTCCACCCCCGCCTTCTGATCCTGGGGCAGATTGCGGCTGTCCAGATCCACCTTGGTGACCTGCTGCTGCAGCCCCGCTATCCGCTGATTGCGCTGCTGCGGGGTGAGACCGTCCCAGCTGGCATCCAGGTCCGCGATTTGGCGCCGCAGCTCTTCGGCCTCCGAGAAGGGATCTGACTGAACGGGGGGCGGTTGCAGCGGATAAAAGTGGCCCAGCGCCGGTTGCACTGTCACCTCGGCCCGCGCGGGACTCGCCGTCCCAAGCGTGCCGGCCACCAGGCCGGCCACGACCATTGCCGTGATTTTCGTTGAGAAGAAACGCATTTGGTGCCCTCCGCACTAAGGCGCGAACGCGCAGATGAATCCGAGCACCTGCTCGCACTCTTCGCGGGTACGGAAGACGGGTGGTGGCGGTGGCGGTGGGGGTCCCTCGACGATGCTGTCGGGACAACCCCCGTAATACCCGGGAGGACACTGCTCGTGATAAACGTGGCAGACGTTCAGGTCCCACCCGGTGGCCCGTAAACCGGGCCATACATAGTCGCCCGGACACCAGCGCATCCCGGGACCGTGGTAGCAGCCAGTTCTCGACGAACAGTGGTCGTCGTCTGCGAGGGCGATGCCCGCGGGCGGCGCCACTGCGGCCACCGCGACGCCGCCGACCAGCACGGCGCCGGCCAGGACTCGCTTCAAAACCCACTTCGAGCTGTGGGTGGTGTACATGTGCTCACCTTGCCGCACACCGCTTGCCAGATTTTCGCCAAATCCTTGCGAAATTCTTGCGTGCACGCCGCCGGTACCCGTCAACGGACGACGAGAGCACCACCCAAGCAGCAAATGCGCCAACATCTTTCGCGATTTTTCGCCTCGGCGTGCAATTGCCCGATTTGCGTCAGGCGCGCGGACGTGAGAAGCGTGGGGTCCCCACAGGGTGCGTCGTCGGCGCTCTTCCCTACCCACCAGATGCGCGTAGGGTGCAGATATCGGCGGTTCTTCGTACGCGGCAGGATTGGGCCGCGTCGCCGCCGATTCGAATACTTGGCCTCTTCGTGGTCGAGGCGGGAGCGCGCGCATGACGCCCGAACATTCACCGAAGGGCTTCGGGACACGTGGCCGACGGGTCTCCGGGGTGGTGCGCTGATGCTCACTCGCTTGTCCGGGATCGAGTCGGTTTTGCTGCACACTCAGACCCCGACGGCGCCCGCGCACACCGTCGCGTTGATCATCATCGAGTCGTCCGATCGGCTCAGTCACGAGCGGCTCCACGAGCTCGTGGCCTCGTCGCTTCCGAAGCTGGCTCGCTTCCGCAGCCGCCTGGTGGGTAAAGCTCTGGGTGTGGGTCGGCCCGTGTGGGCGGAGATCGACGATTACGATCCGACTCCGCAGCTCCATCGCGCCGCGGTTCACGCTCCCGGCGGCCGGCGCGAATTCGCCCAACTGATAGCCGAGCTGAGCGCTGCACCACCCGGTGAACGTCGACCGCTGTGGGAAGCCTGGAGTATCGAGGGTCTCACCGGCGGGCGGTGGGGGTTGGCGGTGAGGATGTCGCCGGTATTGAGTGAGCGGGGCGACGCCGCGGCGTCTATCTGGCCGCGTCTGCTGACCAGCCGACCGCAAACCGCGCGGCAACACAATCTGCCGACCGAGCCGACGCTGGGCTCGGCGCCTTCCGTCGGCGAGCTGATCACCGATGTGGTGACCGAGATCATCGAGACCCAAGTTGCTGGCGCGTGGCTGCTCGCTGCGACTGCGACCGGTGCGTTGCAGGCCCTGCACCGTCGCCTGCGCGGTGCGGACAATGCCGACGCCAGCCCGCCTGCCGCATCGTCGTTGTGCGGACCGGTGCGGCACAACATCTTCAACGCGCCGCTGACCCGGCGGCGGGCGGTGTCGTTCGCCTCGATTCCCCTGGCCGAGCTTGAAAAGATCAGCCACGCGTTTGGGGGCAATATCGCCAATGTCTTCCTGGCCGCCTGCACCCTTTCCATGCGCGCGTGGCTGCTGCGCTACGACTCGGTACCCGAGGGTCCGCTGCTGATGCGGGTACCGCTTTCGCTACCGGCCGGTGGTCATGCCGCACCTGAAGACTCCTTGGCCGTCGGGCAAGTTCGCCTCCCAGTGCAGCTCGATGACCCGGTACAGGTTCTCAGCAACCTCCATACCGCGACCGAAAGACTGTCCATCGCCAGTAGAGACAATGCCGAAATGGCATATCCACTAATTGATTTCGCTACCTTTGTGTCGCTGGTCCCACCCTCGGTCGCCCAAACGGGTGTGCAGCTCTACCGGAGACTTGGACTGGGCCGATGGCGCGCACCCAACTGCCACGGCAGTGTCTTCTACATATCCGCGAACGCGACGCCGGCCTACTGTTTAGGCGCCAAGGTTGTCGGCATGCACACCGTTGCGCCGCTGCTAGATGCCCGCGGGTTGAACATCACGGTGACCTCCCACGACGACGTCATGGATCTGTGCGTGTGCGTGTGCCCCGACAACGTGCCCGGGGTAGACGACATCGCCGCCGGTATCGCCGAATCGGTCGATCTCCTGGCCGCGGCCGCGCAAGAGTCACCGCGCGGTCATGGCCGTTCCATCGTCAGCGAGATGGCATCGCACAGCGAAAAGCGTTCGCACGTCCGGCGTTATCAGCGGCGGTAGCTGAGAAGCTCGTCCGCGGGCTGTCCATCTCGCGACGGTCGCCGGTCGCGACAAAGTCCTCGATCAGCTCGACCACTTCGGTGGGCGCTTCCACCTGCGGGAAGTGACCGACGTTGGGCAGCACCTCAAGTCGGCCCCCGGATCGCCATGACGGGTAGCTCCTCGCGCAGCCGCAGCCTGTTGAGCGCGCTGACCGCCTGCCCGCGGTAATCGACCACTGATCGCCGGGTGTACCCCCTTTGGTCCTGCTCATCGGGACCTTCGGGTTCCCGCATGACCGTCGCCTGCCGGCATCGGACAAGATTGAGGCCATGACCGAACCAGCTATGGCCCGCGTGGCGGTCTACCTCGACTTCGACAACATCGTGATCTCGCGGTACGACCAGGTAAATGGGCGCAACTCGTTCCAGCGGGACAAGGCCAGTGGGCTCGAGCAGTATCTTGATCGGCAGGCCCGGGCCACGGTCGACGTCGGTGCGATCATCGACTTCGCGTCGTCGTTCGGGACGCTGGTGCTCACCCGCGCCTATGCGGACTGGTCGGCCGACGTCAACGCCGGGTACCGCGGACAGCTGGTGGCCCGCGCGGTTGATCTGGTCCAACTGTTCCCGGCGGCGGCCTACGGCAAGAACGGCGCCGACATCCGGCTGGCCGTCGACGCGGTCGAGGACATGTTCCGGCTGCCCGATTTGACCCACGTGGTGGTCGTGGCGGGCGACTCCGACTACATCCCGCTGGCGCAGCGCTGCAAGAGGCTCGGCCGGTATGTGGTGGGCATCGGGGTGGCCGGCGCGTCGAGCCGGGCGCTGGCGGCCGCCTGCGACGAGTTCGTCATCTACGACGCGCTGCCGGGGGTTCCGGTGTTCGAGCCCTCTTCGGCCGACGCCGGCCCCGAGGCGGCCAAACCGACGAAACGCGCCGCGCGCAGCAAGGCGGCCAAGCGCGAGGAGCCGGAGGAGGCACCCGACCCGCAGGCCGCCGCCACCGCGCTCCTGAGGCGCGCGCTGCAAATCGGTCTGGAGAAAGACGACGCCGACTGGCTGCACAACTCGGCCGTGAAAGCGCAAATGAAACGGATGGACCCGTCTTTCAGCGAGAAGTCTTTGGGATTCCGGTCATTCAGCGACTTCCTGCGTTCACGGTCCGGCGTCGTCGAGTTGGATGAGAGTTCGACGACCCGTATGGTTCGGTTGCAAGGCAAGGACTGAGCCTCTCCCCTACGCTGACGACCGTGAGCCAGGAACTGACCCGACCGACACGCTCGTGGCCCGGCTGGCTCACCCGCAACGTTCGGGTGCTCTCCGGAGTCTCGTTCCTGCAGGACGCCGCCAGTGAACTGTTGTATCCGCTGTTGCCGATCTACCTCACGGCCGTGTTGGGTGCGCCGCCGTCCGTGGTGGGAGCCGTCGAGGGTGTGGCCGAGGGTGCGGCCTCGCTCACGAAACTCGCGGCGGGCCCGCTGGGCGACAGGTTTCCGCGTCGTCCGCTGATCGCCGCCGGTTACGGGATGGCGGCGCTCGGCAAGATCATCATCGCGGTGGCCGGGGCGTGGCCGGGTGTGCTCGCGGGGCGCGTCGTCGACCGGCTCGGCAAGGGCGTCCGCGGCGCACCGCGGGACGCGCTGCTGATCGACGGTGTGCATGAGGACCAGCGCGGCCGGGTTTTCGGCTTCCACCGCGCGATGGACACCTTGGGCGCCGTCGTCGGTCCGCTGCTCGGGCTGTTGGGCTACGAGCTGCTCGACCACCAAATCCCGCCGTTGCTGTACGTCGCTATCGTGCCTGCCGTCCTCAGCGTGGCACTCGTGTTCCTGGCACGGGAGCGCAGCCGTCCCGTCCCCCGACAGCAACGGCAGTCGATGTGGACCGGTGTGCGCGCATTGCCGCGGCCGTACTGGCGGGTGACCGCACTGCTCGTGGGCTTCAGTTTGGTGAATTTTCCCGACGCGCTGTTGTTGTTGCGGCTCAACGAGATTGGCTTCTCGGTGGTCGAGGTGATTCTGGCGTACGTCGGATACAACGCGGTGTATGCCCTGGCCAGCTACCCGGCCGGATCGCTCGCCGACCGCATCGGCAAACCGGCGTTGTTCGGCCTGGGGCTGACGTTCTTCGCGATCGGCTATACCGGGCTGGGACTGACCACCGACACCGTGACGGCATGGCTGCTGATCGGCGCCTACGGATTGTTCACCGGGTGCACCGACGGCGTCGGGAAGGCCTGGATTTCGGGGCTCGTCGGCCGGGAGCATCAGGCCGGCGCGCAGGGCGTGTTCCAGGGCGCCACCGGCCTGGCCGTATTGGTAGCGGGGTTGTGGGCGGGCTTCCTGTGGGGTTCGAACGGCCAACTGCCATTGCTCATTTCGGGAATCACGAGCGGCGTGTTCGCGGTCGTGCTGATCGGCGGCCGGCTGGTCCGCGGGACGGCACACGGGTAGCCGCCCGCCCCGCAACGGCAACACACATTTTGTCTTATGTATGGCGACTGGGCCGGGTAAACGCAAAGTTCGTGTTGAACAAGCATTATCGTTGACAGTCATCCACACTGGCCATACATTGTGTGAAAGTTGTCGCAAGGAGACCGTCATGACCGTCGGTGCCGCTCCCCCAAGCCTTTTCGATGCCGGTCTACCGACGCTGGACTACGGCGCCGAGGAAACTCCCGCCGAGGTTTATCCCCGCCTCCAGGCGGCGCAACGGCAGGCCCCGGTCGCGTTGGGACCGCACGGGCCCGAGGTGCTCTCCTATCACCTCGTCCGATCCGTTCTTCGGGACACCCGGTTCCAGATCCCGCCCGGCATAAACCTGCTCGCCCAGGGCGTCACCTCGGGGCCGTTGTGGGACAAGGTGGTCAACAGCCTGCTGTGCCTGGAGGGCGACACGCACCATCGGCTGCGCGGCCTGACGTCCAAGGCATTCACGCCGCGCGCGACGCTGCGCCTACACGACACCATGGTCGCGGTGATGAACGAGCTGGTCGATCGGGTCGTCGACGCGGGCCGCTGCGACGTCGTCACCGACCTCGCGCGCCCCTACCCCGTCCCGATCATCTGTGCGCTGCTCGGCGCGCCCCGCGAGGATTGGCAACGGTTTTCGTCGTGGGCCGACGACGTCTTCAAGGCCTTCGGCTTCACCGTCGATCTCCGCGAGGTCGAGCCGGTCGTGATGCGCGCGTGGCGGCAACTGGACGACTACGTCGACGACATGGTCGCCCGGCGCCGGCACAGCCTCACCGACGACCTGCTGTCCGATCTGATTCGCGCCGAGGATGACGGCGATCGGCTCAACACCGCCGAACTGCGCATGCTCGCCGGCGGCCTGTTGTTGGCGGGGACGGACACCACCCGCAACCAGGTGGCCGCCTCGGTGCACGTCCTCTGCGACCACCCCGAGCAGTGGGCGCTGCTCAAGGGCCGCCCCGAACTGGCGATGCGCGCCGTCGAGGAGACCATGCGCCACTCGCCGATCGCGTGCGGAACGCTGCGGCTGGTGGCCGAGGACGCCGAGTTGGACGGCTACCTCTTTCCCGCCGGCACGATGGTCCTGGTGAATACCGCCGCGGCCAACCGTGATCCGGCGGTGTACGACGACCCGGATCGCGTCGACATCACCCGCGAGGGGGCGCCACCGATACTGACGTTTGGCGGTGGTGCCCACTACTGCCTGGGCGCCAACCTGGCCCGCCGCGAGATCGCCGAAGCGCTGAACGTCATCGCGAGCCGGCTGCTCAACCCGCGCACCGCCGGACCGGTGCCGTGGAAGCCGATGGTCAGCCTGAGCGGCCCCACGAGCCTGCCCATCGAGTTCGATACCGAGTGATGGTCAGGACCGCACGGGTGTGAGCTCGGCGATCGAGTGGCCCTCGAATACGAGGGCGCCGTCATCGGAAACGCACTGGATGTGGACGCGCGCTTCGGCCGGCGCTCTACGAGCCGGCCCGCGTCGCGGCGCCGGGGCACCACCCAGTCCGGCGACCGCGGCGTCGATCAAGTCGTCGGCGTAGCCGACGAGCGGTCCGCGGATCTGCCCGGCCAGCCAGCGCTGGGCGATCGCGTGGGCCGGGCCCGTGACGATCGCAACGACGATCGTCATCGGCAGATCGCGGACTTCTCCGGTGCCGGTGAAACTTCCGAGCCAGTCGCGGTAGGCGGCGCTCAGATCCTTGTTGAGGGTGCGCAGTTCACTGCCGGCCGCGCTGGACCAGTCCAACTGGCCCCGCGCGTACAGAAACCGTGCCCAGCGCGGGTTGTCCTGCACCCACGTCAACATCGTGCGGACGATGTCGCCGACGCCGTCGCGCAATGTCGCCGGTTCTCCCCGTAGGGCGGCCGAGTAGCCCCGCTGAACCGATCGCATGGCCTCCAGATAAAGCGCATCGGCGATGGCTTCTTTGTTGGGAAAGTGATGAAACAGCGCGCCGTTGGACACTGCGCTGCGCTCGCGTATCCGCGCTATCGAGGTGCGGTCGTAGCCCAGGTCGTCGAAGCATTCGAGTGCCGCGCGCAGCACCCGGTCGCGAAGATCCATCCGGCCAGAGTAACGCTCCGGAGCAGCTTGTCATATCGCTCATCTAGGAGTAATACTCCGGAGTACTACTCTGCGATCGGAGAAACCATGACTTCGTCCACCGTCACCGTCGATGCCGGGCCGTTCGGCCTGCCGTCGGCGCATGCGCAATTGCAGGCCGATGCACGGGAGATCGCCGCACGATTCGCACCGCGATCTCGCGAGATTCGCCAACACTTCCTCGACCACGGCGAGTTGCATCCCGACCTGTGGTCCATCTTCCGCGAGCGCGGATGGCCCGGGTTGGTGTTGCCCGCCGAGTACGGCGGCGCCGAGGGCGGATTGCTGGGGATGACGTTGGTGCTGGAAGCGTTTGCTCGCGAGAACGTCCTGCTATGGATGCCCGTCCTGTCAGCGGCCATAGCGTATGCGATCAACCAAGCCGGTCCCGAGCCGGCGCGGCGGACCTGGCTGCGCCGGGTCGCTCGCGGTGATGCGTTGTTGGCGATGGCAACCACCGAGGCGCAATCGGGCCACAATGTGTTCCGCTCTGAGACCGAAATTCGTCGTGACGAAAGCCATTTCGTGGTTCGGGGCTTCAAGAGCATCACCTCCGGCCTGGACGCCGCCGATCGAGTGCTGGTGTTTGGGCGTGCGACAACGGCCGAGGAGCAACGCGGGGGTTACACCACGATCCTCGTCGATCCCCGCGCGCCCGGCGCCACGATGACCGAGCTGCCCATGCGTTACCGGGAAGGCGTGAAGCAGTACAGCCTCGAACTCGATTGCGTGCGGGTCCCGTGCGAGGAACTCGTAGGGGCCGAGGGGCAGGGCCTCTTGGTGATATGGCCATTTACCCACGTTGAACGCGTCCTGACCGCCGGGTTGTGCATCGGCATCGCCGGCTACGCGCTGTCGCGCGCTGTGGAGCATGCCAAAGCACGCGTCATCGCGGGCGCCTCGCCGATCGGCGCCAACCAGGCGATCGGGCATCCGTTGGCCGGTCTGCACGCCCGCCTGGAGTCGGTGCGACTCCTGGTGTACCGCACCGCTGCTCGCTTCGACGCCGACGCCGATGGATCCGCCTTGGCCGGGGAGGCGAACATGGCCAAACTGCTGACCGCCGATCTCGCTTTCGATGCCGTCGACCACGCCGTGCAAGTCTTCGGCGCCGACGCCTGGGACGAGCGGCAGGGCTGGCTAGACGTGTACCTCGATGCGCGCCTTTCGCGATCCGGACCGGTCAGCAACGAATTCGCGCTCAACTACGTCGCCGAGCATGTGCTGGGAATCCCCGCTCACCGATAGCAAGCCCCATCAGGCGATTGCCGGGTGAACCGACGACCATCGCTGGGCCGACTCCAATTGTGCCGCGACGCTTATGAGCACGTCCTCACGCCCGTAGGCGGCCGCGAGCTGGACGCCGATGGGAAGGCCTTCGGCGTTGCGGTGCAGGGGCAGGCTGATCGCCGGCTGCCCACTCATGTTGAACGGCGGCGTGAAAGCCGCGAACTGCCCGCCGCGGCGCATGGGTGCGGTCGGCCGCTCGGGATTGTTCTCGAATTCCGTCAGCGGCACCGGTGGTTCGGCCACCGTCGGCGTGAGCAGCAGGTCCCAGCCGTCGGCCCACCACTGCTGCAGCGCACGCCGGAACGCGTAGACCGCTTGCTGGGCCGCGGCGTAGTCGACGGCGGTCAACCGCTGCGCTTGCGCGACGAGCACCCAGTTCACCGGCTCGATGTCCTCCGCCGTCACCTCGCGTCCGAGCGTCTCGCTGAACCCCCGGGCGGCCATCGCCATCTGCGTCGCCCACAACGCCATGAACTTCTCCACTAATGAGGTGTCGGACAGGCACGCCGGCCACGCCGGCTCGACGGTGTGGCCGAGTCCCTCCAGCATCGACGCCGCGGCGCGCACCGCCGCGACACAGTCCTCGTGCAAGAAGTCGCCGCGTGGATGCACGTCAAGCAGCCCGATGCGCAACCGGCCCGGGTGGGCGCCGACCTCGTCGGTGTACGGCCGCTGTGGCGCCGGGGCGATGACGGAGTCGCCGACACCGGGACCCCGCACCGCGTCGAGCAGCCGTGCCGTGTCGCGCACCGTGCGGCTGACGCACAGCTCGACCCCCAGCCCCGCCTCGGCGCGGACGGGACCGACCGTGATCCGTCCCTGGCTCGGCTTGAGTCCCACCAGCCCGCAGCACGACGCCGGGATCCGGATGCTGCCGCCGCCGTCCGAGGCGTTGGCGAACGGCACCATCCCGGCGGCCACCGCTGCGGCGGCGCCGCCGCTGGAGCCACCCGGCGTGCGATCGGGCGCCCACGGGTTGCGGGTCGCCCCCCAGGCCAGCGGCTGGGTGGTCGGCAGGCTGCCCATCTCGGGGCTGTTCGTCCGCCCGGCGATCACCAGGCCGGCCGCCTTGAACCGGGCGACCAACGTCGTGTCGGCGGCGTCGATCTTGGCCGCCTCTTTCAGCGCGACGTTGCCGTTGGACAGGGTCTGACCGGCGAAGCTCGTATAGAGGTCCTTGAGCAAGAACGGGACGCCGTGAAACGGGCCCTGGGGCAGGTCGGGATCGGCGGCCAGGGATCGGGCGTGGTCGAACCACTCGATCACGACAGCGTTCAACGCGGGGTTGGACCGCTCGATCCGCTCGATCGCCGCCTCGAGCAGTTCACTGGGCGTGACCTCGCCCTTGGCCACCAGCGTCGCCTGGTCCGTGGCGTCCATCCAGCGGGTCTCGTCGGCAAGGCTGCTCATGGCTTTCGGTGTACCACGTGTGACAAAGACCGCTGCACATAAGTCGCGGTCGGTCCGGGCCGGCTTTACGCTCGTTGGTTACACGAACTTAACGGGGGTTTTGTTGATGCGTGGGATTCGGGGGCGAACTGTGCCCACACACCGGCTTGCCCTGATCGCGGCGGCTGTCTGTCTCGTCGTCGCATCGTGTTCGGAAACCGCGGATCCGCCCGCGGCCACGCCGACCACCTCGACTTCCACCGCGGCGACCACGACAAGTGCGGCACCCGCGCCGCCCCCGGTGACAGGTCCCTTGGAGAGGGACTGGAAAAGTTACGGAGGGACGGCATACGTCGGATGTCCCGAGAAATTCGCACAGAAGAAATCGGCGCTCGAGGACATTCGACCCAAGGTATTCGACACGAAAACTGGTCAATACGTGCTGCCGGGTGTTCCCGCCGTCCCGGCTGGCGAGAATTTAACGGGTGGCATCTGCGCGTTGACGGGGACGGCCGACGATATGAGGGTCGTTTACGTGGTGGCGACGGCCAAGCCGGCGCAAGGGTCAGAACCCGAAGTCACGAAGGCCACCGCGTACGCGTTCGACCTCAAGACGAGCCAGCCGTTGGTGACCAAGGAGCTGCAGCCGCCGACGCCCGACCTGAAATTGTCCGCGGCGAACGAATGGGGTTTGGCAGCGACCGCGTCCGGGGTCGCATGGGTGAACGCCTTCACCGACGGGCACAGCGCCGCGTCGCCGCCGCGGACCGTCATCCTTTCCGGGAACGATCTTTCGATGATGTGGAACGACCCGCAGCCCGGCCGGGTGTGGCAGGACGTCCTTTCGTTCCAACGCAACACCAGCAACACCGAGGCCGCCAAGGCGTCGGGAGCGGAGCTGCGCCGGCCGAGCGGGGAAGCGATCTATCAGGACAACGACATCTGGACCGTGGATGGCGAGTTGTCCGACGGCCCGGACAAGCTGGTGAAGATCACGCACTGGGATTCGTACAACCCGCCGGTCGTGTCGACGATGTTCTATGACCTGAACGCGAAATCCCTTGTCAAGGTTGGCGATTCGGACAGGCTTTCCGGCGGCGGATTGTCCGCCACATTGTCGGACGGGAAATTGTTCGTCGACGCACGCAACTCGGATAATTCGCAGTTCGGGTTCGGGGTGTGGAACCTGCGAACACAGCACTGGGATCTGCTGAAGACGCGGGATGACGCGAAGAATATGTCGATCGCGAAATTGGCCTTCTTCGAAGACCACCTCTACATCACGAACGTCGGCAACACCTTCGCCGTCCTCGCCCTGCCCGCCCCCGATCCGGTCTCGACGACCTGGTCCGTGCGGCCCTTCGCGCGGATCTCGGGCTGGACGCTGGTGTGCCGCGGTGAGAATGCCGCCGCCTTGAACGGGGACTGCAAGGACATCGTGATGGTGCAAGACCAGGACGGCCACTTTCCGGGTCCCTGGTTCTGAACGACTCAGGACCAACCGAGGGCCTGCGGGACCATGTAGAGCCCGAAGCCCATGACGACGAGACACAGGGTGCGCGCGATGTATTTGCGCGGTCCGCGCATGCGCCACTCCTCGGGCAGCGCCCGCGCCTCCAGCGCCAGCAGCAGGCCCAGCACGATGGGTAGCAGCAGGGCGTTCATCACCTCGACGTCGACGGCCAGGTTGACCAGGTCGACGCTGGCCAGGACGAGCGCGGCGCCGAGGAGATGGGCGAGCGCGTAGGTGATGTAGAACTTGGCGGTGGCCCGGTTGGGCCGCTGGTTGAGGGTGTGGCGCCAGCCGAAGACCTCCGACAGTCCCCACGCGCCGGCCAGGGAGGCCACGATCGCGGCGACCAGCGCCGCGCCGAGCATGCCCAGGCCGAACAGGACGGTGCCGCCGACGCGGCCCAGGTATGGCGTGAGCGCGCCGGCGATGTCGCCGACGGTGTTCAGCGCCGTCTCGCCGTTGTGGGCCCCGATCGTCGAGGCCACGGTGACCACCACCGAGATCATGATCAGCTGGGTCAGCACGGCGCCGGCGGCGGTGTCGTGGCGGGCCTGGCGAATCGTGGCCACGGACAAGTGCTTATCGACCACCGCGCCCTGCTGGTAGAAGACCATCCACGGCATGATGACGGCGCCGACGTTCGCCGCGACCAGCAGCAGATACGACGAGTTGCCCAGCGGCATCGACTTCAGGCCTTCCAGCAGGGCGTGGGGGTCGGGCCGCGCCATCACCATGGCGACCAGGAAGGCCAGTTCGGCCACGCCGATGACCAAGCCGATGCGCTCCACGCGCCGATAGCTGCCGGTCAACGCCAATGCCAGCAGCGCCGCGGTCGCGATCGGGATGCTGACCCAGCGCGAGACGCCGAAGAGCTCCCCGACCCCCGCGACGCCGGCGAACTCGGTCAGCAGCGCCCCGATCGACGACGCGAACAGGGTGAACGCCGAGACCCACGCCCAGAAGCGCCCGAACCGTTCCCGGATCAGCGCACCGTGCCCCTTCCGGGTGACGATGCCCAGCCGCACGGTCATTTCCTGCACGACGTAGAGGATCGGCATCAAGATCAGCTGCGGCAGCACCATGCGATAGCCCCATTGGGCGCCGGACTGCGACGCGGTGATCAGCGATCCCGCGTCGGTGTCGGCCAGCATCACGACGAGGCCGGGGCCCCATACCGTCAGCAGTCCCCACCGCAGCCACCGACCGCGGCGCGACGCCGACGACGCGTCGACCGCGTCCGTCACCGGCGTGGTTGTATCGGTCACCCTCGACCAACTCCTTCGTGCGATGGCAGCGTCCGCGCCAACCGGCCCACAGACTAGGTAAGGGTAACCTAAGCGTTGATTGGCGCCAGACCCAGTTTGCGGTGGCAGCGGCTCCCGGCGGCGCACGCCATCGGATGTCATCACCAACCGGCGCCGACCCAAGACGTTTCATCCTATGAAATATATGGTGCTACAAGATATTTCGGCTTTGACTGCGGCCCGGCGGCAAGATGCTTTGCTAGCGCTGAATGCGCGAGCACACTCGGCGACAGCCTGGGTGCTTTAGCAAACACCACTCCCCGCGCGCGGCGCCGCGCGGGTTCAATCAATTGGCTTGCGAAGCAACGTCAGCCCCAACACTTCGGCTCGGGCTGTGTTTGCGGTGGGCTATCCCCTCCAATAACACGCCGACCAGATCCGCATAGTTCCGCTGCGGGCGTCCCTGTCACTACGATGGGTCGACAGTTCCGGTAGAGGGGACTCGGCATGCACATGCGCTTCACCTTGCGATCCCCGTGCAGCGGCGTCCGGCGGTCGGCGCCCACCATCGTGTGCGTCGCGCCGTGACGGCTCCGGCGCTCGACCTCGATGGCCGTCTGGTTGACCGACGGCAGGAGCTCACCGAACTACGGACCGCCGTCGACGCGGCAGGACGCGCCGGCGGAGAATGCGTCCTGCTCAGCGGGGTGCCGGGAGTCGGCAAGTCGATGCTCATGCAGGCCTTCGGCGTCGAGGTGTCCGGGCGCGACTGCGTGTTTGCCTACGGGAGGTGCCGCGACGGCGCGCCCGCACCGTACTCGGCGGTGGGAGACGCGCTCAGCTCACTCGTCCGCGCTATGGAGGCCACCGGGCCGGCCGAACGTGACCGCTGGCGTGCGGACATCGTCGGCGGGATGTCTTCGATCGCCGGCGTCCTCGGGGAGCTCGTGCCCGACCTGCCACGAGTGCTCGGCGAGACCTCGCATGTGACAGACCTCGATGCGGCGGACGCTCGCCGACGGCTGCACCGCGCCGTCATCCGCCTGCTGTCGGATACCGCGTCCTACCGGCCCGTGGTGCTGGCGATCGACGATTTGCAGTGGGCTGATCGGGACACGCTGCTGCTGTTGTGCGAACTGTTGACGGTATCGATCCGCAACGTGTTGGTGCTCGGTGCGCATCGCGCGGGTGAATTCGATTCGGGCTCAGCGGGTTTCACCTCTCCGAGCCTGCGCAGCATCGACCTCGGCCCGCTGGCCCGCGAGGACGTCGAGGAGCTACTCGCCGCGGTTTCGGGCCGGGGCGTGGAGCTGGGTGATGTGGCCGCCGAATTCCAGCATCGGACCGGGGGCAACCCGCTGCAGGTTCGTCAGCTGCTGTACCGCGCGCAACGCGAAGGGGCGCTCACCCCCGCGGGCGCCGGCGGGCGTCCCAGTTGGGATCTGCGCATCCTCGCGTCGATCGAGGTCTCCGCCACGGCCGCCGAGTTCCTCGGCCGCTACCTCGACCAGCTGCGCCCGAGCGATCGGGCGGTGTTGCGTTCGCTGTCGTGCATCGGTGGGGAGTTCGACCTGGCCGACGCGACGGCGGCGGCCGCGCAACCGCCCGACGTGGTGGCCCAGGCGCTCTGGGCGTGCCTCGAGCTACGACTGCTCGAGGCCGTCGACAGCGGTGGCAGGCGCATCGCCAACGCGATCAGTCGCGACGCCCAGTACCGCTTCAGCCACGACCGGGTGGCCGAGGCGGCGCGGGACGGCCTGTCCGACGATGCCGAACGCGCGACACACCTGGGGATCGGCCGGCGGCTGGTCGAGCACGGGGACGACCGCTTGTTCGAGGCTGCGCGCCACGTCGGCATCGGCGGACGTGGGCTCGCCGACGACACAGAGCGCGTCCGGTTCGTCGAGGTGCTGCGGCGCGCGGCACGAAAGGCGAAGGCGCAGGCCTCGTTCCCGTTGGCGCTCGAGTACTGCCGGAACGCTCTGGACCTCCTCGGCGAACCGCGCTGGTCCACTCACCTTGCCCTGACCCGCGAGCTGCAGCTCGACGCCGCGGACGCCGCACTCCTGGTCGGTGACGTGGCGGTGCTGCATGCGCTGCTCGACGAGGCCGAGCAGGTGCTGCACGAGCCGGCCGACCGCGCGCGGCTCGCGTACCTCCGGATCAAGGGACGGGTCGCACAAAATCGTCTCCAGGAGGCGCTCGAGATCGGGCTGCGGGCGCTCGATGAGCTGGGCGAAAAAATGCCGGCCGACGCGGGCAAGCCGCGGATGGGCAACGCCCTGGTTCGGATGAGGCTAACAATGCGCCGCTGGAGCAACGAGCGGCTGCTTGCGCTACCGCACTGCGATGACCAGCGGGTCGTCGCACTCCACCGGATTCTTGCCGAGCTATGCAACATGTCGGTCCTCATCCGGCCCAACCTCTTGCCCTTGCTCGTGCGAAAGCAACTCGACCTCACGTTGGCCCACGGCCACACGCCGTCCTCGCCGCTGGTCATCGCCGGTTACGGGATTGTCCTGGTGCTGCTCGGTGACCACGCGGGCAGCCAGCGCTTCGGCGAGGTAAGCATGCTGCTCGCAGAGCGCCCGGAATTCCGCGAGGCCCGGCCGCAGACGGTGTTCATGCACCTGGACTACATCCACCACTGGCGCCACCCCCTCCGCGACGGCTTAGGCGAGCTTCGCGATGCCGTCGAGGAGGCACTCGACCAGGGCGACCAGGAAAACGCCGGACTCCTGGTCGCGGTCCTGCTGTCCCAGTCATTCTGGGTCGGTCGTCCGCTCCCGGAGATCGACGCCCTCGCCAGCTCCCTCATCCCCCACATCCGTTCCCAGCCCGTGTCCAGCGCTCTTTGCCAGGCTATGCAGCAGCTTTGCCTCAATCTGATGGGCCGCACCGCCGATCCCTTCCTCCTCGCCGGCGAGAGCGGTTACGACGAGCGAGAGGTGCTGCCGGGCGCGCGCCGTGAGGGCGACGAGGTGGCCGTCGGCGCAGCCGCAGCCATGAAGCAGGGCCTGCACTTCTGGTCCGGCGACCACGCCGGCGCGGTCGCCGCCACGTCAGAGGCAATCGAGCATCTAGGTGGTCTGGCCGGCATCGCGGCCTCACAACTTGTCTACCTGGTCGGCGCGCTCAGCATGATCCAGTGCGCGCCCCGGGAGCCCTCGACCAAGCACTTCGTGCGCCAGACACTGGCGTCGCACCGCAAGTGGGCGGCGGGCGCACCGGAAAACTACGCGGCACCGTATGCCCTGATCCAGGGAGCGTGGGCGCGAGCGCGCGGGCGACACGCCAAGGCAGAGCGCTACCTTCACCAAGCGATTGAGCTTGCCGAGGAGAACCGGCTTCCAACGATTAGTGCGCGCGCCCACGAAGAGGCCGCCGCGCTCTATGCCGACATCGGGCGGAAGACGCTTCGCGAACACATGCTGCGGTCGGCGTACCAGCGCTGGCTGAATCTGGGTTTCGTGGCGCGCACGGACTGGCTCGCGCGGGAGCATCCTTGGCTACTCAGACGCGATCTCGTCCAGACCGGAACGGCCGGGATCGACCCGGTCGGCGCACATCAGCTTCTGCACGCGCTGTCGGGGGCGAGGACCCCGGACGGCTTGGCCAACATCATCCTGGGCTCCGTCGCGGACACGACCGATGCGGGCCGCGTCCTGTTCATCACCGGCGAGGCGGAGAATCTGTCGGTCCGGGCCATCCATGATCACGGCGACATTTCGATCGTGGACGGCCCATGGACCGAGGTGTCCTACGACAGGGATATCGTGCGCCGCGCGATCGACGGTGGCTCCCCGGTCATCGTCGCCGCCGACCATCAGGCCGCGACTCTTTCCGTCCTCGTCGTTCCGATTAGGTTGCACGACACAACAATCGGCGTGATTTACGCCGAGCGGGACGAGTCGGGCAGACACTTCGGCGCCGAGCACGAGGAGGCGGTCGCCTTCCTGTGCGCCCAGGCCGCCGCCCCCCTGTGGAACTTCC
The DNA here is from genome assembly GCF_025965855.1 of Mycobacterium sp. Taxonomy (GTDB): domain Bacteria; phylum Actinomycetota; class Actinomycetes; order Mycobacteriales; family Mycobacteriaceae; genus Mycobacterium. The sequence goes on along the minus strand of NZ_JAOPWB010000188.1, from coordinate 9,019 downwards.
AGCTCGAGGCCCGACTCCGGGCCGCCGACGAGTACCGACAATCCCTGATGGACGTGCAATCGAGATTCGTGCCCAACGAACTGCTGCGCATCCTCGACATCGATGACCTTCGCCGCGTCCGCGCCGGCTACCAGGTCGAACGCGAGATGACGGTGCTCATCAGCGACATCCGGGGCTACACGACCATGCTCGAAGACATGGACGTCGCGGAGGCGAGCAACTTGGCGATGGGCTTTCTGCGGGCCGTCGAGCTCCCGATCATCAGTTACAACGGCATGATCCAAGACGTGCGGGGGGACGAGATCGTCGCCGTTTTCGACTCGGAGCCCGACGCCGTCCGGGCGGGACTGGGCATACTGCGCTCATTGCGCGAGCACAATCGGGAACGGACGGCGCTCGGCTCCGAGGAACTGCGGGCGGGAATCGGCATCAACACCGGCGCGGTGGGAGTTGGGCTCGTCGGTGGGGTCAACCGCATGGTGCTCACCATCATTGGCGATGCGGTGAACCTGGCCGCCCGCATCGAAAGCACCAACAAGCGCTACGGGTCTGCATTGCTCATCTCCGATCGCACGCATAAGCGCCTCGCTCATTCGGAGCAGTTCGACGTCCGTCGCATGGAGCGCGTCATGGTGGTCAACCGACGGCGACCGGTGACGATTTACGAAGTGTACGACGAGGATTCGGCTCAACTTCGCGCCGCGAAGCGCGCGGCGCAGCCCACGTTCGACGAGGCCTTCGCACTGTTCGACGCGGGCGACGTCGACGGGGCGCGCGCCGCCTTCGAACGATGCCGCGACTTGCTGCCCGAGGACCCCGTTGCGCCATTGCATCTAGCGCACTGCGACGCGGTGGCCCGCGGTGAAATGACCCCTGGTCAGGAGATAGCGCTCCTGAACAAGTAGTGCACTACTCCACTTTTTTGAACTTCGGTGAATAAGTTGCGCACGTGTCGATCTTGTCTGCCATGATTTGATCGATAGTCGGGGGCGGTCGAGGAGTGGCACCATGTACTTCACAGCTGAGTATTTGGCCCTTGCCAACCAGGCAGTTTGCGAGACGCTCGCGCAGTGCAGCATTGCCTGGCAGGCGATCCCGCATTGGGACACCGGCGACCCCGGCCAGCTCAATGTCGCCAATGGCCTGCTGGGTACGTCCGCGGGCTTTCTACCCCTCGCCCCACCTCCGTCTCCGCCTCCGCCGCCAACGATCCAGCAAACAGTCGCGGAGGCGATTGCGCCGACCCCCGATGCCCTGCTCACCGGAGTGATGGCAGCGACCAAGACCCTCGCCAACAACTTTGACACCGACGTCCTCAAGGCGTGCTACGCGGCCGCGAAGGCGCCCAATATCATCACCTTCACGTCGACCGGCGCCCAGGACCTGCAGGACTCGCTGATCGGCGCCCGCGTGCTCGTCGAGAGCGCCGGATATCGGGCGCCGTCCTGCCTGATCACCAATACTGTGGGGCTCCAAAAGCTCAACCAGTTGGTCAGCGGCTATTACAACATCCTTCAGCAGATACTGGCTGCGGCGAACATCAACTCGCTGTACCGATTCGAGCCGCTCGACGGTACTAACCAAAAGCAGGTCCGGATGGTCTTCATCGGCCGTCGCCGGCGGATCGCGCAAGGCGCGGCGCCGGAGGCATCACCCGGTGAGGAGCCGTTGGACCTCGCATTCAGTGTCCTCCCCAGCCTGGAGGTCGACGGCGAAACCAGCACGGGCACAATCCAGCTCTCCCCCCGGATCCGTTACGCGACAAGGATCACCGATGCCACAGGCCTCGTCGCTCTCAAAGAGTGAATCACGTGACGGCGGTACGAGCCCGACGGCGTGTAATCCGCTCGACGACTATCTCGCCCTGTGCAAGGATGCCTGTGACGGCGAGATCGACCGGCTGTACGGTCCGGGTGAACGCGGGCCGAATGGCCTCTACGACCTGATCCTCGACTACCCCCTGCGCGGCGGGAAAGCGCTTCGGCCGGCGCTGAGCATCGCCACCTGTCTCGGGCTGGGCGGCCATCTCGAGGCAGTACTGCCGACCGCCGCGACGCTCGAGCTCTACCACAACGCGTTTCTCATCCACGACGACATCGAGGACGAATCGTGGTGGCGGCGCGGCAAACCCACGCTGCACATCGACCACGGCGTGCCGATCGCCGTCAATGTCGGCGACGCCATGCTGTCGCTCTCGCTGCAACCGCTGCTCGACAACGTCGAGCGGGTAGGGCTCGGGCCCGCCCTGCGCATCCTGCGAGCCGTTGCCAAGATGACCCGCCTCACCGTCGACGGCCAGGCGCTGGAGCTCGAGTGGGTCCGGTCCAACACCTGGCGGCTCGAGGATGCCGACTACCTCAAGATGGTGGAACTCAAAACCAGCTGGTACTCGTTCATCACACCGCTACAGGCCGGCGCGATCGCCGCCGGCGCCGGACCCGAGCGGTTGGCGCCCCTTGAGTCCCTCGGCCGGCACCTCGGAGCGGCGTTTCAAATCACCGACGACCTGCTGAACTTGCGGGCGGACCCGGAGGAGTACGGCAAGGAGATCGGCGGCGACCTCTGGGAGGGCAAGCGGACCCTGATGCTGCTGCACACCTTGCGGTGTGCCGAACCGGAAGACATGGATCGCGCCGTGCAGATTCTGGCCAGGCGCCGCCCGAGCGCCGATGGCGAGTTGGTGCTGACCGAGCTGCTGGATCGGCTCACCGCGAGCGGCCAACTGTCCCAGTCCGCTAATGCCGAAATCGAGGCTCGGCTACAGGGGCACCATCCTTCGGAGTCCAAGAGCCTCAACGACATTCGATGGCTCTACGAGTTGATGCATCGCGTAGGTTCGCTCAAGCACGCCCGCGATGTCGCAGCTCAGCACGCCCAGGAGGCGGCCACCGTGCTGGCCTGCCTCGACTGGTTGCCGCGCAGCCGACACCGCGACGTGCTGGCCGCACTCGTGGACTACGTACACGGGCGGACCCGGTGAACCCCGAAGGCTTGCTCGGCATGCTGGCGGAACTCGAGCGGATCCGCGAACTCACTCTCGACCTCATCGAGCGCGAGGCCCCGCGGTTGCACCCGGCCCCGCCGGACGAGGCCGGCGGGGCGGAGCGGACCGTGTTCGACCTGCTTCTTGGCGCGCGCCGCGCGGTCCTGGGTAACCCAGCGGCCGCCCGAGGGCTGCACGACCTACTCCTTGCCGAGGGCCGCCGTTACGCAGACACCCCCCGCGGGGCGCGGCTGCGCGACGCGTTGGTCGCCTCCGAAGCAGTGGAGAACCTCCGACGCGTCTGGGAGATGGTCAGCCTCAACGTTCTCGACGGTCCCGCCGCGCCCAACGCCGGCCCCGACGCCTGGGCGGACCTGCTGGCCGACGCCGTCATCGGGCATGGCCTCGACGATTCCATCCTGGCTCGCCTGCGGCCCGAGGGGTTCGCATGACGCTCACCGATCCCCGCGAAGCGCTCGCCGACCAAAGCGATTTCATTGGCTACCTGCTTGGCCTCGCCGGGCTGGCCCGGGTGGTTCGCACGCTGGCCGCCGACGTCGACCGCCGAGCTGGGGGTCCCCGCCACCCGGACGACTTCGTGCACGTCCTGCTCGGGCTTGCGAGCATCGGTGCGGCGATCGAGCGATTACCCAATTCGACCATCGCACAGCAGAATCCGGCTGCCGTTGCGCCGCCGCCCGCGGCACCGACCACGCGGTGGCTGCGATGAGCGCAGTGCTCGCACGCAGCGACTTCCTCCGTGCCCCGGTGCTGGCCACTGCCCGGCCCACGGGTTTCAAGGAGTGGCACCACTTCGTGGTCCACGGGCGTGGCGTGCGGATCTTGATCAACTTCAGCCTCACCAACGAAGTGCTCGCCACCGACGAAGTCCGGCTTGCGCCACGCGTCATCGTGATCGCTCACGACGAGACCTGGACCGGCGCCGTCGAGCGGTTCGACCGGCGCGCTCTGAACGTCTCGGCCGACCTGGGTGAACTGACAATCGGCGGCAACCGGATGACCATAACACCCGACGGCTATCGGGTGGCAATCGACCTGCCGGACAAGGGCATTCGGGGTAATTTGCATTTCACCTCGGCAAGCCAGCCATTCGTGGTTCGCAACGAACCGGCCGGTGAGGGCCGCCTCAGTTGGCTCTTCGTACCGAGGCTGCGCGCCGCCGGATGGCTACGTATCAGCGGCCGAGAACACCGGATGGAAGACGGCCTTGCTTATCACGATCACAACTGGGGTCGGTTCTGGTGGGGCGACGACTTCGGTTGGACGTGGGGCACCATTTTGCCGACCGGACCTGGGGACCCGTGGTCGATGGTATTCGTGCAGATAACCGACCGGAGGCGGCTGCGCTGTCTGTCCCGATCGCTCTACGTCTGGCACCACGATGAGCCCGCAGCGATATTCCGGCACGCGGCGGTGCAGGCGCGCATGCACGGCCTGCTCGGCCGCGCGGCCGACTGCACCTTGCCGCCCCCGATGCGGCTGCTGCTGGACGGCGAGGTGCCGGGTGTGCCGGAACGGATTGAGATCACCGCGACACGGGCAGGCGACAAGGTGCACGCCGAGTTCCGCTCGCGTTCTTATGCCCGTCTGGCGCAACCGAGCGAGGTATGCCTCGACCGATCGACTGTGCTCTGTGAAACAGACGGTACTGTCCGTGCGAGCGGCACGGTAAAAGGCGAGGACTTGGACTTCGTCGGTACCGGTGTATTCGAGTTCCTCCATGGCTGAACGGGTTTCGTCGCTATTGCGGCGTTCGGTCGAGCACCTGCAGGACGAGGTGCCCAAAAGTTACCGACTGCTGTTAGCAGAGATCGGCCCGATGGTGGTCGAACTCGACGTAGACGGCGAGGTGTTTTCACTTCGAGGTGGTGATCGACTTCAGGTGTCCAATGGTGCGGCGCAGACGCCCGGGGTCCGGATCGTCGCTTCGAGAGTCGCCATCCTCGATCTGCTCGATGCCAGGGTGGGGCTTGGCGACGCCGTGGAGGCGGGCACGGTTTGGGTTCGCGGTTCGCTCGACGATCTCCAGCGTGCTCACGACTCGCTGCTCGCGTACGTGCACGCCGCGGTCCGGGCGTCCACGCAGCCCGGTCTGCTGTCCGAACTCCGGGCGGGCGCATGAGCGAGCAAATCCGGACCCCGGCATCCTGTGAACGACGCCCCACCGTGGCGGTCCTCGGGGCGGGCATCGCGGGCCTCACCGCCGCGCAGGAACTGGCGGAGCGCGGCTTCGTGGTCACGGTGTACGAGGCACGGCAGGACGAGCGCAACGGGTTGGGACCCGAGCCGGCAGGGACCTACCCGCCCGTCAAGCTCGGTGGCCTCGCCGCATCTCAGTACTCGACGGTGGGCGCGGAGGGCGGGAGCCGAGCCGAGCTGCGCCCCTTCCCGGGCCGACGCGGCCAGCCACGTGCCACTGGGCGAGCGGTTGCGGGCGAGCATGGCTTTCGCTTCTTCCCGGCGTACTACCTACACACCTGGGACCTGTTCCAGCGCATCCCGGTCTACCAGCTCAATGGGACGGCCGGCTGGACACCGACTTCCCGCACCGTTTATGACAACGTCCGGCGGGTGATCACCCAGGGCATCACGATCGACGGAAAACCGTCCCTCGTCTTTCCGCGCGAACTCCCACGCAATGGCGCTGAGTTTCTCGGGATCCTTGGCCAACTCGCGACGGTGGGCCTCACCCCCAGCGACGCAACAACCTTCCAGAGCAGGATGCTGCGCTACCTCGTCACCAGCCCGCTGCGTCGGGCGCGGGAACTGCAAAACGTGTCCGCCTACGACTTCTTCGTCGGACACGACAGCATGACCGGAATCAACCAATTCTCTTACACACCACGTTGCGACGCGCTGTTGCGCCAAATGCCAAGGGTTCTGGTCGCTCTCGACGCACTCTGGGGGGACGCGCGCACCAACATCAGCACGTATCTGCAGCTGTACCTGAGTATGGACCGCGACGACAAGGCCGATGGAGTGCTCAACGGTCCCACCACCGAGTCGTGGTTCGACCACTGGTATCGCCACCTCGTCGCACTCGGCGTCCGCTTCGTCCGCAATGCGGCGACTCGCCTCGACCCTCCGGCACTCGACCCGACTCAGCCACCCCATCTGCGACCCCGTGTGCAGATCACGTTGGCCGACGGTACGGGGCTGACTCCGGACTACACGGTCGTTGCCGTCGACGCCCCGGCGGCCGAATACCTCACCACCGCGCTGCGCGCGGCGGGCACCGGCGGCACCGTGGCCAGGCTGGACGGTTTCACCACCATCCCTCCCCCGCCCGGCGGCCCCCTGCAGCCCGGCACGACCCGGCCCAAGCGGCGGCGAAATCCTTACTCGATGAATGAGCTGGGACGGGTGCCATGGGACCGGTTCCAGACACTGTGCGGCATCCAGTACTACTTCGACACGGAATTTCAGCTGCTCCGGGGACACATGTTGTACGCCGGCACGGAGTGGGCGCTGTCGTCAATCAACCAGGCTGGATTGTGGGAGCGGCGACCGATTCTGGACCGCGACGGCCACGTCTCGGTGCTCTCAGTCGACATCGGGGATTTCAATACCCCCTCCAGCCACCTGGGCAAGGCGGCCCGCGACTGCACTCCTGACGAAATCGCCGCGGAGGTATGGCGCCAGATCATTTCCGCGCTTACGAGCAACGCCGGATCCGTCGGGGCGGAGGTCATGCCGTGGCCCGCCTGGTACGCGCTCGATCGCAACCTGATCATGGCTACCGGACCCGGACAGGGCCAGGGCCGCGTGGTTCTCAACGAGGCACCGTATCTCGTTCCCATCGTCGGGGACTGGAACAATCGGCCCGGCAGCGACCCGTGGAATCCGCACGGGTCGTCCTGGAGCAGCGCACCGCCCGACGACTGGTGGCTCGAAGATCTCGAGCAGCGGAACGTCTGGCAGGCCCGCCATGGCGGCTATCAGGTGCACAACAATTCGGTGGTCTTCGCGGGCACGTGGAACAAGACGTTCACCCGGCTGACGTCGATGGAGGCTGCGTGCGAGTCGGGACGGCACGCCGTCAACGCCATCCTCGACCACTACATCTGGGTTAAATCGGGCGGTCTCGATCGCCGGCAGAAGACCACGCTCAACTGGGAGTTTCCCTTCGGCTTCCTCGATCAAGGCATGTCGAGCCCGATTCGGATGCCGACACCGGCCGGTGACTACTGCTACGTGTTCGACATCGAAAACCGCGAGCCGGCCGACACCCGGGCCGTACGCACGCTCGACTCGCGATACTGCGAGCGGTCGCTGCCGCATCCGTTGGATTTCGTCGATCCCACGTCCTTTATCCCGCCACCCGCTGGAGGTCAAGAAATGTTCATGCCCACAACCGATTACAACCAGCAGTTGCTCGCCTATTTGCAGACCTGGCGACAGTTCATCGACCAGTGGACGGCAATGACGGCCGGATTACCGTTCCCGACCGCCCCCTTCGCGATGCCCACGGTGCCGTCCATGCCGGCGGCCGGGCCATTCATGCCACCCACACCGCCGATGCCGCCGACACCCACCGCTCCGGTGGCACCGATGCCTCCCGCGCCGGCTGACTACACCCAGCAATTGTTCGGCTACCTCCAGGCGTGGCGGCAGTACCTCGAGCAGATGACGGGCGCAAGGCCGGGGTCGCCGCAGGCGTCGACCGCGCAGTGGCCGCACGCACAGCCGGCCAACGCCGCTGAGAATCGACCCGCCAACGATGGCGGGAGACGTTCCGCGCGACCGCAGGATCCGCGCGTCCCGTCCGGGGGCGACACCGGGGGCCAGAGCACCCCGGAAACGCAGGCCGGTCAAGGACCGGACCCAACGTGGCCGCCGCGGGTGGATCTACCGCCCGACAGCTATGTCACGAGCCAAATCTCAGCCACCGGGTTCGACCCGGAGAGCCTCTTCGACCCAGGCGGCCCCTTCGACCCAGGCGGCCCCTTCGACCGTGGACTTGGGGAGCGTCAGGTGCTCAGGCCGCCCGATCACGACTTCGAGTCTCAGTTCGCCGGTCCGCGCATGAGAGCCCAGACGGCGAACCCGGTCGTCTCCGTGCCGCAAGCCGCGCGCTATACACCGGAGGCGTCCGCCCAGCGTTCCGTGGGTTCGCCATTTCGGAGCGCGATGGAGCGCGTCGAGCCCGCCGCGTCGCCGCAGGTCGCGCCGAAGTCGCTTTTCTCCGCTCCCGGCGCCCAGGCGGCACCGGCAAGGTTGCGGGAAGCCGGTGAAACGCCCTCGCCCTGAGCGTTGGTGGCAGGTACAGGATTCGAACCTGTGTAGGCGTAAGCCGACGGATTTGCAGTCCGCTGTTCTCGCCGTTTGGTGATCCAAGCTGCGTTGGCTGTCAGATAAAACGCCAGCTCAGACGGTTGGTTCTGTTGGCTGCTGAGAGCTGTTGCCAGTAGTACTGCGGACGGTCTGCGGACGGTTGCCGGTACACCTACCGCCTGCCCTATGGGTCAGGCTCACCGGCACGAGGGCGCTGAGGGTCGAACTGGCGCATGCCGGGGTGTCGCCCGACGCCGTCAATCTGGTGGTGCTGTCGGACTACCTGGTTGCCGACCCGCGCATGGTGCGCGACCTGCACAGCCGGGGCGTCCCGCATCTTCCGGTTCGCGTGCGGGACGGCACCGGTCTGGTGGGCCCGCTGGTCATCCCGGCGTGACCGCCTGCCTAGGGAGTCATTAGATGGGGTGACTGCCCACGGCACACAACGGAAAGAACACGCGGGGCGTCAGACCGATCCGTTTGGCATCCTCGGCTCCCAGCGCCGCACCCTGTGTCGGCGGACATGAAAAAATGCCCACTGGCGGACATGGAAATGCCCGTTCGCGGCCAATAAGAACTGCCCACCGGCGGACACGAAAGTGCCCGCAGGCGGTCATGAATCTGCCCAGACCTACCTTGATCCCGCCCGGCGCGTCAGCGCCGTGGCGGCCTCTCCTGTGGTTTCGATGTCGATGCCTAGTCGAATCGAAACCCGCAGGAGAGACCTACTTGAAGTCTGAC